>JAISTC010000211.1 GCA_031272805.1 Propionibacteriaceae bacterium
GGCGACAACACGGGGAGGGCGTTATCAACAGTGTGCACAGGCGCTACTACTAGTACTGGAAAGACAAACTAGAGAAGAGTAGAAGTCACGCGGCGTGTGGGTTGGGGATAAGTGGGCGACCGGTGTCATCCCCATCTCTTGTCATCCCGGCGAAGGCCGGGATCTTGGAGCCGTGGTGTGCCTCGCTGAACGGAAAGATCCCGGCTTTCGCCGGGATGACAAGCGAAGGGGGCTCAGAGTGACAGGGAATCGGGGATGTGGCTAAACTTGAGTCTACCTAACTCAACTCTTGAAGGAGATCCTTCTGTCTATGGACACTGAGAAGCTCACCGCCATGAGCCGCGACGCTTATACCGCCGCCGTCCGCCTCGCCCTGACCCAGGGCAATGCCTCAGTCCTGCCGGTCCACCTGCTGGCCGCGCTGTTGATGATTCCCGACAACACGGTCGGACCCCTCATGGCCCAGCTCGGCGCCGACCCCGAGGAAGTCGCGCAGGCCGCCAACGCCGCCATCAAGAAGCTGCCCAGCGCCAAGGGCTCGTCCGTCACGCAGCCGACGCTGTCCGGCCCGCTCGCCCGCGTCCTGGGCGAGGCGGAGAACCAGGCCCAGGCGATGGGCGACCAGTTCGTGACGACGGAACACCTGCTCATCGGGCTGACGGCGACGGAGTCCGAGGCCCAGAAGCTGCTGGCCGAGCGGGGCGTTGTGACCGAGCCGCTGGTGGCCGCGTTCAACGCCGCGCGCGGCGGCAAGCGCGTCACGTCCGCCGAGGCCGAGGGCGGCGAGTCGGCCCTCGACAAGTACTCGGTCGACCTGACGGAGCGGGCGCGCGAGGGCAAGATGGACCCGGTCATCGGCCGGGACGCCGAAATCCGCCGCGTCATCCAGGTCCTGGCCCGCCGGACCAAGAACAACCCCGTCCTCATCGGCGAGCCGGGCGTCGGCAAGACCGCGGTGGTCGACGGGCTGGCCCAGCGCATCGTGGCCGGGGACGTGCCGGAGTCGCTCAAAGGCCGCCGGCTCGTGTCGATCGACCTGGCGTCGATGGTCGCGGGCGCCAAGTACCGGGGCGAATTCGAGGAGCGCTTCAAGGCGGTTCTGACGGAGATCCGCGAGGCCGAGGGCCGCGTCATCACGTTCATCGACGAGCTGCACACGCTCGTCGGCGCGGGCGCGGCCGAGGGCGCGATGGACGCGGGCAACATGATCAAGCCGATGCTGGCCCGCGGCGAGCTGCGGCTGATCGGCGCCACGACGCTGGACGAGTACCGGGAGCGGATCGAGAAGGACCCCGCCCTCGAGCGCCGCTTCCAGCAGGTCTACGTCGACGAACCGTCGGTCGAGGAGACCGTGGCCATCCTGCGCGGCCTGCGCGAGCGTTACGAGGCCCACCACAAGGTCCGGATCACCGACTCGGCCCTGGTCGCCGCCGCGTCGCTGTCCAACCGCTACATCACCAGCCGCCAGCTCCCCGACAAGGCCATCGACCTGGTCGACGAGGCGGCCTCGCGGCTGCGCATGGAGATCGACTCCTCGCCGGAGGAGATCGACGAGCTGCGCCGGAGCGTCGACCGGCTGACGATGGAGCAATTCGCGCTGGAGAAGGAGCAGGACTCGGCGTCGGCCGAGCGGCTGGCCCGGCTCCAGGCCGACCTGGCGGACGCCAAGGAGCGCCTGCGCGCGCTGGAGGCCCAGTGGGAGGCCGAGAAGGCCGGGCTGAACGAGGTCGGGCGTATCAAGGAGCGCATCGACCAGGTCCGGATCGAGGCCGAGAAGGCCCAGCGGGACGGGGACCTGACGCGGGCGTCCGAGCTGCTGTACGGCGAACTGCCCGCGCTGGAGGCCCAGATGGCCACGGCCGCGACGGCCGAGCGGAGCCGCACGATGGTCTCCGAGGAGGTCGACGCGACGGACATCGCGGAGGTCGTGTCGGCGTGGACCGGGATTCCCGTCGGCAAGATGATGCAGGGCGAGCAGGAGAAGCTGCTCCACATGGAGGACCGGATCGGCGAGCGGCTGATCGGCCAGGCCGAGGCGGTCCAGACCGTGGCCGACGCCGTCCGCCGCGCCCGGGCGGGCATCTCCGACCCGAACCGGCCGACCGGCTCGTTCCTGTTCCTCGGCCCGACCGGCGTCGGCAAGACCGAGCTGGCCAAGGCGCTGGCCGAGTTCCTGTTCGACGACGAGGCCGCGATGATCCGCATCGACATGTCGGAGTACTCGGAGAAGCACGCCGTGTCCCGCCTCGTCGGCGCCCCTCCCGGCTACGTCGGCTACGACCAGGGCGGCCAGTTGACGGAGGCCGTGCGGCGGCGCCCGTACAGCGTGATCCTGCTGGACGAGGTTGAGAAGGCCCACCCGGAGATCTTCAACATCCTCTTGCAGGTGTTGGACGACGGGCGCCTGACGGACGGCCAGGGCCGGACGGTCGACTTCCGCAACACGATCCTCATCCTGACGTCGAACCTGGGCTCCCAGTTCATCACGGACCCGACGATGGAGGACGACGAGCGGCGCGAGCAGGTCCTGGCGCAGGTCCGGCTGGCGTTCAAACCCGAGTTCTTGAACCGCCTGGACGACATCGTCGTGTTCGACCAACTCTCGCGCGAGGACCTGGCGCAGATCGTGACACTGAACCTCGGCCGCCTGAACAAGCGGCTGGCCGACCGCCGGATTGCGGTCGACGTGACGGACCAGGCGAAGGCGTGGTTGGCCGACCGGGGCTACGACCCGATCTACGGCGCCCGGCCGCTGCGGCGGCTCATCCAGACGAGCCTGGAAGACCAGTTGGCCAAGGCGGTCCTGGCCGGCCGGGTCGTCGACGGTTCGACCGTCACGTTCGACGTCAACGAGTGGGGCGACGAACTGGAGATGCGCTGACGCCCGCCCGACTCGCCCCGAGCGTGACGAGGCCCCGCCGGCAACCGGCGGGGCCTCGCTGGCTGCGGGCTCAGCGCCTCGAGTAGGCGCTCAGTCCTCGTCCGAGTCCCAGTATTCGTCCATGACCTTGCCGAAGGCGGCCGGGTCGAAGTGGATGCCGCGGGCCACGCGCTCGGCCAGCTCGTCGGAGGTCAGCTCGTCCTCCTCCAGGCAGAGGGCCTCGAGGGCCTCCTCCTTGAGCCCCTGGTCCGCGAACAGGCCGAGGTCGCCGACCGGGCCGTCCTCGGGCGTGTCGTCCTCGCCGGGCTTGAGGCCGAAGTAGTCGGCCACGTCCCGCACGATCGGGTAGACGTCGGCGTAGTAGATGTCCGACACCATGACCTGGACGTGGCGCGGCCCGCGCACGCGCACGGCCACGAGCACCTCGCCGTTGAGCGACACCAGCCCGATCGCGCCCGCGTCGCCCGGCAGCCGGGTCAACTGGGCGATCAGCTCGTCCAGGTCGTTCGCCAGGTCGGCCTCCAGCGGCACGGCCGTCGGCTGGCCATCCTCCCGGTACAGCCCGATGACGAAGTCGATGTCGTCGTCCGTGGCGTCCTCGAGGTCTTCCTCGAAGTCGTCGCCCTCCTCGAGGTCGTCCTCGTCCTCATCATCGAAGTCGTCGTCGAGGTCGTCGAGATCGTCCAGGTCTTCGTCCACGATCCCCGTGACGTGCTCCAAGCCGACGCGTTCGTCAATCTGGTCTTCCGGATCCAGCCTGTTCGCCATGGCGCCTCCTGCTCGACGTTCCCCCAATCGTCGCACGTCCGGCCGCCCAGCGGCTAGCCGGGGTTCATTTCAGTCACCGGGCGGAGAGCGCAGGATGACGGGGGAGGGGGCCGACCGTCTAAGGTTGCCTGTGGGGCGGGAGGAGCAGCCGAATGGGACACAGTTGGTGGAGGAGTGCGGTCGCGGTCACGGCCGGGGCCGCGGTCACGCTGGCCGGCGTCACGGCGTGCACGGGCGACGCGGCCAGCGGGGACGACGCGCTGACGTTCGCCAGCGCGCCCGGCGAGGACGTGACGGCCGCCCTCCAAGCGCAGATGGCGACCCTCGGGATCGTGGCCTCGGCCGACACGACCAGGACGGACCGCTACGGCACGTACAGCCCCCTCACCCTCGAGTCCGGCGCCGCCGCCTACTCGTTCGACCCGACGTCCGTCACGACGGACGCCACCGGCGAGACGACGTACGACCTGGAGGACGTCGAGGCCGCCTGGGAAGTCGTCGCCAACTACCTCGTGACGGAGTGGGCGGACTCGGAACTGGTCTGGGACGACTCGGCCGCCAACCGCGCCACGGTCGTCGACCGGCTCAGCACCGAGGGCTACTTCGCCCTGATCGACACGCCGTTCGCCGACCTGCTCGAACTCGACGGCGGCGGGCTGACGCCGACCCTGCTCGGCCCGTGGGTCCTCGACCAGGACTACGAGGACTGGCGCCAGACCGGCATCACGGACGTGGCCAGCGACACGGCGGCCGACCAGCTCAACCACGACGTGTTCGCGGCCGGGCTCGTCAACGCCACCCCGGCGAAGTACCAGGCGGGCGTGCCGCGGACGTACGTGACGGACCTGGCGCCGCTGGCCGTCCAGGCGTCGAGCACGGGCTCGTTCATCCTCTGGGCGGGCATCACGGTCGTCCGGCCGATCGTGGTCAAGAACATCGACACGCCGCGCTACGAGACCCTGACGGCGTACCTGGCCTTCGACATCCAGGCGACCTCCGGCTACGCCATCATCTCGGGCTTCGTGTCGGCCTCGCTCAACGTCCGCGACGAGGTGTGGGTGGCGGCCACGGACGTGGCCCAGGCGGCGGTCCTGGCGGAGGCCGCGGCGGGCCAGGGCTCGACCGCAGTCGACGGCTGGGCCCTGACCTTGCCCGCCGACGCCACGCGGGACGCCGACTCGTCCTGCGCCGAGACCGCGCCCGACGACTGGACCGGCACGTACGCGACGTACGACCTGACGGCGATCAGCGAGGACACGCCCGCGTGCCTGGAGCTGTGGAGCTTCCCGTCGGACGCGCCGACGGACTACATCGACCTCATCCTGTTCCCGACCTCGACCGTCTGGCGGCTGGACAACGGCGGCGTCTTCGGCACGGTCACGGTCGAGTCCACCCCCCTCAACGACACCGTCACGATCATGGCGCTGGACGGGACCGGGCGGCGGCTGACCGTGCAGGCGGACGTGCCGAGCGGCACGGGGAAGGACTGGGCGGCCGCCGTCGCGCCCACCATCGGCCGGGGGTAGCGCGTGTCCGTGTGGGATGGGGCATTCGACCTGGCGCTGGCCGCGGGACGGGAGGCCTGGGAGCGGTCGGGCGATGTGCCGGTCGGTGCGGTCGTGCTCGACCCGGACGGCGCGGTCCTGGCCGTGGGGGCGAACGAACGGGAGCTGCGCGGCGACCCGACCGGCCACGCCGAGATCGTGGCGCTGCGGCGCGCGGCCGAGGTGTGGGGGACGTGGCGGCTGGACGGCTGCGTGTTGGTCGTGACGCTGGAACCCTGCGCCATGTGCGCGGGGGCGCTGGTGGCGGCGCGCATCGCCCGGCTGGTGTACGGCGCGGACGACCCCAAGGCGGGGGCGGTGGCGAGCTTGTTCGACGTCGTGCGCGACCCCCGATTGCCCCACCGAGTGGAGGTCACGCGCGGCATCAGGGCGGCGGACAGCGCCGCGCTGCTGGGCGAGTTCTTCGCCGCGAGGCGCTGACCCAGGCCGAAGCCAGGGGGTCGGGCACCGTGGCCTCCCTGACCCCATGGCCTCCCTGACCCCAGGGCCCCTCGGCCTCCTACCTGAGGAGGAGTCTGGCCGGCTGGGATTTCCTACCTTCTGACGTTCCCCTGACCTGGTGGCCTCGTTACGTTGAATCGTGGTATCACCCACTGACTAGGAGACACGTGATTGAGCTCACAGGCTTGACCAAGCGGTACGGCGACACGACCGCCGTCAACGGCCTGACCTTCTCTGTCCATCCCGGCCGCGTGACCGGCTTCCTCGGGCCCAATGGCGCGGGCAAGTCGACGACCATGCGGCTCATCCTCGGTCTCGACCGGCCGACCGCCGGGAGCGCCACCATCGACGGGCACCGCCTGGTCGACTTTCCTGCGCCCCTGACCAAAGTCGGAGCCCTGCTCGACGCGAAGGCCGTGCCCGGCGGCCGGTCCGGTCGGGACCACCTCATCGCCCTGGCCGCGACCCACGGCCTGCGCCGCGCCCGCGTCGACCAGGTCCTCGAGCTCTGCGGCCTCGGTGCCGCGGCCCGCAAGCCGGTCAAGGCCTACTCGCTGGGCATGTCCCAGCGGCTCGGCATCGCGGCGGCCCTCCTGGGCGACCCGGAGGTCCTCATCCTCGACGAGCCGGTCAACGGGCTCGACCCCGAAGGGGTCCTGTGGGTGCGTGGCCTGGTCCGCCACCTGGCCCACGAGGGCCGGACCGTCTTCCTCTCCTCCCACCTCATGTCCGAGATGGCCCAGACCGCCGACCACGTCGTCGTCATCGGCCAGGGCCGCCTGCTGGCGGACGCGCCGATCCAGGACCTCCTGACCCAGCAGTCCGAGACCGCTACGCGCGTCCGCTCCCCCCACGCCACGGCCATCGCCCAGGCGTTCGGCGGCCGGCCGGGCGTCCGCGTCACGATCGAGGGGCCGGACACGCTCGTGCTCCACGGCGTCGAACCCCTGCCCGTCGGCCAAGCGGCCGCCGCGGCGGGCTGGATCATCCTCGAGCTGGCGCCCGTCGTCAGCTCGCTCGAGGACGCCTACCTCCAGTTGACGGACGAGGCCGTCGAGTACCGCTCGGCCGACCTCGTCGGGGCCCGGGCGTAGGGAGGCCGACCATGACCGTTCTCGCGCCCGCCCTGCCGGTCCTCGACCCGCACGCCCACGCCCGCGTCACGTTCCCCCGGCTCGTCCGGTCCGAACTGATCAAGCTCCGCTCGCTCCGCGCCACGGCGTGGTCGGGCCTCATCCTGGTCCTCGGCTGCGCCGGCCTGGCGCTCCTTGTGGCCGTGACGACGCGCGACGAGGGCAACACGGACGCCCCCGGCCTCGCCCTGGACCAGACGACGACCGTCGTCCACCTGCTCGCCCCGCTCGTGGCCGTCGTCATGGGCGTCCTGTTCGCCAGCGTCGAGTACACGTCCGGCGCGATCCGGCCGACGCTCGCCGTGACGCCGCGCCGCTGGGGCGTCCTCGGCGCCAAGACCGTCGCCGCGGCGGCCGTCCTGGCCGTCACGTCCGCCCTGACGGCGGGCCTGACGTTCGCCATCTTCTACGGCCTCTACCACGCCCGCGGTTTCGCCGTCACGCTGACCGCCGAGACGGCGGGACGGCTCGGCGGCCTGGCGTTCTACGGGGTCGTGCTGGGGCTGATCGGCTTCCTGCTCGGCTTCGCCACGCGCTCGGCGGTGGCCGGCATCGGCACCGGCCTGGGCGTCGTGTTCCTGCTGCCCATCCTCATGACCCTGGCCAGCGGCCGACCGCTGACCGACTGGCTCGGCGCGATCCTGCCGGAGAGCGCGGCCCGCCAGACGTGGGACTGGTACCTGACACCGGCCCCCGGCGGGGCGTGGGGCGGCGTCGGCATCGCCCTGGCCTGGCTGGCCGCCGGGTTCCTCGTCACCGGCGTCCTGTTCACGCGGCGGGACGCCTGACGAGGGACGCCACCACACAACTGAATCCGTACGGACCAGCTCCCCCGACCATGACGGAGGGCCGGAGAGCGGGCGAGTCCACCGCTGGTGGGCCATGTCTAGACGTGTGGCCCACCGCACTTGCCGCCAGGGGCGCCCAACGATGGGTGCCCCTGGCGTTCTCCACTAGTCTGAAGCCGCCCCCCACCAGGAAGGTGACCGTGACCGCCGACACCAGCGCCACCGCGCCGGACAGCGCGCCCGCCGTCACGCCCGACGCCGGGCCCGACGAGCCGCCGATCGAGCCCGTCACGCCCCCCGCCGAACCCGTCACGCCCCCCGCCGAGCCCGCTGTCACGCCCGCCGCGGCCGGCGTGACGGCGACCGCCGACGAGGGGCCCCTGCCCGACACGGAGGCGCGCGTCCCGCGCATCGGCCCGGTCCAGCGCTGGGTCGACTCCAGCCCGCGGCGGACCCTGGCCCTCATGATCGGCGGCGCCGCCATCATCGCGGTGTTCGGCTTCGGCGGCGTCTACTGGATGTACTTCGGCACGACTGGCCTGCTCCAGCTCCCGCAGATCCCGCCGGAGCCGTGGGCGATCGTGCTGCTCGTGGCCGGGTTCGCGCTGACCTCGGCGGCGTTCGCGCGCTGGCACTGGCGCCAGCCGATGGCCTTCTTCTTCGCCGCCACGGGCTTCCAGGTCCTCTGGACGCTGGTCTTCCAAATTCGCGAGCCGGTCGTCGGGATCGGCGCCTGGGTCTTTGTCTGGTTCGCCCTCTACTACGTCTGCCAGCGCATCTCGACCCTGCTCGCCTGGATCTGCCTGGGCGTCAACCTGGCCGTCCACACGTGCCTGATGGCCGCCTTCCACTCCCACGCCTGGGACGACCAGGGCCCGGCCTGGGAATACCTGCTGCTGCTGGCCCTCGGCCTGAACGTCGCCGCCGGGTCGTTCGCGGTCCTGCGCGGCACACGCCGCCGCTTCATCGACACCCTCCTCGAACGCAACCGGCTGCTGCGGGCCCAGCGCGACCAGCGGGCCGAGCTGGCCGTGGCCGCCGAGCGCAACCGCATCGCCCGGGAGATGCACGACATCGTCTCCCACTCCCTCGCCGTCATGGTGACGCTGTCGGACGGGGCCGCGCGCCTCGTGACGACGGAGCCGGAGGCGGCGGCCCGCGCCATGGAGGAGATCTCGAAGACCGGCCGTCACGCGGTCGGCGACATGCGGCGGTTGATCGCGTTCCTGCGCTCCGAGGCGGACCTCCGGCCGCAGCCGTCGCTGACGGACCTGGGCGACCTGGTGGCCTCGTTCCGGCAATCCGGGTTGCCGGTCGTGATCGAGCTGACGACGGCGCTGCCGGACGACGCGGCGTTCGGGCTGACGGTCTACCGGATCGTGCAGGAGGCGCTGACGAATGTGCTCCGTCACGCGCCCGCCGCGCCCGAGGTCGCGGTCCGGATCACCCAGAGCGAGCCGGGCGTCGTCGACATCGTGGTCGAGAACGCGCCGGGCGCCAGCCCGGTCGAGGGCGCGGGGGCCGGGGCCGGGTCGGGCCAGGGGCTGATCGGGCTGCGCCAGCGCGTCGCGGTCTGGCACGGCACGCTCGACGCCGGGCCGCGCGCCGACGGCGGCTGGCGGCTCCACGTCACGCTGCGCGTGGACGACGAGGCCGAGTGACGGTCCGCCGACCCGGGTGGGGCGTGCCAAGATGGGGCGCATGAGTCCGATCAAGGTCCTGCTGGTCGACGACCAGTCCCTCATGCGCATGGGGTTCGCCATGGTGCTGAAAGCCGAGCCCGACATTGAGGTCGTGGGCGAGGCGGCCGACGGCAAGCGGGCGCTGGCGCAGGTCAGCGCGCTCAAGCCCGACGTCGTCCTGATGGACGTGCGGATGCCGGGGATGGACGGGATCGAGGCGACCCGCCAGATCGTGGCGGCGCGGCCGGAGACCAAGGTCATCGTGCTGACGACGTTCGACCTGGACGAGTACGCCTTCGGCGCGCTCAAGGCCGGGGCGTCGGGGTTCCTGCTCAAGGACGTCCGGCCGGACGACCTGGTGGCGGCGATCCGGTCGGTGGCGGCCGGCGACGCGGCCATCTCGCCCCGCGTGACGCGGCGGATGCTCGACCTGTTCGCCGGCAAGCTGCCGCAGGACGAGGTTGCCGACGAGCCCGCGGCCGACCCGCTGGCCGCGCTGACGCCGCGCGAGCGTGACGTGTTTGTGGCCGTGGCCGAAGGGCTGACCAACGCGGAGATCGCCGAGCGGCTGTTCGTCTCCGAGACGACCGTCAAGACCCACGTCGGCAACATCCTGACCAAGCTGGGTTTACGTGACCGTGTCCACGTCGTCGTCTGGGCCTACGAGAAGGGCCTGGTCAAACCCGGCGAAGGCGGTACCCCGCTGGCGGCCTGAGGGTCAGGCCGAGGCGTCAGATGCCGCGGCCTTGGCGAGGAACGAGCCCGGGCGGCGGCGTCTGATGCCGCGGCCGGGGGTCTGGTTGGTCGGCCGCGGTATCAGGTGCCGCCGCCCGCGCTCCTTCGTCGCGAAGGCGGCGGCGCCGGACACCTCGGCCTGGCGAACTCACGCCGGGCGCAGGGTCACGCTGGTCACGAGGGGGGCCGGTTGGCCGCCGACGTGGACCAGGCCGGTTTCGGCGGCGTCGACCGTGAACTGGCTGGCGTAGGCGCGGTGGGCGGCGAGGAGGCGCGGCCGGTCCGCCGGGTCCACCGTGTAGACCACGGGCTGGCCCGGCTCGGCCAGCCCGGCCGGCGCGACCGTGACCTGGCTACCCCGGTCGTCCGGCCCCTCGGGCGCATCCGCCACCTCGTAGAACGGCAGGCCCAGCTCGCGGGCGGCCTGGGCGGCGGCGTGGTGGCAGCGGACGTGGTCGGGGTGGCCGTAGCCGCCGCCGTCGTCGTAGGAGACGAGGGCGGCGGCGCGCCAGTGGCGGGCGGTCGCGGCGATGTCCGCCACGACCTCGTCCAGCGGCGCGCGTGACAGGGCCTCGGGCGGCGAGTCGGGGGCCGGCCCGGCCACCGTCGGCGTCACCCACGCCATCCCCGAATCCGAGTAGCGCCGCCCCGGCCGCCCCGCCGCCCGGTTGGCGCCGGACCCGAGGAAGCCCGCGTCGACCGCCCCGAGGGCCGCCAGCGCTTGGCTCCGTTCGGCCACGCGGCGGGCCGCCAGCGGCTCGTCGCCCAGCGCCCGGGCCACGCGCGGCGTGACCTCGCCCAACTCGCCCCGCGTCGCCGTGACGACGACCGGTTCGGCGCCCGCCCGGCGCAGCGCCAGGATGGCGGCGCCGGTCGAGAGCGTCTCGTCGTCGGGGTGGGCGTGGACGAACAGGTAGCGCGGCGGCAGGGGGCCCGCCGGCGTCACGCGGGGCGTCGGCGCCGCCGCCGGCCGCAGCCCGGCGTAGAGGCGGGTCAGCTCGACGGCCATCGTGGCCCAGGAGAAGCGGCGGGCGTGGACGCGGGCGACCGTGCCCATGCGCGCCAGCAGCCCCGGGCGTGACAGGAGCTTGGTCAGCGCCATGCCCCAGTCCTCCGGCTGGCGCGAGTCCATGAGCTGGCCCGTCTCGCCATGGACGACCGCCTCGCGGAGCCCGCCGGCGGCCGCCGCAATGACCGGGGTGCCGGACGCGGCGGCCTCCAGGGCGATCAGGCCGAAGGTCTCCGAGTGGCTCGGCACCAGGCAGACGGCCGCCTGGCGCAGCAGCCAGGCGAGTTCGGGGCGGTCCTGGGGGCCGATGATGTGGACGTAGTCGTCCAGGCCGAGGTGGGCGATGAGGCGGTCGAGGCGGGCGGTGTAGTCCGCGAAGTCGGCCGACGCCTCGCCCGCGATGACGAGGTCGGGGCGGATCGGCTCGGGGACATGGGCCAGGGCCGCGACCGCCAGGTCCGGCGCCTTGAGCGGTTGCAGCCGCGCCGCCAGGATGGCAAACCCCCGGTGGTGAGTGGCCAGGGAGTCCAGGGGTGTGGGGTCGGCGGGCTGCCACGGGTTGGCCGGGTGGAACAGGTCGGAGTCCACGCCCGGGGGCACGATGGCGACGCGGTCGGGCGTGGCGCCGCAGCGCTCGATGACGGTCCTGGCCTCGGCCGCCGAGATGGCCACGACGAGGTCGGACTCGCGCGCCAGGAGGGCCTCGCCGGGGACGCGGGCGGGCGACTCGGGCGGCTCGCCCTCGCTCAGGTTGGCGCCGGGGAGGGCGGCCACGGAGTGGTAGCTCTGGACGTGGGGGATGCCCCACGCCCGGGCCAGCGGCAGGGCGGCCATGCCAGACATCCAGTGGTGGGAGTGGATCAGGTCGTAGGGGACGCCCTGCGGCGTGTCGGCCAGCGCGGCCAGCGCGTCCGTGAACTCGGGGATGAATTGGTCCACCGCCGACTTGGGCAGCCGGGCGGGCGGCCCCGCCGTGACGTGGCGGACGGTCACGCCGGGGGCGAGGTCGACGACATCGGGCTGGGCGGGGTCGGAGCGGCGGGTGATGAGGTCGACCGTGTGGCCGAGGGCGGCCAGCGCCAGCGCCTCGTGGCGCTCGACGACGTTCATCCCGCCCGCGTCGCCCGCGCCGAGCGAGTCGAGGGGGGAGGTGTGGAAAGACACCATGGCCAGGCGGAGTGCGTCGGACATGGCCTCGAATCTACCGCGAATCGCCAGGCCACGGGGTCGGCCACCGCCATGGGGTCGGGCACGCTGGCTACGGAGCGAGGCACGAAGCCATGGGGTCGGGCACGCTGGCTACGGAGCGAGGAACGAGCGACAGCCAGCGGGCCTGACACCGTGGCGACCTGACCGGGACTCCCCCTGCCGGCCACGGTGTCAGGCCCTGTGGCTGTCGCTCGTTCCTCGCTCCGTAGCCAGCGTGCCCGACCCCCTGGCCTCACGCTGCCCGACCCCCTGGCCTCAGCCCGCCCG
>JAISTC010000213.1 GCA_031272805.1 Propionibacteriaceae bacterium
CCGACCGTGTTGTCGGGAATCATCAACAGCGCGGCCAGCAGGTGGACCGGCAGGACTGAGGCATTGCCCTGGGTCAGGGCGAGGCGGACGGCGGCGGTGTAAGCGTCGCGGCTCATGGCGGTGAGCTTCTCAGTGTCCATAGACAGAAGGATCTCCTTCAAGAGTTGAGTTAGGTAGACTCAAGTTTAGCCACATCTCCGATTCCCTGTCACCTGAGCCCCCTTCGCTTGTCATCCCGGCGAAAGCCGGGATCTTGGAGCCGTGGTGTGCCTCGCTGAACGGAAAGATCCCGGCTTTCGCCGGGATGACAAGGAACGGGGATGACAAGGAACGGGGATGACAAGGGGCGGGGTGACAAGGACAGGGGGATGCGCCGGTGGCGGGTAGATCCTGCGACTCCGGCCGCAGGCGGTCCTGCGACTCCGGCGCTGGCGCGCCTCCGCGCAGGATGACGTCCCTCCGCGCAGGATGACGGGGGGCGCGGGATGACGGTCCTCCGCGCAGGATGACGGGGGCGCAGGATAACGGTGCTCCGCGCGGGGGGACAGCGGCCACGGTGTTTGGGGGGGGGGGCCGCGGCGGGCGCGGGGGGTTCGTCGGGGTCGTTCAGCGATGCGTACACGGACGGCATGGGCAGCATGGACAGCGTGGCGTACACGTCTTGGTCCGGGTCCGCCGCCGGGGTCGTCACGGGGTACGGCGGCGGCACGATCGGGTACGTCGGCGAGGCGCCCGCGGGTCGGGGCCAGGGGAGGCGCGCGCCCGGCCCGGTGCCGGTCGTCGGCGAGACCGGCAGGGGCCCGGGGTCACGGCGGATCACGCCCGGGTCGGTCACGGACAGCGTGCCGGCGGCGGAGGCCTGGCTCCGCGGCACGGGGTAGGCGTCGGGCTCGGCGTAGCCGTCGGCGCCGCGCGGCGCCACGCCGGGCACCGTGTAGGCGTCCGGCTCGACCTCGCGCGGGATGGGCCCCGGTACCAGGACGGTCCCCGGCGACGGCGCCCCGACCGCCCCCGGCGTGACCGGCGTCGTCGGCAGCGGCACGGGCACGGTCGCCTCGGGCCGGGTCCCCGGCGTCATCTGGACGATCGGCTCGGTGTCGCGGTAGAGCATCGCCGGCACCTCGGGCGTCTCGGCGCGGAACAACTGGGCGTACGCCTCGGCAATCTGCGGGCTGGCCACGGGCGCGGCGGCCGCGGCGTCGACGTGGACGACCGTCTGCTCGGGCGCGACGGCCAGGACCTGCTGGATACGCGCCACGCACTGGTGCGCCACGTCCATCGGCTGGACGACGGCGATCGCCTGGCACTGGTCGGCCAGCGTCTGGAGCAGGTCGAGGGTGTCGCCGGCCAGGTTGAGCTGGTTGTCGATCTCGGGCAGGAGCCGCGTCACGAACTCGTCGGACGAGCCCTGGGTCATCGCCTTCCAGTTGACGATCAGGTTGGCCGGCATGGCGAGGAGGTCGTGGAGGGACTGGATGCGCTCGGCCACCGTGGCCGCGAAGCGGGCGTTCTTCTCCATCCGCCAGGACAGGTCGTCGAAGTCGCGGTCGAGGGTGATGCACAGCCGCGAGACGGCCCCGCGCGACCGGTCCATCGTCGCGGCGTCGGCGAAGTCGAGGGCGTACTGGCGGACCATCGCCGTGTGGATTTGCGCCAGCCCGATCCAGAACCGGGTCTGGGCGCAGGCCTGGCGCAGCCCCAGGAGGTCGTTCGGCAGGTCGGTGATGACCTTCTCGATCTCGGCGATCATCGACGCCCACACCGTGATCGACAGCGACATCGCCTGGAACGAGGCCTCCTGGGCGATCTCGTCGGAGATCTTCTCGGCGGCCTTCTTGGCCTCCTCCATCATGGGCGAGAGCGACACGAGCGTCTTCGACAGGGTCCCCCACGTCCGGAGCAGCTCCGCCTGCTGCTGGGACCACGGCGACAGCTCGCGCGACAGGTCCTGGGACGCCGCCATGATGGCGGCGGCGGCCGAGCCGTCGTCGGGCACGGGGCCGACGTAGCCGGGCGAGCGGCGGTCGTACTCGTCGACCTCCTGCGGCAGCGCGGTCCACATGAAGTCGTCGTAGCTGGAGAAGCCGAGTTGCCGCAGCAGGTCGACGAGGAGTTCGGCGCCGCGGGCCGGGACGGCCTCGGCGGCGGCTCCGTCGTCGATGGCCTCGAACTCGGCGGCGCGGACGGACGTGTAGAGCTTGTGGATGGCCTCGGCCGCCTCGGGCCGGCACGGTTTCTGCTGGACCGCCAGGTAGCCGGACGTCGTCGGCGACATCGTGACGAGGGCCGTGTACGTGTTCCCGTCGGCCGGCAGGTTCTGGAGGTACGCGCAGACGGGCTGGCCGGTCTTGAGCCGGTCCCAGACGAGCTTGAACAGCCCGGCGGGCATCCCGGGATGCCGGACGATGGAGTGGGGCGCGCCGATGACGCGGTCACGCGCGAAGCGAGTCCAGCCGAGGAAGACGTCGTTCATGTCGTGGATGACGCCGTTCTCGTCCGTCACGACGAAGGCGAGCGGTTCGGGGGCGCCGCTGGGGCGGGGGGCGACGGTACCGGCGGTCCAGGGTGTCGCCAGCCACGAGTCGTTGCTCACGACACCTCCTTCGCCACGGTCACGCCCGGCACCTGGCCCCGGGGGGACGAACGTCTGGGCGCACATTATGGCAGCGAGCGCGCCTGTGCACATCCGGCTCCAGGCTACTTGAGCCTAGCACTGGCCGCCACCCCTGCCGTGGGACCCCCCTGAGGGCGGGGCGGGGACCCCGTGCAAGGATGATGTCATGACAACTTCTGCTGCCAGTGCTGAGGCCGTGGCCGCGGCGGCCGCCCTGCAGGAACTTCTCGACGCCTCGGAGCGGGTCGTGTTCTTCGGCGGGGCCGGGGTGTCGACCGAGTCGGGCATCCCCGATTTCCGGAGCCAGGACGGCCTCTACAACCAGGAGTACGACTACCCGCCCGAGATGATCCTGTCGCGGACCTTCTTCGAGCGGCGGCCGGAGGAGTTCTTCCGCTTCTACAAGGACCGGGTCCTCCACCCCGAGGCCAAGCCCAACGCCGCCCACCTGAAACTCGGCGAACTGGAGCAGGCGGGCAAGGTCCGCGCCATCGTGACGCAGAACATCGACGGGCTCCACCAGGCCGGCGGCTCCCGGGTCGTCCACGAGCTCCACGGCTCCGTCCTGCGCAACCACTGCGCGCGCTGCCGCCAGTCGTTCTCGGTCGACGACGTGTACAAGGCGGAGGGGGTACCGCGCTGCTCCTGCGGCGGCGTCATCGAGCCGGACGTCGTCCTCTACGAGGACCCGCTCGACGCCCGGGTCATGAACGCGGCCATCCAGGCGATCTCGTCCGCCGACTGCCTCATCATCGGCGGGACATCGCTCGTCGTGTACCCGGCGGCCGGGCTGGTCGACTACTTCCGCGGCGACAAGCTGGCCGTCGTCAACAAGAACGGTGCCGGCGCCGGCCGCCGCGGTGCGCTGGTCATCACAGAGCCGATAGCCCAGGTTTTCGCCCTGTTGCGTTAACCCCAGGGGGGTCTACCGCGCGGCCAGGGCCTGTGGTAGCTTGACGGGCAATCAGCCTGCCTGACCAGCCACGAAAGTTTCCGACGCGTCTTTCGTCCTGGGCAGGCCGGTGAAACGTCACGCGACACACCACCGGGCGGTGGGGCCGGACACGAACGGAGGTACGTTCGGGCAGCGAGGCGGCGACGCAGGGCGGCGTCACGGCGGCGTCAGCGTCCCCAACGGATGCCCCCGAGAGTGCATTTAGGTAACCCTCCCCGGCACGTCGGTGTGCCGGGCGTCAATCCCCATCACTCAACTCAACACCGGGAAAAATCCCCCGGGTCAGGTCAACGTAGGACCCCCGGGAACCACTCCACAACCTCATCGACACAAGGACAACGTCAATATGAGTACCAATTCTTCAGGCACCAAGATGGAAAGCCGCCGGACCACGATCATCGCCGTCGGCTTCATGGTGTTCGCCACCTTCTTCGGCGCCGGCAACCTGATCTTCCCGCCCTACCTGGGCTTCATGGGCGGCTCCCACTGGATCATCGGCTTCATCGCCTTCATCATCTTCGACGCCGTGCTCGGCATCATGGGCCTGGCCGCGTCCGGCAAGTTCCCCAAGGTCGAGATCGGGACCATGTACCGGCCCGGTCGGACCTTCATGATCGTCCTCGGCTGCATCGCCACGTTCGTCGGCTCGATTCTCGTGGTCCTGCCGCGCACGGCGCTGACCAGCTACGAGGTCTTCATCCTGCCGCTCTCCAAGGGCTTCCCTGAAGAGGGCGTCGTCATGCCGAAGCAGGTCAGCGCGCTGGCCGTCATCTTCATGGTCGTGTTCTTCGCCCTGGTCTTCCTGATGGCCTTCCGGCCGACCAAGGTCGTCGACGTCGTCGGCAAGATCATGACGCCGATCAAGATCTCGGTCGTCTTCATCCTCATCGTCATCGGCCTCATCGCCGCCGGCGTCAAGGGCGTCCCGTCCGGCGCCGAGCGGCCGGTCGAGATGCCGACCGGCACGCCGTCGCTGTTCTCCTTCGGCGTTCAGCAGGGCCTCCAGACCTTCGACGCCGCCACCGGCACGATCATCGCGGTCATCATCATCGCCGGCCTCGTCGGCAAGGGCATCACGAAGTCGAGCGAGCAGACCAAGGTCATCCTCCAGGCGGGCGTCTTCGGCGCCATCTGCCTGTTCATCATCTACGTCGGCCTGGCCATCCTCGGCTACATGTACCGGACCGACCCGACGATCGTGGCCTACTGCGACCCGTCGCTCGGTTGCGCCATTGACCAGACCTGGCTGCTGCAGTACATCATGCTGCACTCGGTCGGCCGCTTCGGCCTGTTCCTGTTCGGCCTGACCGTCCTCATCGCGACGCTCCTGACGGCCGTCGGCTGCGTCTCGCTGACCTCGGAGTATTTCTCGTCGATCTCCGGCCGCAAGCTCAAGTACACGAACCTCGTGGTCGTGTGCCTCGTGCTGGCCTTCATCATCGGCCTGATCCTGACGGGCACGGGCGGCGTTCAGAAGCTGCTCGACCTGACGATCCCATTCCTGCTCGTGACCGCGCCCATCTCGGTCGTCCTGATCATCCTGAACCTGTTCTCGCACTGGATCAAGAACGACAACGTCTACCGCGGGGCGACGATCATGGCGGGCCTCTGGGGTCTGGTGTACGGCCTCGGCTACGCCTTCTACGCGTTCGGCCCGGTCATCTCCATCCCGGACGTCTACACCGGTCACGCCCCGTCGCAGAGCCTCAACTGGTTCTACAACATCCTGGGCGTGATGTACGGCCCGAACAACTACTCGAACAACTTCGGTGTGGGCGTCGCTGGCGCGGACTACGGCAAGTGGAACCTCATCTTCGGATGGGTCGGCGACCTCGGCTACGTCATCCCGGCCATCGTCGGCGGCCTCATCGGGGCGCTCATCAAGTACAAGGGCTACGAGGAGCGGCCGTACCTGCGCGAGCACGAGGGCGACGACGACTTCGACTTCAAGGCGCTGGCCGCCAAGAAGGCCGCCCTGGCGCAGCAGTAATCCTGTAGAAAGGAAAGTTTCATCATGGGAATCTTGGTCGAACCGTTCCTGGGTTCGCCGTGGCTGGTGTACACGCCCGACGAGCCGAGCCGGTACGCGATGGAGGTGGGACTGCCGGAAACCCTCGAGCGGTCCGAGAAGTACCCGCTACGGCCGGGCATCTTCCTGGACTACATCGACGACTCGACGCCGGAGGGGGTGATCCGCGAGGACCTCGTGGTCCCGGCCAGCGGCCAGAACCTGTTCTACTACCGCTACGCCGAGCCCAAGCACCCGGGCGACCCGCGGGTCGTCTACTACGTCCACGGCGGCGGCTTCATCCGGGGCAACGGCCCGTACTGCCGGGCCACGGCCCTCTGGGCCCTGCGCGAGACCGGCCTGCCGGTCTACGCCACGGAGTACCGGACCGCGCCGGACCACAAGTGGCCGGACAACCTGGACGACACGGAGGCCGGCTGGCGCTACCTGACGGAGACGCTGGGCATCGAGCCGAAGAACATCATCACGATCGGCGACTCGGCCGGCGGCATGCTGACCGGCGCCCTCGGGATGCGGTTGAAGCGGCTCGGCGACCCGCTGCCGGGCGGGATGATCTTCATCTCCCCGGCGCTCGACTACACGTTCTCGATGCCCGCCCACAAGCTGAACGCGGAGACCGACCCGCTGTTCAAGGGCGGCGTCGACCCGGAGTCGATCAACTGGTGGGCCTCGGCCGAGCACGCGCTCAACCCCGAGGTGTCGAGCTACCAGGGCGACTGGACCGGCTTCCCGCCGCTGTACTTCTCGGCGGGCGAGGCGGAGGTCTGGCTGTCGGACTCGCTGGAGACCGGCAAGAAGGCCTACGAGTCAGGCGTCCCGGTCACGGTCCACGTCTTCCACGGCATGTGGCACGACTGGATCACGAACGATTACGAAATCCCCGAGGCCTACGTCGTCGGGGAAGACATCCGCGAGTTCCTGGGCTTCCCCAGGCAGTAGAACCCTCCGAGCACGGGGCGTCGGGCGGTCTGGGCAACCAGGCCGCCCGGCGGCGTCTTGAGGCCGAGGTGTCAGGCGCCCCGGCCTACGCCCAACCCACATTCTCCCAGCGCCATGTCGCCAGACCCGGGGGGCCGAAGTTGGCCAGGGCTGGTCGGGTCGCCCAGGTTTCCGGCAGCACGTACAGCGGGATCACCGCCACGTCGGCCACCAGTTGCGCCGCGACCTCCGTCACGAGGCGCGCCCGGCCCGCGGCGTCGGACGTGGCCGCAGCCAAAGACAGCGCCGCGTCGACCGCCGCGTTGGCATACCCCGTCACGTTGGCCGCCGCGCCGGTCCGGAAGAGCCGGGACAGATCGACCTCGGGTTCCAAGTCGTTCGCCCACGCCTGGCTCGTGACGTCCGCGTCGGATCCGGCCACGAGCGTGACGACGATGCCGAGCTCCCGCCACTGCGCCGCCACCTGCAGCCCCTCCGCCTCGCTCAGCGGGTCGGCCGCGTCGACGCCGAACGTCAGGCGCAGGACGGAACCGCCCTTGGCCCGGAGCCCGTCCGGCCCGAGGGTCCAGCCCGCCGCGTCGAGCAGCGCGGCGGCCGCCGCTCGGTCGAAGCCGAGCCCGGCCGCCTCGACCCGGTCGGCGTAGTCCGCCTGGCCGGGCTGCCACGCCACGTCCCCCAGCGGCTCCACCGTCCAGCCCAGCCCGGGCACGGCCGCCGCGCCGACCTGGCGCCGGTCGAGCCCCCGCAGCAAGGCCTGCCGGACCCGCTCGTCCGCCAGGACGCCGGTCTGGCCGACGGCCAGGACCCGCCACGTCGTCCCCGCGCTCCGCCGGAGCTGGGCCCCGCTCGTCCGGGCCGCCGCCTGGTACCGGCCGGCGTCGAGCCCGATCGGCCACGCCGCGATCTCGCCCGCCGCGAACGCCTCGGCCAGCGCGGCGGCGGGCAGGACGCGGAACGTGACGCGGTCCAGCAGCGGCGCGTCGCCCCACCACAGGGCGTTGGGCTTGAGCGCGAGCTCCTGGTCCGCCGCGTCGGCCAACTCGACGGCGAACGGGCCGGCGAACCAGCCCGGCTGCGCGCCGAGGTCCGTCCAGGCGGCCGCCGCCGACCCGGCCCGGGCCGGCCCGTCGCGGAAGACCAGGCGCCACTCCGGGTACGGCCCGTCGAACGTGACGACAACGTCCGTGGGGTTGTCGCCCGCCGCCACCGCCACGATGTGGGCGAAGCCCGCGTCACAGCCGGCCGCCGCCGTGGCGGCGCAGAACTCCCACGTCGCGGCGAAGTCGTCGGCGCTCACCGGTTCGCCGTCGCCCCAGGTGGCGGCGGGATTGAGGTGGAAGGTCACGACCGTGGCCGGGCTGAGCGTGACGTCGGGGTCGCCGTCGAGCCAGTCCGGGTTCGGCGTCAGAGTGCCGTCGGCCGCCGTGTCGAACAGGCGCGGCCGGAGCGCCGCCAGGACGAGCTCCGCCTCGGCGGAGAGGTCCTGGGTCCAGGGGTTCCAGTCGGCGGGCCAGTCCGTCAGGCCGACGGCCAGCTCGCCGCCCGCGGTCAGCTGCGAGCGCTCGGTCTGGTGGATCCCGGCGACCGGCGCCACGGTGGGGGTCGGGGAAGGTGAGGGGGTGGTCGGGGCCGTGGGCGGCGGGGTCGTCGTGGCGGCGCTGGTCGCGGGGTCGATGGGCTCGCCGCAGGCGCCGAGGACCAGCGCGGCAGCCAGCCCCAGACCCAGCCAACGCCACCGGTGGAGACCCATGTGGGGGATTGTAGGCCGGGCTCCCGCCGGCGGAGTCTGTTTGCCGCCGGCCGCGGTATCAGGTGCCACGGCCCGGTCCTGCGACTCCGGCGCTGGCGCGCCTCCGCGCAGGATGACGTGTTCCTCGCCAAGGCCGCGGCGCCTGACACCTCGGCCTGGGGCCGTTCCTCGCCAAGGCCGCGGCGCCTGACACCTTGGCCTTGCCTGACACCTCGGCCTGGGGCTGGGGCGCGGGGGCCGTCGGCGGCCGGTTTGATGGTTGAATGGGCGGGTGGCACGTGACAAGGGCAAGTCGTCCATGAAGCCGCCGCTGGACCCCCGTCTGGTCCGGCGGGCCGCGGCGACCAAGGTGTATCTGTTGACCGGTGTCGGGGTCGGGTCGGCCACGGCCGTGCTCGTCCTGCTCCAGGCGAAGCTGCTGGCCCGGTCCATCGCCGAGGTGTTCGAGACCCGGACGCTGGCGGGCGTGACGACGGCCCTCGGCCTCCTCGCCCTGATCCTGGCCGGGCGCGGCGTCCTCAACTGGCTCGACGCCTGGCTGGCCCAGCGCACGGCCGCCGCCGTCAAGTCCCAATTGCGCCAGGACATCCTGGCCGCGCGCCTGAACCGGCCCGTCACGGGCGGCGCGTCCGCGTCGGCGCTCGTCACCCTCGTGACGCAGGGGCTCGACGCGCTCGACGGCTATTTCTCGAAGTACCTACCACAACTGTTGTTGGCCGTGACCGTGCCGGTCATCCTGGGGCTGGCGATCCTGGTCGAGGACTTCCGCTCCGCGCTCATCATCGCGGCCACGATCCCGTTCATCCCCCTGCTCATGGCCCTCGTCGGGATCAAGACGCAGGAGGCGGTCGACAAGCGGTGGGCGTTCCAGACGCGGCTGGCCAACCACTTCGCGGATCTCGTCGCGGGCCTGCCGACGCTCCAGGTCTTCGCGCGGGCCAAGGCGCAGGCGGCCGGGCTGCGGCGGACCGAGGCGGCCAACCGGACCGCCACGATGGGCATCCTCAAGATCTCGTTCCTGTCCGCGCTCGTGCTGGAGTTGTTCTCGACGCTGGCCGTCGCCGTTGTCGCCGTCACGATCGGGTCACGCTTGTGCTCGGGCCACATGTCGTTCGAGACGGCGTTGTTCGTGTTGATCCTGGCGCCGGAGGTGTACCTGCCGATCCGGCAGGTAGGCGTGCACTTCCACGATTCCGCCGATGGCATCAGCGCCGCCGAGGCCGCCTTCGCCGAGATCGACGGCGGTGCTGGCAGCCCGGCCCCCTCTGCCACCCCCTCCGGCATCCCAACCCCCTCTGTCATCCCGGCGCAAGCCGGGATCTTGGAGCCGGGGATGTCGAGTGCCGGAGGTACTTGTCATCCTGAGCGCAGCGAAGGATCTCTGCCTGCTGACGGAGAGATCCTTCGCTGCGCTCAGGATGACAAAGGAGGGGCTCAGGGTGGCGGAGCAGCGTTGATTCTCGCTCACGGCGTGACCTTTACCTACCCTGGGGCCTCTCGGGCGGCGTTGGCGCCGCTGGATCTGACCCTGCGGGCGGGGGAGGTCGTGGCGCTGGCCGGGCGGTCCGGCGGGGGGAAGACGACGCTGCTCAATCTGGTGCTCGGGTTCTTGCAGCCGAGCGGGGGGACGCTGGCGCTCGGCGGGGTGGATGCGCGCGAGGTCGACCTGGAGGCGTGGCGGCGGCTGGTGGCGTATGTGCCGCAGACGCCGGGGCTGGTCGAGGGGACCGTGGCGGGCAATGTGCTCTTGGGCTGTCCGGAGGCGGCGCCGGCGGCCGTCGCCGGGGCCCTGGAACGGGCCGGGGCGGGGGCGCTGGACCCGGCGCGGCGCGTCTCGGACACGGGCGAGGGTCTGTCCGTGGGCGAGCGGCGGCGGGTCGGGATCGCGCGGGCGCTGCTGCGGATCGAGGTGGGCGGCGCGCGGCTCTTGCTGCTGGACGAGCCGACCGCCGGGCTGGACACGGACACGGAGGCCACGGTGTTGGCCAGCCTGCGGGCGTCCGGCGCGTCCGCGCTGGTCGTGTCGCACCGACAGGCCGTGCTGGCCGCGGCGGACCGCGTGGTTGAGGTCGTGGCGGCGGGTGAACCGGCGTCCTTGGCTGCCGCTGTTACTCCCTCCGCCTCTGTCATCCCCTCCCCCTCTGTCATCCCGGCGGAAGCCGGGATCTTGGAGCCGGGGATGTCGAGTGCCGGAGGAAAGATCCCGGCTTTCGCCGGGATGACAAGGGATGCCGGGATGACAAGTGATTCTGGGGGACCGGTTGGCCTTGGTGACGGAGAGATCCTTCGCTCCGCTCAGGATGACAGAGACAGTCAGGATGACAGGGATAGTCAGGACGACGGTTTGGCGCAGCCGGATCGGACTGGGTTCTTTGTTGACTTTTCTAATCCCTATAAGAAGCCGGCGCCGGACTTGTTGGCCAATGCCCTGGAGGATGATCCCGAGGAGGTCTTGTCGGCGGCGCGGTCGCCTTTGCTGGCCATCATGGGGTCGCTGTTGCGGGCCGTGCCGCGGGGGCGGTGGCGGCTCGTGGCCTCCATCCTGCTGGCGTTCGGGGCGTCGATGTCGTCTGTGGCGCTGCTCGGGCTGTCCGCGTGGCTCATCTCCAAGGCGGCCGAACACCCGAACTTCCTCGAGCTGACCGCCGCGGCCGTCGGCGTCCGCTTCTTCGCCATCGCCCGCTCCGTCTTCCGCTACGTCGAGCGGCTGGTCGGCCACGACCTCGCCCTCCGGCTCCAGTCCGCGCTCCGCCTCCGCGTCTACGCGCGCCTGGCCCGGACAACCCTCTTGGGCCGCGCCCGCGGCGACTTGCTCGTCCGCGTCGTGGCCGACGTCGCCGCCATCGAGGACGTCGTCGTCCGCATCGTGCTGCCGTTCGCGTCGGCGGCGCTGGTCGTGCTCGTGGCCTGCGGCGTGCTGGCCGCGTGGAGCCTGCCCGTCGCCCTCGTCCTGCTCGGCTCCGCCGTCCTCGGCGGCGTCATCATCCCCTGGCTGGCGTCGCGCGTGTCGCTGCGCGCCGACCAGGCCGCCGTGCCGCTGCGCGGCGCCCTCGGCACGGTCGTCCACTCGCTCGTCCGCACGGCCCCCGACCTGGCCGCGTACGGCGTGACGGATCGGGCGCTGGGCAGGATGCGGGACATCGACGCCCAGTTGCGGGCGGTCGAGGCGCGCGCGGCCTGGGCCAAGGGGCTCGGCGCCGGGCTCCAGACCATCGCCGCCGGGCTCGCCATCCTCGGCGGGCTGTGGCTCGGGGCGCAGGCGGTCGTGGCGGGCGACGTCGCCCGGACCATGCTGGCTGTGTTCATCCTCACCCCGATGGCCCTCCACGAGGTCTTCTCCAACTTCGCCCAGGCCGCCCAGACCCAGACCCGGGCAGGCGCGGCGCTGGCGCGGGTCACGGCCATCCTCGAAGCCCCGCCGGTCGGGCGGGGCGACGCGCCGGTCAACCCCGCCGAGGGGGCGGCCGGCCTGGAGCTGTCCGACGTCAGCGTCGGCTGGCCGGGTCACGCGCCGGTCGCGGCGGGCGTGACGCTGGCCTTGGCGCCGGGCGAGTCGCTGGCCGTGATCGGGCCGTCGGGCATCGGCAAGACGACGCTGGCGGCGACGATCATGGGGCTGATCCCGGCGGTGGCCGGTTCGCTCGAGGTCAGGGGGCGGATCGGCTATCTGGCCCAGGATGCGCACATCTTCGCCACGTCCGTGGCGGAGAACGTCCGCATCGGCAACAAGGACGCGACCGACGCGGCGGTCTTGGCCGCCCTGGCCGAGGCCGGGCTGCCGGACCTGGCGCCGGACCGGCTCGTCGGGGACATGGGGGCCACGCTGTCCGGCGGCGAGGCCCGGCGCCTCGCCCTGGCGCGGCTGTTCGCCGGCTCGTTCGACCTGTTGATCCTGGACGAGCCGACCGAGCATCTCGACCGCGAGACCGCCGACGCGCTGATGGACGACATCTGGGCGCGGCTGAACGAGCGGCCGGTGTTGGTCGTGTCGCACGACGAGTCGCTGGCGGCGAGATGCGATCGCGTGGTCGACCTGGCGGAACACGTGGCCGTGTAGGGCGCGGGGCCTGAGGTTGGCCATGGGGTCGGGCACGCTGGCCACGCAGGCCATGGGGTCGGGCCCCGTGGCTGTCGCTCGGTCCTCGCTCCGTAGCCACGGTGCCCGACCCCATGGCCTGACTCCCTGGCCCGACCCCCTTGGCCCGACCTCCTGGCCCGTAGCCACGGTGCCCGACCCCCTGGCTTCCACTACGCTGGGGCTATGGGCGGTGAACAGCGGGCTGTTGTGTCCGCGCGGCGGTTGACGAAGACGTTTGCCTCCGCCGGGGGCGGCAGAGACGTTCTCAACGCGGTCAGCCTGGACATCCGCGCAGGGGATTTCACGGTCATCATGGGCGCGTCCGGCGCCGGCAAGTCCACGCTGCTGTACGCCCTGTCCGGCATGGACCGCCCGACGGCGGGCCGCGTGACGTTTGCCGGGCAGGACCTCTCCGGCCTGAACGAGTCCGGGCTGGCCCGCTTCCGCCGCCGCCACGCCGGGTTCGTCTTCCAGCAGATCTACCTCCTTGACAATCTATCTTTGCTAGACAACGCCGTCGTGGCCGGGTTGCTCGTGACGCAGAACAAGGCCGCCATCGCCGCCCGCGCCCTGGCGCTGTTCGAGCGGGTCCGGCTCGACCGTGACACGATCCTCAAGCTGCCGTCCCAGGTCTCGGGCGGCGAGGCCCAGCGCGCCGGCATCGTCCGCGCGCTCATCAACCGGCCCGCCGTCCTGTTCGCCGACGAGCCGACCGGCGCGCTCGACCAGACGTCCGGCACGGCCGTCCTCGACGTCCTCAGCGCCGTCCACCGCTCCGGCCAGACGGTCGTCATGGTGACGCACGACCTCAAGTCCGCCCGCCGCGGCAACCGCATCCTGTTCCTGCGCGACGGCGAGGTCACGGGCGACCTGGACCTCCCGCCGTACCGGTCCCGCGGTGGCGAGGAACGTAACGCGCGGCTCCGCGCGTTCCTGGACGGCCAGGGGTGGTGACATGCGCGCGGCCGCCGTCCTCGCCTGCGCGGCCCTGCGCCGGCACCCGGCGTCGGCCGCCGTCCTCGGCGCCTTCACGGCGTTGGCCGCGTTCCTCGTGACCCTCGGCCTGATCGTCGCCACGGACTACGGATCGGCCTTTGACCAGCTATTCGACGCCGCCCACGGCCCCCACCTGGCCGTCCTCGAAGCCGGCCGCGACTCCGCCCAGGACGCGGCCGACCTGTTGGCGGCGGACGGGGTCGAGGAGGTCGAGGAGGAAGCGGTCCTGGCCACGGCCGCCAACCTGGATTTCGCCGGGCAGGACGTCATGGCGTGGGTCATGGTGTCGGACCTGGACGCGGCGCGGACGATGGACGTGGCGGCGCTGGTCGAGGGGGCATGGCCGGGCGACGGGGAGGTCGCGCTGCCGTACGTGCTGGCCACGTCGGGCGGCTACGCGCTCGGCGCTGTCTTCTCGGTCGAGCTGCCCGGGACCACGCTGACCGCGACGGTGTCCGGGTTCACGGCCGAGCCGGTGTTCGGCGGGGCGGCCTACCAGTGGTACCGGCTGTACGTGTCGTCGTCGGCTTACGCGGACTTGGCCGAGGCCGCCCCGGCCGCCGCCGCCACGCTGATCTCGGCCCGCGTCACGGACGTGGCCGACGTCGACCGGATCCAGCTCGACTTCGTCCGCGACCACTTCGCCGCGGACGCCGCCCTCGTCGGCGACTCGACCGTGACCGTGGCCGAGGTCTACCCCTACGCCACGGCGCGCCTGGGGCGGACGTTCTTCGCCTCGATCCTGGCGGCCATCCTGCTGGTCTTCGCGGCGCTCGTGGCGGCCGTCAGCCTGGTCGTCGTCCGCTTCCGGGTCCGGACGACCATCGAGGAGTCCGTCCAGGACATCGGCGCCGAGAAGGCCGTCGGCTTCACGTCGGGGCAGATCGCGCTGGCGCTGCTGCTCCAGTTCGGGCTGGTAGCCCTGGCCGGCGCCCTCGTCGGGGTGGGGTTGGCGTACCTGGCCCTGCCGGGGGTGGCCCGGTTGTTGGAGGCCCAGTCGGCGTTGCAGTGGCGGCCGGGCTTCTACCCCGGGGTCACGGCCGGGGTCGTGCTGGGCCTGCTCGCCGCCGTCGTGGCCACGACCGGCCTGGCCGCCCTCCGGCTACGGCGTCTGTCCGCCCTGACGGCGCTGCGGTCGGGGCTGCCGTCGGCGGGCGTGACGGCCAACCGGCTGCCCCTCGTGACGACGGCTGGGTCGCGCACGCTGCTCCTCGCGCTCAAACAGTCCCTCCAAGCGCGCGGCCAGCTCGCCATGACCGGGCTGATCGCCGCGTTGGGGACCGTGGCCGCGACGGCGCTGCTGTCGATGTACGCGAGTTTCGGGCTGACGCCGGAGAAGCTGTCCGACGCGCTCGTCGGGGAGGTGCCGGACGTGACGGTGTCGTCGGCGGCGGACGCCGGGGCGGTTGCCGAGGAGTTGGCCGCGCGGCCGGACGTCGACTCCGTGTTCCTGCTCGACCTCAACGTGCGGCTGCTCGTGGACGGGGCGCTGGCGTACGGGGAGGTCGTGTCGGACTCGTCAGAGTTGCGCGGCGGGCTGCTGTTGTCCGGCGCGTACCCGGCCGGGCCGGGGGAGGTCGCGCTGGGCGTGTACTTCGCGGACCTGTTCGATGTCCACGCCGGCGACACCGTCACGCTGTCCGCCGGCGGCGTTTCCGGGGAGTTCGTGGTCAGCGGGGAGATTCAGACCGTCCAGAACGCCGGGCAGGTCGTGCTCGTGACGGTGGCGGGGCTGCAGAGCCTCGTGCCGGAGTACACGCCGAGCCGGGTGTGCGCGTACCTGGCGGATCCGGCGGAGTCCGGGGCGCTCGTGACGGAGTTGGCGGCCGACCCGCGGGTCGGCGAGGCCGTCGACTTCCGCGCGCTGGTGGCGGCGGAGCAGGGCGTCTACACGGGCCTGATCGGCGCCGTCGCCGGCGTCATCACACTCGTCACGGCGGGCGTCGTCGGGCTCGTCCTCTACCTCGTCCTGGCCACCGCCATCCGGCGGCGCCGCCAGGCCCACGGCATCCAGAAGGCCGTCGGCTTCACGACGCGGCAACTCATCGGGCAGATCGCGTTGGCGTACCTGCCGGCTGTGCTGGTCGGGATCGGCCTCGGCGCGGTCGTCGGCGGGCTGGCCACCGGGCCGGCCATGACGGTCATCTTCCGGGGGCTGGGCTTGGGCCTGGCGACGGTGGACGTGACGGCGAACGTCGGGCTGACCGTGGCGCTGGCCATTGGCCTGGGGTTATGCGCCCTGGCCACCACGCTGGCGGTCGCCGCACGCCTGAGAAAGGTCAGTGCCAAGGAGTTGGTCGTGGAGTAACTGTGACATTGGGGACGGTTCCTTTTGTCACACCTGTCTTGTCATCCTGAGCCCTTCGCTGACGCTCAGGACAGGCTCCGCGAAGGATCTCGGTGGCGGGAGAGATCCTTCGCTGCGCTCAGGATGACAGACCGCGAAAGTGTGACAAAAGGAACCGTCCCCAATGTCACGGGCTGGGGGGTGAGGGCGGCGAGGACGGCCAGGTGCGCGGGGTCCAGGGGGAGGTCGAGGAACTGGATGTCCGTCACGCTGTCCGCCAGGGGGTCCGGCAGCGTCACGGTCGGCGTGACCTGGACCGTGGCCGGTTCGAGGGCGAGGCCCCAGCCGGTGGCCTTGAGCAAGGCTTCTTTCTTGACCCAGGTGGCCAGGCGGGCACGGGCGGGGTCGGCGGCGGCGTCGGCGGCGGCGCGTTCCGCGGGCGTCAGGGCGATGGCCGCGGTGGCGTCGTCCAGCGTGTTGGCCAGCGGCTCGCAGTCCACGCCGATCGCCACTCCGGCGGCCGCCGCGACGACCCAGCCCCCCGCGTGACTGGACGACAAAAAGACCTCGGCCAGAGCGTGACCGGCCGCGTCGACGGCGACCGGCCGCCCGTGGCCCACCCGCCCGCAGACGCGGCAGACCCGCGTCACGCCGGCCGCGCCCAACTGCCGGGCCAGCCGTCTGAGCAAGTCGGCGGACAGCACCGACCGGTCCCGGTCGGCCGACCGCTGGTAGGCGGTGGCGCGCTCCCGCTCGGCCGCCGACGCGGCTGCCCACGCCTCACCCGCGGCGCTGAGCGGCGCCGCCAGCACGGTCACGACGATCTCTCCCACGGTTGCCATCCTGGCATGGTGAGGCGACGCGGGCTGACATACTCCTGCGTGGGAGGAATTGTGTGGCTGCGTCTCTATACCGATCCGGCGCCGGCGGGCGCGACCCTGGTGTGCTGTCCCCACGCGGGCGGGGCCGCCAGCTTCTTCGCGCCGTGGCGCGGGCTCGTGCCGGCGGACTGGCGGCTGGCCGCCGTGACGTATCCCGGGCGGGAGAACCGGTGGGGGGAACCGCCGGCGGCCAGCCTGGCCGACATGGCGAGGGCTGTCGCGGCCGAGATCGAGGCTGCCGGTTGGTCTGGGCCGGTCGTCGTATTCGGGCACTCGATGGGGGCGGTCGTGGCGTACGAGGTCACGCTGGCGTTGGCCCGCGCGGGACGTGACGTCCGGCTCGTGGTGTCCGGGATCGGGCCGGGCGGGTCCGGCCGGGCGTTCACGGCCCGCGTGACGGACGACCCCGCGACCGGCCAGCGGCTGGCCGACGAACTGCTGGCGGTCGACCCCGACTCGGCCGCCGCGCTGGCCGACCCGGAACTCCGGGCGTATGCGCTGGGCGTGTTGTCGTCGGACCTGGACTTGCTGAACGCGCATGACCTCAGCGGGGTCGTGTTGCCCGGCGTGCCCGTGCTGGCGCTGGGCGGGGCCGACGACCCGGAGGCGGGGGCTGACGCGCTGGCCGGGTGGGCGGCGTTGACCACCGGTCCGTTTGCGCAGCACGTGTTCCCTGGAGGGCACTTCTACCTGCGCGCCGCGGCGGCAGACGTAGTCCGTGTGACATTGGGGACGGTTCCTTTTGTCACACCTGGCCTGTCATCCTGAGCCCTTCGCTGACGCTCAGGACAGGCTCCGCGAAGGATCTCGGTGGCGGGAGAGATCCTTCGCTGCGCTCAGCATGACAGGGCGTGTGACATTGGGGACGGTTCCTTTTGTCACACCCCGGTGGTGTTGTCTTCTGTCGGCCGCGGTATCAGGTGCCCTTGCCCGGGCTCGTTCCTCGCCAGGGCCAGGGCGCCTGACACCTCGGCCTAGCGTGTGACAAAAAGAACCGTCCCCAATGTCACACCATCGGCCTGGCGGCCATGTCACAGGTCCAGGAGGGCGGCTATGTCTGATAGCTCGGATTGGGCCAGGGTGGGGGATTGGTAGTCGCTGGCGGTGGGGGTGGGGGCGGTCTGGGCCAGGCAATGGGCGGCGACCTGCGCTAGGGCGTCCTCGATCTGTGCAATTAAGGTTGTCACGTTGATGGTTGGGTCTGTTTGCACGTCCAGGTGCAGCTCTCCCCGGGCCACGCTGGCGTTGATCACGATGGCCTGGGGGAGGCGGTTGGCGGGGCTGACCGCCGGGCCCGTCGGGCGGGCAGAGGGGTGGAAGCCGGTCTCGGCCGCGATCGTGTCGAGGACCCCGAGGTAGTTGACCGCCACGCTCGGCGTCACCAGCGGCACGCCCGACTCCGGGTCGCGCGCCGCCAGGCCGTAGGCCAGCGGGCCACCGGGCGGGCGGCGGCGGCCCTCCTTGGCCGAGATGACCGCGGCGGCCGGGTCGGTCGTGGCGACGACGACGGGGTGGGTCGACGTGAACCAGCCGACCGTGCGGGAGGGGTCGAGGTCGCCCGGCAGGTCGTGGCGGCCGTGGGTTTCCGCCTCGATGGTGACCGCCGTGTGCCCGTGGGCGAGGGCCAGGGCCGTCGCGGCCAGGATCAGGTCGCCGGGGTCCGTGGCGTAGGCGGCCAGCGCTGGGCCGGTCACGGTGGCCGCTAGGTCGGCGGGGAGCGTGACGCGGGTATCTCGCGCGGGCCACGGTGTCGGGCCCCCTGGCTGTCGCTCGTTCCTCGCTCCGTAGCCAGGGTGCCCGACCCCCTGGCCCGCCACC
>JAISTC010000006.1 GCA_031272805.1 Propionibacteriaceae bacterium
CACCGCCGACCACCACCGGCCGCGGCATCTGATGCCGCCGCCCGGGCTCGTTCCTCGCCAGGGCCGCGGCATCAGACGCCTCGGCCTTGGGAACCCTTGCCGCGGCTTGGCCGCGTGGCTAGTCTGACGTGACTGATTCCTTCTCCGAAAGGTTCCCCCTATGTCCCTCAAACGTTCCGTGGTCGCGGGCCTCGTGTTGGCCGTGACCTCCACCGGACTGACCGCCGTGTCCGCCTTCGCCCAGGGCGAGGAAGTGGGCGGCAGCGGCAACACGTACTTCCTCTCCGGCACGGTCGACGGCGGCTTCAACTACGGCGATTCCGGCGACCGGGTCTACTTCGGCGACTGGGACGGCGACGGCGTCGACACGCCCATGATCCGCCGCGACGGCCAGTACTTCGTCCGCAACTCCAACTCCTCGGGCACGGCCGACTACACGTTCTGGTACGGCAACTCCGACGACGTCGTCCTGGTGGGCGACTGGGACGGCGACGGCGTGGACACGCTGGCGGTCCGCCGGGGCGGCCACTACTACGTCAAGAACTCGACCACGACGGGTGTGGCGGACTACGAGTTCTGGTACGGCAACTCGGACGACGTCGTGCTGGTGGGCGACTGGGACGGCGACGGCGTGGACACTCTGACCGTGCGCCGGGGCGGCCACTACTTCGTCAAGGATTCCACCACGACGGGTGTGGCGGACTACGAGTTCTGGTACGGCAACTCCGACGACATCGTCCTGGTCGGCGACTGGGACGGCGACGGCGTCTCGACCTTGACCGTCCGCCGCGGCATCACGTACTACGTCAAGAACTCGACCACGACCGGCGTGGCCGACTACGAGGTCAGTTACGGCAACGCCACCGACACGGCCTTCGCCGGCGACTGGAACGGCGACGGCTCGGACACCGTCGGCCTCCGCCGCCCGCCCGTCGTCACGACGCCGCCAGCCTCCAGTAAGCCGGCCAACCCGGGCGACACGAAGAACTGCGGCGACTTCCGCACCCACGCCGAGGCCCAGGCCTGGTTCGACACGTACTACCCGTGGTACGGCGACATCGCCAAGCTCGACAACAACAACGACGGCGTCGCCTGCGAATCCCTGCCCTGACAGACAGGGGGCCGCGGCATCAGACGCCTCGGCCTCACGCCTCGGCCTGGCCGCGGCCCGGCGCTACACTCCTGCCCATGTGTGGCTTCACTGGTTATCTTGACCCCCGGGGGTTGGCCTACGATCACTCCGCCGCGGTCAAGGCCATGGCCGACCAGATCCGCCACCGGGGTCCGGACGACGAGGAGTACTGCGTCGAGCTGCCGGACGGCGGCCCGGCCTACGCCGTCGGCTTCCGCCGCCTCTCCATCATCGACCTCGAGGGCGGCCGCCAGCCGATGACGAACGAGGACGGCAACCTCGTCCTGACGTTCAACGGCGAGATCTACAACTACCGGCCCCTCCGTGACGAATTGATCGCCGCCGGCCATGCCTTCACGACCCAGTCCGACTCCGAGTGCCTGCTCCACGGCTACGAGGAGTGGGGCACGGCCATGTTCGACAAGCTCCGCGGCATGTTCGCCTTCGCCATCTACGACAAGACCACCCACGAACTGTTCGGCGCGCGTGACTTCTTCGGCATCAAGCCGTTCTACTACGCGCTGATGGACGGCGTGTTCCTGTTCGGCTCCGAGATCAAGGCGCTGCTGGAGCATCCCGCCTTCGAGAAGGTCCTGAACGAGCGCGCTCTGGAGAGCTACCTGAGCTTCCAGTACTCGCCCGGCCCGGAGACCTTCTTCGAGAACACGTTCAAGCTGACGCCCGGCCACTGGTTCCGCTGGCGGCCCGGCATGGACCGGCCCGAGACCGGTCGCTACTGGTCGCCGGAGTTCCGCCCCGCCGAGGGCCCCAGCCTGCAGTACTGGGTCGACGCCATCGAGCGGGTCATGGACGACTCCGTCGAGGCCCACAAGATCGCCGACGTCGAGGTCGGCTCCTTCCTGTCGTCGGGCGTCGACTCGAGCTACATCGCCTGCTCCGCCCACGTCGACAAGACGTTCACGGTCGGCTTCGACAACGGCCCCCACTACAACGAGACCGACTACGCCCGCGAGCTCAGCGCGCTCATCCCGGTCAAGAACTACCCCAAGATGATTTCGGCCGACGAGTTCTGGGAGGCGTTCCCGAAGGTCCAGTGGCACATGGACGAGCCGCTGGCCGACGCCTCGGCCGTCGCCCTCTACTTCGTGTCGCAGGAGGCGGCCAAGCAGCTCAAGGTCGTCCTCTCGGGGGAGGGCGCCGACGAGATCTTCGGCGGCTACACGATCTACCGCGAGCCGGGCGACGCCAACTGGTACAACAAGGTTCCCTTCCCGATCCGTCACGTGGTGGGCCGGCTGGCCGGGAAGCTCCCGGCCAAGCGGGGCCTCAACTTCCTCGTCCGGCGCGGCCAGAGGCTGCAGGAGCGCTTCATCGGCAACGCCTACATCTTCTCCGCCGCCGAGCGCCGGGCCCTCCTCCAACGCCCGGCCGGCGCCCCCGACCCGGCCGCCGTCGTCCGACCCTGGTACGAGGAGGTCAAGGACCAGGACGCCGTGACCCAGATGCAGTACGTCGACCTCAACGCGTGGATGGTCGGCGACATCCTCTTGAAGTCCGACAAGATGTCGATGGCCCACTCGCTTGAGCTCCGCCCGCCGTTCCTCGACAAGGAGGTCATGGCGCTGGCCGGCCGCATCCCCGCCCGCCACCGCCTGGCCGGCGGCACGACCAAGTACCCCCTGCGCCTGGCGGCCGCCCGCCGGATGCCGGAGAAGTGGTCGACCAAGAAGAAGCTCGGCTTCCCCGTCCCGATCCGCCTCTGGCTGAAGGAGGAGCGCTGGGTCGGCGTCATCCGCGAGGCGTTCCGCTCCGAGGCGGCCGCCGCGTTCTTCCACACCGAGGTCCTGGAGAAGCTCCTGGCCGACCACCTCTCGGACAAGGCCGACAACAGCCGCAAACTCTGGACGGTCTACACGTTCCTCGTCTGGTACGGGGTGTTCTTCAGTTGAGCCGGAGCGAGCGCCAGAAGACCTGGGCGGGGACGATGGCGGGTCACGCGGTGGGCCCGGTCGTGCGCGCCCACTCTGACACGTTCGCCCCGCTGGGGCCCGGCCCCGCCGTGACGCGCGAGGTCCGCGAGCGCCGCGAACGCGCCACGCTGGCGCCCGGCGCGACGCTGGCGTCGGGGGCGGGCAACCGGGCGACGCCCGAGGCCCCCGACCCCTACCGGACCTGCTTCGAGCGTGACCGCGACCGCGTCGTCCACTCGACCGCCTTCCGCCGCCTGGCCGGTAAGACCCAGGTCGTCGTCTACCCGACCGACCACCAGCGGACCCGCCTCACCCACGCCCTCGAGGTCGCCCAGGTGGCCGTCGCCGTCGCCCGCGGGACGGGCGCCAACGCCACGCTGGCCGAGGCCATCGCGCTCGGCCACGACTGCGGCCACGGCCCCGGCGGCCACGCCTCCGAGGACGCCTTCGACCCGTACGTGGAGGGCGGCTACGACCACGGGCCGTGGGGCGCCGACACCGTCTTGTCCTCCCTCAACCTGTGCCAGGAGACCCTCGACGGCATCCGCAACCACTCGTGGTCGCGGCCGGCGCCGGCCACGCCCGAGGGCGAGATCGTTTCCTGGGCCGACCGGATCGCCTACTGCGCCCACGACCTGGAGGACGCCATCCGGGCGGGCATCCTGGCCGCAGCCGACCTTCCGGACGCCGTCACGCGCGTGGCCGGGCGGACCCGGCGGGACCAGATCCGCGTGTTCGTGCAGGGGCTGATCGAGACCACGGTGGCCACCGGCCAGGTCGGCCTCGACACGCCCACGGCCGACGCGCTGGCGGCACTGCGCGCCTTCAACTACGAGCGCATCTACACCCGGCCGGAGTCGGTCGCCCAGGCCGCGGCGGTCATCGACGTCCTGCGCGCCCTGGTCGACCACTACATCGCCCACCCGGAGGACCTGCCGGACGGGTTGGCCGAGGGGCCGGACCTGGCCCGCGCGGCCGTGACGTACGTCGGCGGCATGACCGACCGCTTCGCCTTCGAGCAAGCCGAGCGCCTGGTCGGCTGGGACCTGACCCGGTTACCCCCAGGCCTAGGCCGCCTGGCGTGACCCGCCGCGACCTCCTGAGCAACCCCTGTCCTCCCGGCCCCCTTGTCGTCGCAACCTCCTTGCCATCCCAACCCCCTTGTCATCCCGGCGAAAGCCGGGATCTTTCCGTTGGCCTGGGCGTACCACGGCTCCAAGATCCCGGCTTTCGCCGGGATGACAAGGAACGGGGATGACAGGGTGCTGCGCTCAGGATGACAGGGTGCTTCGCTCTGGCTGACAGGGTTAGGTAGGGTCTGGCAGAGGCATAAGGCCGGATGGGGAGGAAACATGGACGTCGATCTGGTAGTGGTGGGCTCGGGGTTGTTCGGGCTGACGGTGGCGGAGCGCGTGGCTGCGACACTGGGGCGGAAGGTCGTCATCATCGACCGGCGGCCGCAGCTCGGCGGCAATGTCTATTCCGAGACGGACCCGGCGACCGGCATCGAGGTCCACACGTACGGCGCCCACTTGTTCCACACGTCGAACGAGCGCGTCTGGGACTACGTCAACCAGTTCACGACGTTCACCAACTACGTCCACCGCGTCTACACGGTCCACAAAGGCGAGGTCTACCCCCTCCCCATCAACCTCGGCACGATCAACCAGTTCTTCCGCGCGGCGCTGAGCCCGGCGGAGGCCCGCGCGCTGATCCAGGACCAGGCCAAGGAACTGGGCGGCAAGAAGCCGCAGAACCTGGACGAGCAGGGCGTGTCGCTGATCGGCCGCCCCCTCTACGAGGCGTTCATCCGTAACTACACGGCGAAGCAGTGGCAGACCGACCCGACCCAACTGGCCGCGTCGATCATCAACCGCCTGCCCGTGCGCTACACCTACGACAACCGCTATTTCAACGACAGCCACGAGGGCGTGCCGACCGACGGCTACACGGCGTGGCTGGAGCGCATGGCCGACCACCCGAACATCGAGGTCCGCCTCAACGCCGACTTCTTCGACCCCGCCCAGCCGTACCACCAGGCCGCCGTCGTCGGCCAGGTCCCCGTCCTCTACACGGGCCCGCTCGACCGCTACTTCGGCTACTCCGAGGGCGACCTGGGCTGGCGCACGATCGACTTCGAGCGTGAGACCCTGCCCGTCGGCGACTTCCAGGGCACGTCCGTCATGAACTACGCCGACGCCGACGTCCCCTACACGCGCATCATCGAGTTCCGCCACTTCAACCCCGAGCGCGCCTACCCGGACGACCGGACGGTCATCGCCCGCGAGTTCTCCCGCTTCGCCGGCCGCGGCGACGAGCCGTACTACCCCGTCAACACGCCCGAGGACCACGCCCGCGTCCTCCGCTACCGCGAGCTCGCCGCCCAGGAGAAAGACGTGTTCTTCGGCGGCCGCCTCGGCGCCTACCAGTACCTCGACATGCACATGGCGATCGGCGCCGCGCTCTCCCTGTTTGAGGAGAAGATCGCGCCCCTGTTCGCGTGACGGGGTCGAGAGTGACGCGGGGAGCCGGGTCGATGGGTGAAGCACGGGTCACGCGGTTGGCGGCCGCCGACGCCGCCGCGGTCGAGGCGCAACTCGGGCGGGCGCCCCGGGGCGCCGTGGCCGTCGGCTGGCGCTGCCCCTGCGGCCGGCCCGGCGTCGTCACGACCGCCCCGCGCCTGGAGGACGGGACGCCCTTCCCGACGCTCTACTACCTGACCTGCCCCCGGGCCGTGAAGCTCTGCTCGACGCTCGAGTCCGAGGGCGCGATGGCGGCCTTCAACGCCCGGCTGGCGGCCGACCGTGACTTCGCCCAGCGCTACGCCGCCGCCGACGCCGCCTACCGGGCCGACCGCGCCGCGCTGGCGGCGGACCTGGGGCTGGACGACGGGCCGATCCGGGCGGTCAGCGCGGGCGGGATGCCGGACCGGGTCAAGTGCCTCCACGCCCTGCTCGCCCACTCCCTCGCCGCCGGCCCGGGCGTCAACCCGGTCGGCGACGCGGTCGCGGCCGAGCTGGGGGAGTGGTGGACGGCGCCGTGCGCGCCGCTCCCGGAGGCGTCGGAGGCATCGGACTCGGAGGTCACGCGGTGAGGGTCGGGATCATCGACTGCGGCACGAACACGATCCGGTTGCTCGTGGCCGAGGACGCCGCCAGCGCCGCCGGCGCCGGGGAACCCTGGGAGCAGGCGGGCTCGCCGCTCCGCACGCTCTACCGCGGCCTCCGCTTCGTCCGCCTCGGCCAGGGCGTCGACGCCACCCACCGCTTCCACCCCGACGCCCTCGCCCGGACCTTCGCCGCCGTGGACGACTACGCCGCTGTCCTCCGCCGGTGGGGCGTCGACCGGGTCCGCTTCCTCGCCACGTCGGCCGCCCGCGACGCCCAGAACCGCGGTGAGTTCTTCGCCGGCGTCCGGTCCCGGCTGGGCACCGACCCCGACATCATCACCGGGACCGAGGAAGCCCGGTTGTCGTTCCTGGGCGCGCTGGCGGGCGGCCCGCTGACCGATCCCGCCGATCCCGCCGATCTTCCCGGCGCCCCGGCCCCGGTCCTCGTGACGGACATCGGCGGCGGCTCGACGGAGTTCATCCTGGGCGACGCCACGGGCACCATCCGCGCCGCCCAGTCCCTCGACATCGGCTCGGTCCGGCTGCGCGAGCGCCATCTCCACGGCGACCCGCCGACCGCCGCGGAGATCGCCGCGGCCCGCGCCACCGTGACGGCGTTGCTCGACGGGCTGGCCGTGCCGCTGGCGGCGCCGGACCTGACGTGGATCGGCGTGGCCGGGACCAACACGTCGATCGCCGCGATGACGGCCGGGCTGGCCGAGTACGACCCCGCCCTCGTCCACAACTCCACCGTCCCTCTGGAGGACCTTTATGCCTTGTCAGAGCGGCTTCTCAGGTTGAGCGTGGCCGACACCCGACGGCTCTACCCGCTCCTCGAGCCGCTCCGCGCCGAGGTCATCTGCGCCGGCGTCCTGATCGCCGCCGAGGCCGCCCGCCGCGTCGGCCGCCCCCTGGTGGTCCGCGAGACCGATATCCTCGATGGCGCGGCCCTCGACCTCATGAGGACGTCCCCGTAGCCCAACGGCAGAGGCAGGCGGCTTAAACCCGCCCCAGTATCGGTTCGAGTCCGATCGGGGACACGATCTCTATCGCGGCGGGGTCAGGGCCGAGGTGTCTGATGCCGCGGCCTTGGCGAGGAACGAGCCCGGGCGGCGGCGCCTGACACCTCGGCCTGCGTGACATTGGGGGGCGAGTCTCGCGCTGTCCTTGCCGGGGGTCACCTGATCCCCTAATGTCGGGGTGACTCCACGCCCCCGTCGTAGGACTGCCCATGGCTGATTACTCCGACGCGGCCACCGCCCTGGCCGCCGTCCGCGATCCGGCCACGTCCAGCGCCAACCTCCAGGTCATCGCCCTCGCCCAGCCCGACCTCCGCGCCGCCATCGCCCACCACCCCAATGCCAACAGGAGCCTGCTCGACTGGCTCTACCTGTTCGGCGACGACGCGGTCAAGGACGCGGTCACGGCGCGGCGGGCCCAGACGGTGGCCGAGCCGGTCTGGTCGACGGCACCCCACGTGTCGACGTCGATGGGCTGGCTCTTCCGCGACGGCGACGGCACGGAGGAGCCGCCGACGGAGTGGCCCAGTGTCCGGACCGGCCCGACGACGCCGCCGGGCGCCCATCCGCCGACGCCCGCGACCGCTCCGGCAGCGCCGCCTGTCCCGGCGTCCCCGCCGTCGGCCGCCCCCGTCACGCCGGGGCCGGGCCAGGCCGTCCGGCGGGCGTCCGGCGTCACCCAGACTCCCGTGACCGGGCCGACCACGCCCCTGCCGGCGGCGCTGGAGCCCGAGCCCCAGCCGTGGGGGCGGATCGGGCTGATCGCGTTCCTGGCCGCGCTGGCCGTCGGGCTGGCGGCGGTCGCGTTCTACCTGCTGCGGACGCCGGGGGACGGGGCGGACGAGCCGACGCCGCCGCCGTCGGCCGACGTCACGGCCGGGGCGGCGGAGACGCCGGCTCCGTCGGCCGCCGCGACGGCGGGCTCGGAGGAGGAGGCGCGCGCCTTGCTCGACCGCCAGGCGGACTCGGACTCGACGTTCGCCACGAACACGCTCTACCTCAAGTGGTCGCCCGTCCTGGCCGCGCTGCAGAAGAAGGACACGAACACATTCCAGGCGATGTGGCGGCAGTGGACGCAGTTCAAGGAGAAGTACCCGGACGCCGTGCTGATCCACGGCAACGCCTGGGCGAACTTCCGCCTGACGGAGACGGACTACCTGGTCGACGCGGGCGTGGCGTTCGCGACGTCGGACGAGGCGCTGGAGTGGTGCCGCGACAACGACCTGTGGGCCAACAACCTGTGTTACGCCATGCAACTGGGCGGCGAGTACGGCCAGTCGGCGAAGTACATCCCGTAGTGACGGCCCAGGCCGAGGTGTCCCCCCGTCATCCGGCGCAGAGGGACGTGTCATCGTTGTCTTCACGTCATCCTGCGACTCCGGCGGCGGGAGGCCTCGTTCCTCGGCCCGCGCCGCCTCCGCGCAGGATGACGTGCCTGCGCGCGTAGAATCGCGGGCATGGGAGCGAGCGCCGTGGTCGCCGAGTTGCCGGAGCTGGTCGTCCGGCGCGTGTCCGTGTCGAGCTTCGACAACAACGTCTACCTCATCACGGTCCGGGCGACCGGCGCGCAGGTCCTCATCGACGCCGCCGACGAGCCCGATACCATCCTCGCGCTGATCGCGGCGGGGGCGGCCGATGTCGCCGATCCCGCCGTGCCCGCCCGGCTCGCGGCCATCGTGACGACCCACTCCCACCACGACCACATCCGCGCGCTCCGCGCCATCGCCACCGCCACCCACGCCGCCACCCTGGCGGGCGCCGACGACGCCGCGGCCATCGAGCGGGCCACGGGGGTCACTCTGACGCGGCGCCTCGGCCACGGCGACACGCTCGACGTGCCCGGCCAGACGTTCGGCTTCGTCCACCTCCGCGGCCACACCCCTGGTTCCGTCACGCTCGTGGCCGAGAACCGCGGCGCGCCGACCCAGTTGTTCACGGGCGATGCCCTGTTCCCCGGCGGCGTCGGCAACACGGACCACGACCCCGCCCGCTTCGCGCAGTTGTTCGGCGACGTCAGCCGGCGGCTGTTCGACGTGTTCCGCGACGACGCCCAGGTCTGGCCCGGCCACGGCGCCCCGACAACGCTCGGCGCCGAGCGGCCGCACCTGGGCGAATGGGAGGCGAGGGGCTGGTGACGCCCGACGAGCTGCCCGACGCCCTCGCCGACCTGCTCGACGAGGCGATCACCCTGGACAACCCCATGTTGCCGCGCGCCTACGCCGACCCGTCCGACCCGGCGGCGTTCGCGGACTTCCAGGAGCGGTTCCGCGGCGGGCCGATCGCGGGCTGGGCGGAGTCGTGGGTGGCGCTGGCGGCCAACGCGACCGCCGAGCCGTTCTTCGCCGACGTCGACGAGGACCCGGATTTCCCGGTCTACTTCGCGTACCGGGGGGCGAGCCGCTGGACGCCGCTGGCGGTGGCGGACAGTGTGGCGGACTTCGCGTACCTGGTCGAGAAGCTCCAGGACCTGGAGGCGGACCCGCGCGAGGCGGCGGAGTGGCTGGCAGGCCGGGTCGACTGCGACAACGAGCTGTGGGGCGACGTCTGGTCGGTCTACTCCGGCGACGTCACGCGGTTGGAGGACCGCCGGCGGGCCGTGGCGATCACGCCCGAGGACTTCGTCTACGGGAGCGCGGTCGTGACGCGGATCGGCCCCCAGCGGGACGCGGTCCTGGCGGCGATGGCCGAGTTGCTGGGCCTGGAGGCCGGGGCCGTGGCGGACCTGGCGCGCGAGGGCGACGTGACGGTCCAGCGTGACCGGTTCGTCAACCTGCGCGACACGATCGACCGGCTGAGCGACCTGGGCGCCCGGGTGGAGTTCCAGCCGCGCTGAACGCCCTCGCCGCGGGGGCAGCGCCGAAAGTTAGGGTTTGCTCAAGGCTTTACCGGAAGCTTTCTTTGGCCGCGGACGCGCCCCTATATTCCCGGTGTGTGCTCCGAACACAGCCCCGCGCCTTTGACCCCGCTGGCGTTCCTGGAACGCGTCGCGCTCGTCCACCCCGCTGACACGGCCGTCGTCGACGGCCCCCGCCGCGTCACGTTCGCCGCCCTGGCCGCCCAGGCCACCTGGTTCGCCCACGCGCTGGCCGCGTCCGGCGTCCAGCCGGGAGACCGGGTCGCGCTGCTGGCCCGCAACTCGGCCGAGGTCATCGCCGCCAACTTCGCCGTGCCCCTGGCCGGCGCCGTCATCGTCCCGCTGAACACGCGGCTGGCCGCCGCCGAAGTCGCCGCGATCCTGCGCCACTCGGGCGCCCGCCTCCTCCTGGCCGACCCCGACCTGTTGACGCCGGACCTGGCGGGCCGCGTGACCCGGCCGCTCGTGGTGTTGCCCCGCCAGGACGGCACGGCGGCCCCCGCCGCCGCCGGGGTCGCCGCCATCACCTGGGCCGAGTTCTGGGCGCGCGGCTCGGACGCGCCGCTGCCGTGGACCGCCGCCGACGAGAACCTCCCCCTGACCCTCAACTACACCTCGGGGACGACCGGCCGCCCGCGGGGGGTCCTCCACACCCACCGGTCCGCCTACCTCAACGCCCTCGGCCACGCCCTCCACCAGCGCCTGACCCAGGAGTCCGTCTACCTCTGGACGCTGCCGATGTTCCACTGCAACGGCTGGGCCAGCATCTGGGCGGCGGTGGCGGTGGGCGCGCGCCAGGTCTGCCTCCGCTCGGTCGACGGGCCGCTGGCCTGGGCCCTCATCGAGCAGGAGGGCGTCTCCCACCTGGCCGGCACGGACGCCGCGCTGCGGATCGTGGCCGACGCCGCCGCCGGGCGCCGCTTCTCCCGCCCCGTCACGGTCCACACGGGCGGCACCCCGCCCGCCCCCGCGTTCATCGCCCGCTTCCTCGAACTGGGCGCGCAGGTCGTCCACGGCTACGGCATGACGGAGACCGGCGGCCCGTACACGGTCTGCGAGGAGCAACCCGGCTGGCGCGACCGGCCCCTCCCCGAGTACGCCGGCCTGCTGGCCCGGCAAGGGGTGCCCCAGGTCACGGCGGGGCCCCTCCGGGTCGTCGAGGTGCGGGCGGACGACCAGTTGGTCGACGTGCCGTCGGACGGGGCCACGGTGGGCGAGGTCGTGGCGTCGGGGAACACGCTCATGGCGGGCTACCACGACGATCCGGCGGGCACGGCGGAGGCATTCCGCGGCGGTTGGCTGCACACGGGCGACCTGGCCGTCCGCCACCCCGACGGCTACATCCAGATCACGGACCGGCTGAAGGACATCATCGTGTCGGGCGGGGAGAACATCTCGCCCGCCGAGGTCGAGCAGGCGCTGCTGACGCACGAGGCGGTCGCGGAGGTGGCGATCGTGGGAGTCCCGGACGCGCGCTGGGGCGAGCGGCCGAAGGCATTCGTCGTGGCCCGCCACGCGGTCGATCCGGCCGACCTGATCGCCCACGCCGCGGCCAGCATCGCCCGCTTCAAGGTGCCCCGGGCCATCGAGTTCACCGACCAACTCCCCCGGACAGCCACCGGCAAGGTGCAAAAACACCTGCTGCGCGCCGCACCGTGACATTGGGGACGGTTCCGTTTGTCACACTGCTCCACTGCTCGCTGCGCTCGCACGGTGGGCGGTAGGTCCGGCGTGTGACATTGGGGAGGCGTGTGACATTGGGGACGGTTCCGTTTGTCACACTGCTTCACTGCTCGCTGCGCTCGCACGTTGGGCGTGTGTCCGGCGTGAAGGCACGGCCTTCTCTCCGTCCTCGGCCGCCGAACCGTCACGCTGTGCGCCGGTTGGGCGGCGGCGGCGCTGCGGGCGGAGCGAACGCCGTCCCTCCACGCCTCAGTCAGCGGGGACGTTGGACAACCGTGGTTGGGTTGGTCCTGATGGCGCGGTCCGGCGGTGGCAAGCTCACGTTGGGCGGTCAGGGCGCGGGCCAGGCGTGCGTGGCAGGCGAGGCCGAGGTGTCGGATGCCGCGGCCTTGGCGAGGAACGAGCCCGGGCGGCGGCCTCTGATGCCTCGGCCGGGGGGGGGGTTGTGGTCTGTCGGCCGCGGTATCAGGTTCCCCCGCCCGGGCTCGTTCCTCGCCAAGGCGGGGGAGCCTGACACCTCGGCCTGGCCTGACACCTCGGCCGTGACATTGTGTGACATTGGGGACGGTTCCTTTGTCACGCTGACCGTCAGTCGGCGCTGCGGTCGGGATGACCCGGGGCCGGGACGACGAGGTGGCATGATCTTGCCGTGGCGACGTATTCGGACGAGGGCGTGGTGCTCCGCACGCACAAACTTGGCGAGGCCGACCGCATCATCACTCTGCTGACCCGCGGCCACGGCAAGGTCCGCGCCGTCGCCAAGGGGGTCCGGCGGACGTCGAGCAAGTTCGGCGCGCGGCTGGAGCCGTTCAGCCACGTGGACCTCCAGTTGGTCGAGGGGCGCAGCCTGGACATCGTGTCGCAGGCCGTGACGCGCCGCCTGCTGGGCCAGCCGCTGCTGGGCGACTACCCCGCGTACACGGCGGCCGAGGCGATGGTCGAGACCGCCGACCGGCTGGTCGACCAGGAGAAGGAGCCCGCGCTGCCGCAATATCTCTTGCTGTTGGGGGCGTTGCGCACCCTCGGCGAGGGCACCCCCGACGGCCCCCGCCCGCCGACGCTCATCCTCGACTCGTACCTCCTGCGTGCGCTGGCCACGGCGGGTTACGCGCCGGTCCTGGACGGCTGCGCGGCGTGCGGCCGGCCGGGCCCCCACGAGTTCTTCAACCCGGCGGCCGGCGGCCTCGTCTGCGCCACCTGCCACCCGCCGGGCTCCGCCGTCGTCGGCCCGGTCACGCTGGCGTACCTCGTGGCGCTCCTGACCGGCGACTGGCCCGCCACGCGCGCCGTCGCCCCCGCCGTCCAGCGCGAGGGCTCCGGTCTGGTCGCCGCGTTCGCCAACTGGCACCTGGAGCGCGGCCTCCGCTCCCTCCCCCACGTGGAACGCGGCTAGTCCCCGCCCGGCTAGGCTGGCCGCGTGACGACTGCGACCCCACGCCCGCCCTCCCCCCACCCGTCCGGCGCGCGCCCGCCCGACCTCCCCGCCGAGCGCCTGCCGCGCCACGTCGCCATCGTCATGGACGGCAACGGCCGTTGGGCCAAGCAGCGGGGCCTGGCGCGGACGGAGGGTCACGCGCGGGGCGAGAGCGCGCTGTTCGACGTCATCGAGGGCGCGATCGAGGCCGGCGTCCAGTACCTCAGCGTCTACGCCTTCTCGACGGAGAACTGGAAGCGGTCGCCGGCCGAGGTCCACTGGCTCATGGGCTTCAACCGCGACGTCATCCACCGCCGCCGTGACGAGCTCGACGCCATGGGCGTCCGCATCCGTTGGGCCGGCCGGCGGCCCAAGCTCTGGGGCTCGGTCATCCGCGAGCTCGAGGCCGCGGAGCGGCTCTCGGCCGGCAACTCCACCCTGACGCTCCAGTTCTGCGTCAACTACGGCGGCCGCGCCGAGATCGTCGACGCCGCCCGCGCCATCGCGGCCCAGGCGGCGGCGGGGAAGCTCGACCCGGCGCGGCTGACCGAGGCGCGCTTCCGCCAGTTCCTCGACGAGCCGGACATCCCCGACGTCGACCTGTTCGTCCGCTCGTCCGGCGAGCAGCGCACGAGCAACTTCCTCATCTGGCAGTCCGCCTACGCGGAGCTGGTGTTCCTGGACCGCCTGTGGCCGGACTTCGACCGCCGCGACCTCTGGCACGCGCTGGAACTGTACGCCGACCGCGACCGCCGCTACGGCGCCGCGTAGGCACTCCCGGTCACCCTGGCGCTCTCCTGTCATCCTGAGCGCTCTCCTGTCATCCTGAGCGCTCACCTGTCATCCTGAGCGAAGCGAAGGATCTCTTGCCTTCCCGGGCGAGATCCTTCGCTCCGCTCAGGATGACAGGGGGAACCAGGGCGACAGGGGAACCAGGGCGACAGGGCTGGGCATCGGCATCACGTCCGCCTGCGCCGGGACGCCATGGTCAACGCCAGGCCGGCCAGGGCCAGGGCCGTCAGGCCCAGCAACGTCATCATCGGAACCAGCGCGGACGCGCCTGTGCCCGACAACGTGCCGGTCGACGTGACCGTGAACGCCTTCTCCACGCTGCCGGAGGCGGCGCCCGCGAACACGAGCCGGTGCGAGCCCGCCGCGACCGTTGTCGGCATGGTCCACGTCACGGTCACCGTGCCCGCCGAGTTGGCCAGGTACGTGCCGAGCGTGATCGGGTCGGAGTACAGCGTCACGGTCACGGCCTCCCCCGGTTGGAAGCCGGTCGCCACGGCCGTGTAGTCCCGGCCCGTGGCCGTCAGCGACGTCACGCTGGGCCGGGCCACCGCCGTGGTCGGGGCCGTGGCGCGGGCGGCGGTCGACGCTGCCACGGTCACGCGGGCCGTAGCCGTGGCCGAGGCCGACGCCGTCGGCCGGACGCTGGGCGAGGCCGAGGCGGTCGGCCGCAGGCTGGCGGCCGGGCTGGCGCTCGGCGTGACGGAGGCCGAGGGGCGCGCGCTCGGCGCGGCGGAGGCCGACGGCGTCACGTCAGGCGAGGCGGAGACTGCCGCCCTCGGGCTGACCGACACGGCCGGGCGCGGGCTCGGCGACGGCGACACCGACGGCACCGGGCTGGGCGACGCGGGCGGCGCAGCGCTCGGGCTGGGCGATGCGGACGGCGCAGCGCTCGGGCTGGGCGACGCGACCGGGCTGGGCGACGCGACCGGGCTGGGCGAGGGAGAAGGGCTCGGGCTCGGCGCAGGTGAAGGGCTCGGGGACGGCGACGGGCTGGGCGAAGGACTCGGACTCGGCGAAGGGCTCGGACTCGGGGACGGAGACGGGCTGGTGCTGGGCGACGGCGAAGGGACAGCACTCGGCGAGGCGGACGCCTGGACGCTGGGCGACGGCGACGGCCTCGCGCTGGGCGAGGAGATCGGGGACGCGGAGACCGATGGCTCGACGTCGGCGGAGGCGGACGGTTCGGCCGAGTGGGCGCTGGGCGAGGCCGACGGGCTGGGGCTCGCCGCTGCGCTCGCGGCCGGGGACGGGCTCGGACTCGGGCTCGGGCTGGGCGACGGGCTCGGGCTCGGTGACGGGCTCGGACTCGGAGTCGGGCTGGGCGACAGGATGGGGCTCGGCGAGGGGCTGGGAGAAGGATGCGGCGAGGGCGACGGGCTCGGGCTCAGCGAGGGAGACGGGCTCGGGCTGGGAGATGGACTCGGCGTCACGGCTGGGCTGGGGCTCGGCGATGGCGCTGGGCGGACGCTCGGCGAGGGAGGCGGCGAGGGCGACGGGCTCGGGCTCAGCGAGGGAGACGGGCTCGGGCTGGGAGATGGAATCGGCGTCACGGCTGGGCTGGGGCTCGGCGATGGCGATGGGCGGACGCTCGGCGACGGGCTCGCGGACGGCGACAGGCTCGCAGACGGAGACGGGCGCGGGCTGGGCGATGGACTCGGCGTCACGGATGGGCTCGGGCTCGGCGACGGGCGAACACTCGGCGACGGGCTCGCGGACGGAGACGGGCGCGGGCTGGGCGATGGACTCGGCGTCACGGATGGGCTCGGGCTCGG
>JAISTC010000096.1 GCA_031272805.1 Propionibacteriaceae bacterium
CGCCCGACCGGCTGGAGTGGCACGGGACAGCCTCGCTTACCCGGATCACCGTTCCCGGGACCGGCGAGGTGACCTACACGATCGACCCGGCCGACGCCCAGAACGGCCAGATCGCCATCGGGGCGGAGATGTACCACTGGCCCGCCAGCCTGCCCGAATTCGCGTTCGGCAGTTGGGGCTACTACCACGACCCGTGGGAAGGCGAGGACTTCTCCGTCGTCCTGACGCTGGGCAACCGCTCCGGCCTGGACGCCCACGACGTGACCCTGGCGGTGTCGCTGCCGGCCGGCGCCACGTTCGCCGCGGCCGACGGCGTCTCCTACGATCCCGCGACCGACCGGTGGGTCGTGGGCGACATCGCGGCCGGCGGCCAGCTGACCGTGACGCTGACGGTCCATCTCGGCCCGTCCGTGCACGCGGGCGACACGCTGCAGTTCCGCTTCACCGCCGCCGCGGTCGACGGCCAGACGACGCCGCCGCGCAGCGTCGGACTCTCGGCCCCGGTCAAGGGCACGGTCACACCGAGTCCGAGCCCCAGCCCCAGCCCGAGTCCGAGCCCGAGCCCGAGTCAAGGCCCCAGCCCGAGCCCGAGTGCCAGCCCGAGTGCCAGCCCGAGTGTCGTCACGCCCAGCGCGAGCCCCAGTTCGGCCCGGCCGAGCCCGAGCGCCAGCGTGACCCCGCCGACGCCGACACCCTCCGCCTCAACCCCGGTGGTCAGCTGGATCGAACAGTTGGTGGCGCAGGTGCTGGCGCTGCTGAAGCACTTCATCGAGCAGATCCTGGCCATGTTCCAGGGCCTGGGCATCTGACAGGCCGAGGGTTGTGTTCCGCCGGCCGCGGTATCAGGTGCCCTGGCCCGGGCTCGTTCCTCGCCAAGGCCAGGGCGCCTGACACCTCGGCCTCACTCCGTAGCCACGGCGCCCGACCCCGCCAGCGCTCTCAGCAGCGTCGCCACGGAGGGGATGCGCTCGGCGCCGGGGTGGCAGAGCGCGCTGACCGTGTGGCCGGTGAACTCGGGCAGCGCCCGCGTGGCGACGCCGGGATGCTGGTAGGCGCGGAGGGCTGAAGTGGTCACGGGCGCGACGGTCAACCCCAGCGCGACCAGCGCCTGGACGGCGACGTAGTCGTCCGTGACGTGGCGGATGTTGGGGTCGAAGCCCGCCTGGCGGCACGTGCCGAGCAGGAAGTCCCGGCAGGCCACGGAGCCGAACACCCAGCGCTCGTCCCGCAGATCCGCCAGCGTCAGGCTGGCCGCGTCGAGCGCCCAGTGTCCGACGGGCACGGCGAGGCAACACTCGTCCCAGCTCAACGCCGTCACGTGGTATCCCTCCCACGGCGGCGCCGCCAGGTCGCCGTCGTGCCGGCAGACGACGGCGATGTCAACGTCGCCCTTGGCCAGGGCCGCCAGCGCGTCGGCCGGCCGCGCTTCTGTCACGCGCACCTCCGCCCAAGTGCCCGTGGCGTCGTGAATCTGCCGCAGGGCGGCCGGGATGGCCGTCGACAGGAACGACTGGAAACAGGCCAGCCGGACGACGCCGCGCCGGGCGTGGCGGAACTCGTCGGCCTCCCGCGTGACCGTGTCGAGGGACGCGGCCACCTGGGCCGCGTGGAGGAGGACCATCTGCCCCGCCTCGGTCACGCGGACCCCCTGCGGCGAGCGCAACAGCAGGGGCACACCGACGGAGCGCTCGAGGGCCCGGATGTGGGCCGTGACCGAGGGCTGGGTCCAGCCGAGGGCCCGCGCCCCGGCCGACATCGACCCGGCCTCGGCCACGGTCTTGAAGATGAGGAGACGCCGTGGATCCACCGCTGTCATAGTTCCAAACTCTAGCCGTCAAGGAGATTCACGACTACCGCCTTGAGCCCAACACGCCCACACTGGCACTAGCAATCGCCCCGAACACCGTTGTCAGGGGCCCCTTCAACCGGAAATCGAGGTATCCCATGTCACCCTTGCCAGCTCACAGCGTGACCTCCGCCGACGACGCGCTCCCGGCGAACACCGTGACCTCCGACACGGCTCCCGCCGCCCCCTACTGGAGCGCCAAGGCCAACGCCGTCGCGCCCAACTTCGGCCCGTTCGCCGGGCTGCGCGTCCTGTCCGCCGGCTCGCTCGTGGCCGCCCCCCACGCCGCGGCGATGCTGGCCGACTTCGGCGCCGAGTTCATCCACATCGAACGCCCCGGCGTCGGCGACACGTGGCGCTTCATGCCGCCGTTCGCGGACGAGAACGGCCAGAAGGTGTCCACGACGTGGCTCCAGGAGGGCCGCAACCGGCTCTCGCTGACCCTCGAGCTGAACCTCAACATCCCGGAGGTCAAGGAGACCTTCTTCGACCTGGTCCGCCGCTCCGACATCTTCATGGAGAACATGGTCTGGCTCGACAAGCTGGCCATCCACGACGAGGAACTCCTCGAGGTCAACCCCCGCCTCGTCATCGCCCACGTCTCGGGCTTCGGCCGCAAGGAGTTCGGGGGGCTGCCCGAGTACTGCGACATGGCGTCCTATGACCTGATCGGCCAGGCGTTCAGCGGCTTCATGCACCTGAACGGCGACCCGGCGCCGTCCGTGCCCGGGCTGACGAAGCCGTGGACAAGCGACTACATCTCCGGGTTCACCTGCCTGTTCGGCGTCCTGGCGGCGTACTTCGAGGTCCTCAAGACCGGGAAGGGCCAGGTCGTCGACGTGGCGCAGTTCGAGGCCAACGCCCGCATCCTGGCCGACACGTTCTGCACATGGACCGAGGCCGGCGTCCTCCGCGCCCGCAACGGGACCAAGTCGGCGGCGTTCCAGCCGTTCGGCGTGTACCTCGACAGGGACGGCGACTACGTCGCGATCGGCGCGTTCGGCAAGGCCGTCTACGAGCGGTTCATCAAGGCGGTCGGCTGGGACCTGGAGTACTTCTCCCACAAGGAGGCGGGCGACGGCGTCGACACGCTGCTGTCGCCGAAGGGCCGGGAGCTGGACGCGAAGATCATCGCGTGGTGCGCCGAGCGGACGGCCGACGAGATCGTGGCGGCGCTGGCGCCGGCCCGGGTCGGCGTGGCCAAGGTCAACACCGCCCGCGATTGCGTCGAGCACCCCCACTACCTGCGCCGCCACGACTTCGTCCGCTACACCGACCAGACGACGGGCGCCGACGTCACGGCGTTCGGGATCGCGCCGAAACTGTCGGCCACGCCGGGGCAGGTGTGGCGCGGTTCCCCCGCTCTCGGGCAGGACACGGACGCGATCCTGACCAACGTGTGCGGCTACGGCCCGGACAAGATCGCCGCGCTGCGTCAGAAGGGCGTCATCTGACTCCGGCGGAGTGCTGCGCCCGACCGTCCGCCGGCCGTGATCGAGGGCACGGCCGTACAAGGGGGCGGCGGGACGGGCGCCTTCCCCGGTTAGCGCCCCTTTCTGCAGGTCAGGCAGAGAGGGGCGCTAACCGAAAAGGCGCTGGAAGAACCCGGCGGGCTTGGCGGCGGCGATCTCGGCGTCGGTGTGGCGGCCGTCGCACCACCGCCCCTTGGGGACTTGGGACTTGACGGCGGCGATGTGCTGGCCGCAGCCGGCCCAGGTGGTCTTGCCGCAGACGCGGCACGTCACTGCTCGGCACATGGGGATGTCACTTTCTGGTGGGTGATGGGGGTTGGGTCGTCGAGGGTGAGGTCGGGGGCGGACCAGCCGCCTAGCTGACCATCAGGAACAGCCGTTCCAGTTCCTCCAGGCTGAGGGGCTGGCCGGCCGCGTCCGCGGCCGCCGCGGCGGCGGGGTCGGGCTCGACCAGACAGCGCTGCATGGCCGTGGCCAGGATGAGGTAGGTGGCCCGGTCGATGGCCTTGGAGACGGCCGCCAACTGCGTTACGACCGCGCGGCAGTCGCCGCCGGACTCGACCGCCGTGATGAGGGCTTCGAGTTGGCCGTTGGCGCGGCGCAGCCGGTTGACGATCTTGCGCTGCGTGGCGAGTTGATCGGCGCTCTGGCCGGTCAAGTGGCCGGTCAAGTGGCCGGCGGTCTGGTTCGGGGTCATCGTTCCTCCTGGGATGGGCCGAGTGGGTGGGCGGATGGGTTCGAGGTCACGCTGTTCGTCACGTACTTCGTCGCGTTGTTCGTCACGTGCTTCGTCACGTTCTTCGTCGCGGGCGGAGCCACGGTCGCCATCATGGTGCCGTCACGATCAGGTCGGGCCGCCCGAGGGCGGCGAGTTCGGCGCGCAGGGTCTGGATGCCGCCGGACAGGCTGGCGGAATCGAACCCGGCGGCGGTCAGGACGCGGTGGGCGATGTAGGAGCGCAACCCGACCCCGCACATGGTCCGCACCGGCCGCCCGGCCGCGGCCAGCGTGACGTCGCCGAGGCGGCCGCGCAACGCCGTATGCGGGATGTTGAGCGCGCCCGGCAGGTGGCCCGAGTTGAACTCCTCGGCGCTCCGCACGTCGAGGACCAGGCAGTCCTGGAGGACCGCCTCGACGTCCCGCGCGTACCACAATTTAAGTTGTCCAGTCACGACGTTGTCGCCCAGCAGTCCGACCATCGTGACGGGGTCCTTGGCCGAGCCGTACGGCGGCGAGTAGCAGAGGTCGAGGTCGATCAGGTCCGCCACGCTCCACCCGGCCCGGAGCGCCGTGGCCAGGACGTCGATCCGCTTGTCGGTCCCGGAACCACCGACCGCTTGGGCGCCGAGGAGTGCCCCATCGACGCCGACGTGGACCACGAGGTGCAGAGGCTCCGCGCCGGGGAAGTAGCCGGCGTGGTGGGCCGGGTGGAGGTGGAGGCTGTGGTGGGCGATACCCGCCGCCTGGAGGGCGGCGCGGTTGGCGCCGGTCAGCGCCACGGTCAGCGCGCCGACGCGGACGATCGCCGTCCCGAGGCCGCCGGGGAGCGGCCGGGCGGTCTCGGGGCGGAAGATGGCGTCGGCCACGAGGCGGCCGTTGCGGTTGGCGGGACCGGCCAGCGGGATCGGGCGGAGGGCGCCGGTGACGGCGTCACGGGACAAGACGCCGTCACCGAGCGCCCAGATGGCCGGATCGTCGGTCCGGCCGTGCTCGTCCACGATGAGCGCGCCGCGGTCGGCGGCGAGCCCGGCGGACACGAAGGGGGCCGTGTCGGGGCGCACCCCGACCGACAGCACGACGAGGTCGGCCGGCAGCCGCTGGCCGTCGGCCAGCGTGACGACATCATGCGCCACGCCCGGTTCGACGCCGGTCGCGCCGACCCCGGCCACGACCGTGACGCCGAGGCGCCGCAACTCGTCCGTCACGAGGACCGCGAGTTCCTCTTCGAGGGGCGGCAGGACGTGGGGGGCGAGCTCGACGACGGTAACGTCGAGGCCCTGGCGGGCGAGGGCCTCGGCGGCCTCCAGGCCGATGAAGCCCGCGCCGAGGACGACGGCGCTCGTCGCGCCGCCCGTGGCCCGGGCGCGCAGGGCGCGGGCCTCGGGCACGGTCCGCAGGGTCTGGACGCGCGGCGAGTCGAGACCCGGCAGCGGCGGGCGCAGCGGCTCCGCGCCGGGCGCCAGGACGAGGGCGTCGTAGGCGAACGTGACGTCGCCGCCGGGGGTGGCGGCCGTGACCTGGCGGGCGGATCGGTCGACCGCCGTGACGCCATGGCGGAGCCGGACGTCGAGGTTGAGCGAGGCCTTGAGGGACTCGGGGGTTTGGACCAGGAGGCTGGCCTCCTCGGCGATCTCGCCGCCGACGAAGTAGGGCAGCCCGCAGGAGGCGTAGGACACGTAGTCGGTCCGCTCGAGGACAACGATGTCCGCGGCCTCATCCAGGCGCCGCGCGCGGGCCGCGCAACTCATCCCGGCCGCGCCCCCGCCCACAACAACAAGCTTCATGGACGCGAATATACCCCAGGGGGTATCAACAGCGCAACCCGACAACGATCCTCAGTACCGGTACCTCTGTACCGTTGTTTTCGACAACCATTTCCAGTACCGGTACCGGTGTACCGTTGTTTTTCGGCCCAGAAAACAACGGTACGCCGGTACCGGTACTGGAGTTCGTTGTTTCTTGCCATAGTTTCCCGCTATAGGGCTCAAGGGATTTCGCTACTACCGGCTGACAAGCCCGAATGCGAGACTCGGCGGGGAGGGCGGCCCCGTCGTTAACAAGGAGAATTGTGTCGAGAATCGTCATCCTGGGCGCGGGCATCGCCGGGCACACGGCCGCCATGCACCTCTCCCGCTGGCTCCGCCGCGGCCACACGATCACGGTCGTGAGCCCGCAGGCGGACTGGAACTGGATCCCGTCGAACGTGTGGGTGGGGGTGGGCCGGATGCGGCCGGAACAGGTCACATTCCCCCTGGCCCCGCTGTACCAGAGACGCGGCATCGCGTTCGAACAGGCCCGCGCCACCGTGCTCTACCCCGAGGGCACGGCGGACGACCCCACGCCCCAGGTGGAGTTCCAGCGGACCGGCCCCGAGCGTGACGGCGAGACCGGCCGAATCGGTTACGACTACCTCGTCAACGCCACCGGGCCCAAACTCAACTTTGCCGCCACGCCCGGCCTCGGCCCCGACGGCCACACGGTCTCCATCTGCACGGCCGCCCACGCCACCGGCGCCGCCCAGCGGTTCGCCGCCGCCGTGGCGCGCGTCCAGGCCGGGGAACACCTCCGCTTTGTCATCGGCACGGGCCACGGGACGTGCACCTGCCAGGGCGCGGCGTTCGAGTACACGTTCAACGTCGAACACGAGTTGCGCGAGGCCGGGCTGCGCGACCGCGCCGAGGTCGTGTACCTGACCAACGAGGCGGACCTGGGGGACTTCGGCGTCGGCGGCCTGGCCTTCACCGACCGCGGCTACCTGACGAGCTCGAAGCTGTGGACGGAGTCGCTGTTCCGCGAGCGCGACGTCCGCGCCATTACCGGCGCGGGCGTGACGGAGGTCACGCCGACCGCGATCCGGTACGAACAGCTCGACGGCTCCTTCCACGAGTTGCCGTACGACTTCGCGATGTTGCTGCCGCCGTTCAGGGGGGTTGGGCTGACGGTCCTCGATCGGTCGGGCGCGGACATCTCGGACCGGGTCTTCAACCCCGGCGGCTTCATGAAGGTCGACGCGGACTACGCCGCCAAGCCGTACGGGGAGTGGCGGGCGGAGGACTGGCCGCGGACCTACGAGTGCGCGGCGTTCCCCAACATCTTCGCCCCCGGCATCGCGTTCGCGCCGCCCCACGCGATCTCCCAACCCCGCCAGGCGCCCGACGGGACCGTCATCGCGCCCGCGCCGCCGCGGACCGGCATGCCGTCCGGTGTCATGGCCCACGCCGTGGCCGAGACGATCCGCGACCGCGTCCTGGGCCGAACCCGGCCCGCCCACCACGCCTCGCTGGCGGAGGTCGGGGCGGCGTGCGTGGCGTCGGCGGGCGCGGGGTTCCGCCACGGTTCGGCCGCGTCCATGACGATGTACCCGGTCGTGCCAGACCGCCACACGTACCCCGCGACCGGCCGCCATCCCCGCGGCAACTTCGGGGAGATCGGCCTGGCCGGCCACTGGGTCAAATACATGTTGCATTTCCTGTTCATCTGGAAGGCCAAAGGCCGCCCGTTCTGGACCCTCATCCCGGAGTAAGCCATGCCCGACACGACAGCCACGACCGCCACGACCGCTCCCGTCTACGCCGCCCCGGTGTTCCTCGACACGGCCCCCGCGCCGTTGCCCACGCCCCAGACGTTGTCACGCCGCCGGAACGTGGTCCGCCAACTGGGCCGCTTCGTGGCGTTCAACGTCAAGATGATCGGCATGATCCTGCACGGCGCCCATTGAGACAACGAACCACAGTACCGGTACCGCTGTACCGTTGTTGCCTAATGTTGTCAGGTCACGCGGTCGCCGCGTCGGCCTTGACCTCGGCCATGTCCAGGTCCTTGACCAAGCCGATCACGCGGTCGAGGTCCTTGGCGCCGATCGCGCCGGGCTGGCTGAAGACCAGGACGCCGTCGCGGAAGATCATCAGGGTCGGGATGGACGCGATGCCCAGCATCGCGGACAACTCTTGTTCCTCATCCGTGTTGACCTTGGCGAACGTCAGGTCCGGATGCGCCTCGGCGGCCTTCTCGAAGATCGGCCCGAACATCCGGCACGGCGGGCACCACGGCGCCCAGAAGTCGATCAGCGTAATCCCGTCCGCGCCCGTGACCGCGGGAAAGTCGGCCAGAGTCAGTGTGCGTAGAGCCATGAGCAGGACCATACCCCTAGGGGTATGACCCATGCAACTCCTGTGGCCCCGGTCACGCTGTCCGCCACCCTCGCCCCGGCCGTCACGTCAGGCGGTACCCCATCCCCCGCACGGTCTCGAACCGCTCGGCCCCCAGCTTGCGGCGAAGGTACCGCACGTACACGTCCACCACGTTCGACGCCGGGTCGAAGTCGTAACCCCACACCCCCGACAAGAGCTGTTCCCGGCTGAGGACCTGGCCGGGGTGGCGCAGGAACGTCTCGGCCAGCGTGAACTCGCGGGCCGTCAACTCGACCGGTCGGCTGTCGGCGGTGACGCGCCGGGTCACGAGGTCGAGGGTGAGGCCCCCGTGCGCCAGAACCGTCCCGCCCGGCGCCGCCGCGGGCCGCAACCGCGCCTGGACGCGCGCCAGCAGCTCCTCGAAGCGGAACGGTTTCGCGACGTAGTCGTCGGCCCCGGCGCGCAGCCCGAAGACCGTGTCCGCCGTGCTCGAGCGGGCCGTCAGCATGATGACCGGCGTCCGCACCCCCTGCCCGCGCAGCCGCTCCAAGACGGCGAACCCGTCGAGGTCGGGCAGGCCGACGTCGAGGATGACCAGGTCGACCGGCTCGGTCTGCGCCAGCGACAAGGCGGCTTCCCCCGACGCCTCGGTCAGCGTGGCGTACCCGGCGGCCCGCAGCCCCTTCGCCACAAACGCCGCGATCAGCGGCTCGTCGTCCACGATCAGAATCTGGGTCACGCTGCCGCCCTCTCTCCTGCCCCAGTCACGCCCGCGCCGGCTCCGCCCGATCCGAGAGCCCCGCCGTCGGGAGAGTCCCCGGCCTCGGACTGTCCGCCCCGCCACGGCAGCACCAGCGCAAACGTCGACCCGGCGCCCGCGGCCGAGACGAGGTCGACGCGCCCGCCGTGGGCCTCGGCGATCGCCCGCACGATGGCCAGCCCCAGCCCCGTGCCGCTCCCGGTCCGCCCCCGCGTCGCCCGGTCGAAGGCCCGCCCCTGGTCGGCCAGGGCGATCCCGGCGCCCTCGTCCCGCACCCACAGCTTCAGTTCCCCGTCTACGGCAGCCGAGCCGAGCCCGACCACTGAGCCCTCACCCGAGTATTGGACCGCGTTGGCCGACAACTGGAGCCACGAGGTCCGGGTCGGCCTCCGGCCGGAGCGTCACGCTGGCCGCCGCCTGCCAGCGCACGCTCCCGTCAACCAGGGCGAACGCCCCTTCCGAGGGGGCGAGGCTGAGCCGCTGGAGGGCGGTGTAGAGGAGGGCGGACGGGTCGGCGAACGGGGCTCCGGTGGCGGGGTCGGGCTGGTTGGCGAGGGCGCGCAGGGCGGCCACCGCCTGTTGCCCGTCGGCGGCGATGGCCCGGTCGGCGCCGGCCTCGCCCTGGGTGTAGAGCACGACGCCGGAAAACGCGAGGGCGACCGCCGTCAGCACCCAGACGGTCACGATGACGCGGGTCTGGACGGTCAGACGTGCCAGCGCGCGCCGCCGGGAACGGTGGTGCGGGGCCGGGTCTGCGGCCCCGGCCCCGCGCCACCGGACCCGGTGGTCAGTCGTGGCCGTGTCCCACCTCCGCGTGGTGGGGCCCGACACCGCAGTCGCTGCAACCATCATTGCCGACGGCCGCCGGGGCGACCGGGACGGGGTCGGCCACCGGAACGGAGGCGACAACCGTGTCGTCCGTGGCACCCGTGTCCGCCGCCGAGCCGCCGCCCGCCACACTCGAATCACGCAGGTCGGTCGATCCGGACGGCGTGACCTCGGCGGACAGCGTGACCTGTACGGACGGCGTGGCCTCTGCGGACACTCCCGAGGTCGTGGCCGGGCCCGGCGGCGGGGTAGCCGCCAGGTTCCCCGCCGCCGGAGTCGCGGAATAGCCCGGGCCCGCGAGGATGGCCGGCTCGCGGTCGGGCGTGGTGGCGGCCGCCGGACGGGCGGCCAAGACGACGACCACGAGGGCGAGCGCGCCGAGCGCCCCGAGGGCGAGGCCGCGGGCCGAATCGCGGGTCATGGGTGGGCTCCTTGCAGTCGAGTGGGGCGGGGCTCTTGGGGTAGGCCCGCCGCCGCGGCCTGGGCGTGGCGGCGGGCCCGTCGGGGTTCACCAGCACGGCCAGCCGTGGTGGCCGCTCGAAGAGCCGTAGCCGGCGCCGTAGCCGTAGCCGTGGTGGCCCCCCATATGGGCGGCGACGGCGGTCGTGTCGGACGGGGCGGCGCTGGCGGTCGAGCTGAGGGCGGCGCCGATGCCCAGGCCGCCGAGGCCGAGGCCGACGGCGGTGGCGAGGCCGATGACGGCCTTCTTGACGGTCGACTGCTTCATGGTTTCCTCCTTGTTGGGGTTGGAACCGGGGGTTCCCGGCTGCCCAACTCCAGCGCCCGAGTGTGAGAGCCATGGGTGAGGCCGATGAGAAACCTCTCATCGGGTACTCGGATTGTCCCAGTCGCGCCCGGATATGGGCAGCCCTGTTTCTTCTATGCCCCACATAGGGCGTGCCTATGGGCTCCCACGGCGACCGGCAGGGGTGTCACCCTCGACAACTAAGTCCAGTACCGGTACCGCTGTATCGTTGTTTTTCGCCCCAGAAAACAACGATACAGCGGTACCGGTACTGGACTATGTTGTCTGAAAACAACGGTACAGCGGTACCGGTACTGGAATGTGTTGTCGCGCGCCGCTCACGCCGTCACGCCCGCGGCCTCGGTCAGTGCGCCCAGCACCGCCCGGACGCTGGGCACGCGCTCCGCACCTGGCCGGCAGGCCGCGCACAGAGCGTGACCCGTCAACTCCGGCAGCTCGCGGACCGCGACGTCCGGATGGCGGTGGGCGGCGAGGGCGCTCTCGGTCAGGACGGCCGCAGCCAATCCCTGGCTGACCAGGGCTTGGACGACGACGTAGTCGTCGGTCTCGTGGCGGACGCGCGGGTTGAAGCCGGCGTCGAGGCAGGCGCGGAGCATGTGGGCGTGGCAGCGCGTGAAACCGAAGATCCAGTTGACCTCCGCCAGGTCGGCCAGGCGCAGATCCGCCCGGGCGGCCAGCGGATCGCCGGCCGGCAGCACGAGCCGCACCTCGTCCCGCCCCAACGGCCGCGTCACGAAGTCCCCGAGGTCGGCGGCAGCGAGGTCCCCGTCGTGGCGGAAGGTCACGGCGATGTCGGCCTCGCCGTGCGTCAGGAGGGTCACGGCGGTCTCGGGCGACGCCTCCGTCAGGCGGACCTCGACGCCCGCCCCGGCGTCGCGGAGTCGGTTGAGCGCGCGCGGCAGGAGGGTGGCCAGGCCGGACGGGTACGCCGCCACGCGGACCACTCCCCGGTGCAGCGACCGCAGCTCGGTCGTCTCCTGGGCGGCGGCCTCGAGGTGGGAGGCGATGGCGTGGGCGTGGGCGAGGAGGATCTCGCCGGCCTCGGTCGGCGTCACGCCGGTCGCGCCACGCAGCAGGAGCGGGGTGCCGACAGCCTGTTCGAGCGCCTTGATGTGCGCCGTCACGCTGGGCTGGGTCCAGCCAAGCCGGCGCGCCCCCGCGGAGATCGAACCGGCATCGGCGACAGCCCGAAAGATGATGAGGCGACGCGGATCCACGTCCATAG
>JAISTC010000159.1 GCA_031272805.1 Propionibacteriaceae bacterium
GACGCCGGCTACCTGACGTACCAGTGGCACCGCTCCGCCAAGTTCACGACCGCCTTCGCCACGCCCCTGTCGGCCGCCGACAAGGCCACCATCGTGGCCTCCGGCATCACGCTGACCGACCAGTCGGCCACGACCGCCACGCTGACGACGCGGACCCCGTCCGACCACGGCTACTACTACTACTGGGTCGAGATCACCAACCACCTCGTCGCCGACGACGGGTCCGAGGCGGCGCCGGCCAAGACCACGTCGGACCCCGCCCAGATCCGGGTGTTCAACGAGATCGTGGCCGACACGTACACCGTCGGCGAGAAGAAGGCCGACGGTTCGACGTACAGCCAACAGGACTACGACACCTACTACCGCCACAACATCAAGCAACTGGGCAAGGAGGGGTACTACGAGTGGGCCGGCAACCAGTTGTTCACCCAGATCCGGGGCGGCGACTTCGAGACCAAGTGGGACGACTTCTACCACGTCCAGGCCCGGCGTGACACCCCCTACTGGGACACGACCCACGGCCTCGGCAACTGGCAGGGCCGGACCTTCCCCAAGGTCATGGAGATCCAGGCCAACAGCGAGTTCAACGCCACGGGGACCGGCATGGCGGCCGAACTCAGCGCCGCGGTCCAGAGCTCGATCTACGAGGAGTTGGCCACCGTCCCGGGCCGGATCTACGAGTGGAGCCTCGACCAGAACATCCACGGCAACTGGCAAACCGTGCCGGACATCATGGCGGTCATCATCGGCCCCGCCGCCGACACCGACGCCAGCGACCCCGTCTTCAGCCCCTGGCAGTACGGCCTCGACGCCGATGCCGGCCAAACGGACCCCACGACCGGACAGTTGACCGCCTATACCAACGTCGACACCAGCCAGTCGACGCTGTTCCGCGGCGTCCTCAACCAGTTGGCGACCGACCTCGGGATCACGGACAAGGACACCCTCGACCACGACGGCCATGTCACCGTGGGCCGCCAGAACGGCCAGTTCGACGAGTTCCTCCAGGCGGTCAACGGCGAGAAGGAATACACCAACCAGGCCTACTCCGTGACCTACCAGGGCAGGAACTACTACGTCTACCTGGCGGCGACCGATTGGCCCGTCGTACTGGCCGACGGCGTCCGGCGCGAGTGGACCCACCACACGGGCGCGCTGTCCATCCCCGAGGGCCAGGGCCGGACCGTCTTCGGCTTCGCCAGCGTCTTCAGCACGCAGGGCGGCCAACTGGGCAACGTCCTCGACAACATCGTCTTCGCCTCCGGCGCCGACCTGGGCGCCGCCGGCACGACCACGCTCTCCAGCGGCTCCCAGATCTCCGTCACGACGAAGCCCGGCTTCGCCTACGGCCTCGCCCAAGTCCGGGGCTCGGCGCCGTCCAAGCTGACCGGTCTCGAGGGGGATGTCTTCTTCACCCCGAGCGGCGGCGCCGAGGCGGCCGCCCACCCGACGGCGGTCGAGGGCAACACGAGCGACTGGTATGTCCCCGGCGCGGCCGGGACGCTGACGTTCAAGGACCTCATGCCCGGCGGGACCTACCGGATCGTCGGCGTCCCCATCGGCGCCGTCTCGGCCGCGTTCGGGACCAACACCGACCCGAGCCGCGTGTTGGACGAGGGCTACTACAAGGACGTCACCCTGGCGTCGGTGGCGACGGCCGGCGACACCCAGATCAGCAACGCCACCGCCCAGGTCTACACCGACGAGAAGGGCGCCGTGCACGCCCGCGTCACGGTCGAGCACACGGACTCCCGCGTCCAATACGCCATCGTCAACAAGGACGGGACGGTGGGCGCGATGGAGAACGGCAGCCCCTGGTTCTCCGGCGCGACCCAGAACGTCGTCTTCCAGCCCTTGGGGCGCAACACCGAGTTCTTCATCGTCTCGCGTCCGGCCGGCTACTCCGAGATCACGCCGGCCTCGGCCCTGAAGTCGGAGGCGGCCATCGCCATCAAGACCCCGAGCCTGGCCGACATCCAGGTGGCCGACGTCAGCCGGGTCCGGGAAGCGTCGGGCAAGACCGACGCCATCCACGTCGTCGTCGCCAAGGACCACAGCGGCCTGGCCTACGGCCTGGTCGACACGGCCACCGGCAAGCTGGCGACCCAGAAGACGGCCACGGTCAGCGGGACGGCCACCAGCGTGACCCTGAACTTCACCGGCCTCTCGACGACGACGACCTACCAGGTCGTCCAGAAGGAGTCGACCGGGACGTGGTCGACCGGTGTCCGGGCCTATCCGGCGCCGGCGGCGCTGACCGTCAACTACGCCCAGGCCCTCCTCGGCACGGGTACGACTGGGACCGGCGCGGTCGCGGCGACGGTCGAATACCGCATCGCGGCGGTCGCCGCGGCGGGGCTGACGAACCCGAGCACGGCCACCGCCCTCACCTGGCTGGCCGGGACGGCCGACACCTGGGCGACGGGGCTCGGCTCGGCGGCGATCGACCTGGGGGCCCCCGACGTCACCTCCGGCACGATCCTGTCAACCCTGCGCGGGGTTTCGGGCGCGGCCGGGGCCGTCGTCTCCTACCGGCTCAAGGCTGGCTCGGACGGCTACACCGGCGCCGCCGTCCGCCTGACCGGCTACGTCACGTTCACGAGCCGGCCGGCCGCGCCGGTCAAGGAGACGGACTACACGCTGGCTTTCCAGGAGTTTGACGACGAACGCATCCACGCCCTCAGCGCCCTCGAGTTCGAGACGGAAACCGGCGCGGCCTGGACGCAGGCCAAGGCCGGCTCGTACGTGACGTTCGCGGCCCTCGGTTGGACGGGCGCCGTCACCAAGACGATGAGCGTTCGCAAGCCGGCCACGACGACGGCCTTCGCCTCCTGGGAGTCGACCGAGACGCTGCCGGCCCGGGGGCCGGCGCCGACCTATGTCCGGGCCAAGCTGGCGGACGACGGCACCGTCACCTTGAC
>JAISTC010000203.1 GCA_031272805.1 Propionibacteriaceae bacterium
AGGAGCCCCAGTGGCAAAGGCCAAGTTCGAGCGGACCAAGCCGCACTGTAACATCGGCACTATCGGGCACATCGACCACGGCAAGACCACGTTGACCGCGGCGATCACGATGGTGCTCCATGAGAAGTTCCCGACGTTGAACGCCGTGTCGGCGTTCGACCAGATCGACAAGGCGCCGGAAGAGCGCCAGCGTGGTATCACGATTTCGATCGCCCACGTCGAGTACCAGACCGAGAAGCGCCACTACGCGCACGTCGACTGCCCCGGCCACGCCGACTATGTCAAGAACATGATTACGGGCGCCGCGCAGATGGACGGCGCGATCCTCGTGGTGGCCGCCACTGACGGCCCGATGCCCCAGACCCACGAGCACGTGCTGCTCGCCCGCCAGGTCGGCGTGCCGGCCATGGTCGTGGCACTCAACAAGTGCGACATGGTCGACGACGAGGAGATCATCGAGCTGGTCGAGATGGAGGTGCGCGAGCTGCTGACGAAGCAGGAGTTCGACGGCGACAACTGTCCTGTCGTGCGCGTGGCCGCCTACCCGGCGATGAACGGCGACGCCAAGTGGACGCCATCGATCCTCGAGCTGATGGACGCGGTTGACGAGTACATCCCGCAGCCCGAGCGTGACATCGACAAGCCCTTCCTCATGCCGATCGAGGACGTCTTCACTATTACCGGCCGTGGCACCGTGGTCACGGGCCGTATCGAGCGCGGCGTCATCAAGACCGGCGAGCAGGTCGACATCATCGGCATCCGCGACGCCAAGCAGACGACGACCGTGACGGGCGTCGAGATGTTCCGCAAGATCCTCGACGAGGGCCGCGCGGGCGAGAACGTCGGCATCCTGCTCCGTGGGACGAAGAAGGACGAGGTCGAGCGCGGCATGGTCGTGTGCAAGCCGGGTTCGACGACGCCGCATACGGAGTTCGAGGGCAACGTCTACGTCCTGACGAAGGAAGAGGGCGGCCGCCACAAGCCGTTCTTCTCCAACTACTCGCCGCAGTTCTACTTCCGGACGACCGACGTGACCGGCGTCGTGCACCTCCCCGAGGGCACGGAAATGGTCATGCCCGGCGACAACACTGACATGCGCGTCACGCTGAACAAGCCGATCGCCATGGAAGACGGCCTGAAGTTCGCCATCCGCGAAGGTGGCCGCACAGTCGGCGCCGGCCGCGTGACGAAGATCATCAAGTAACACGCCAACCCAGAGGGGGGCTCGTCCGCCTGGACGGGCCCCCTTCTGCTACCCCAGGCCCAGGCCATGGGGTCGGGCACGCTGGCTTCGGCCATGGGGTCGGGCACGCTGGCTACGGAGCGAGGAACGAGCGACAGCCAGCGGGCCTGACACCGTGGCCCCGCTGAAGACACCCCGTCCCCCTAGTCACGTGCTACTATCACTCCAGGAATCACAAATCCCCCATTCCCACATTACAACAACATGTGTTGTATCTCGATTTTCCGCCACCCTTACACCCAAATTCCAAAAACTCCAGACTTTCTCATGACCCAAGGTGAGCTTAAGGGACTCAACTTGAACCCACCCCCTCCTGACAAGCGCATTTCACACAACGCTCACACAACGAACACAAATCTTCACCGAACCTTCCGCAAACCATCACCCAATTGGTCACATTTACACACAATTATGGTCTGTGATGTTCACGTGTTCGCCTAGTCCCCATCACGGGGACAACACTCGGCAAACACTTGTCCTCAAGGGGTGGGATCAATCATGTCAACGTCGAGCGCGCGCGCCTTTGCGCCGACTTTCAGAACAAAGTTTATTGCCTGGCTGAGTACCATCGGCCTGATCGGGGGCATGGTCGCCCTCTCCACAGTCGTCACGATCGTGACCCCAATAGAAGACGCCCAAGCCGACCCAGTGGTCCCCGGCACCGACGGCCCCAGAACCTACCTCGTCGGCCCCATTGAGATGTACATCGACGGCCCTGCCGAGTGGACTTACGACGAGATCATTGCTTGGATCAACGCCGATCCGGGCACCAACTTGAATAACGCTCCGTGGGGCCACAGTCCGGCGACTGTGTACGTGCTCAAGGGGGACACGGTTCAGTACATTGGTTCCTACACGCAAACCCAGACTCGGTATGGCCAGACCGGTTGGGCTGGACGCTTCTATCCTCGGGCAGGTTGGTTCGAACTGGCCGATGAGTTCCCGATCATGCCGGACGGTAGCCAGATTCCCATATTGCCGGCGACTACCTACTGGATCACCCCAAATACCGCCGAATCCGGTGGTGACTGCGCCACTGGTACCCCGAATGTGACTGGATCGGGCCACTGGGGAACGGCTTGGAACGCCTGGTGCATGGGTACAGGTATTGTGCAGGTGACTGCCGCCGACATTCAGCCTCCGAATCCTCTTGACTACACGGTGCGGGCGGGTTGGAAGATGGAGACCCGTACTCCTCCCGAGTACGGCAATGTCATCTCGCCTAACATATCTGGTCCCGAGAATGCCGAGGGCTCCGCTGACGGTTCGATCCTTGCTGGAGTGAGCGTGGTCGATCCCCTGCTTAAGTTGGAGAAGGAGGTTTGTCGGTTTGGTTCGGGCTCCCAGTGTGACGTTGAGAATGACAGCGCTTGGGTCAAGGCGCAGACCATTCCATACGATTCGAGCGAGGTGGTGTGGCGCCTCACGGCCACGAACGCCGGCAATATTACTTTGGACAACATTCACGTGGCGAAAGACTCCTTGAGCCCGGAGCCCGCCGACGTAGGCAGCGTAGGTTCCAGCGACGACTGCCAGGGTCTGCTGTTCGGTACTTTGAAGCCGGGCGAATCCCTGTCGCTGACGTGCACCACGAGCCTTGCGTCTGTTCTGGAAGGAACGCTGGTCAACACGGCGACGCTGAACGGAGACTTCACCGTCGTCAACCCGTACGTCAAGTACACAAACCTCATAGGCGAGTTCAACACTGACATCTATGGAGACGCTTTCATTGACCGGTTCACGGGCAACCCAACGAACGAGTACCCCGATGGTGAGCCCAAGATGGTGCCCTCCAACGAGTCGTCGGCCGAGGTCAACGAGGTCACGCCGGGCATCGACCTGACCAAGTGGGTCTGCGAGGCCGGCACGGGCTGCACGACGCCGACCGGCGCCGCGCTGACGAGCCTGGCGGCCGGAACAGCCGCGGGCGGCTGGGTCAAGGCCACGACGGTCGAGTATTCCACCGCCGCCCAGTGGCTCCTGGTCGTCAGCAACACCGGCACAACCGCTCTCAAGGACGTCACGCTGACGCGCGAGGACCTGGACGCCGGCGGCCTCCACCACGGGACGACGACACTGGAGTGCGCGGAGGGCAAGGTCATCGGCGACTTGGCGGTCGGCGCTGCGACGACGGTGACCTGCTCGACGGCTGACATCACGAACTTGGCCTCGCTGGGTTCGGGACAGGACGTCATCAACACCGCCCAAGCGGCCGCTACGGCGGTGGATGGCCAAGGCCAGCCCTACACGAACGCGGCGGGCAACCCGGTCGTTGTCACGACTGACCCGGACACGGCGGAGGCCAACACGACCACGCCGAACCCCGCCATCACGCTGACCAAGTGGATCTGCGCCGATGGGACGGGCTGCACTGCCCCGACCGGCGCCGACCTGGCCAGCCTGGCGGGCGGCACGGCGACCGCCGACTGGATCAAGGCCGTCACAGTCGACTATGGCACCTCCGCCCAGTGGCTCCTCGTGGTCACGAACACGGGCGACGTTGACCTCGACGATGTCACCTTGGTTCGCGAAGACCTGGACGCCGGCGGCGCCGACCACGGCGTGACGACGACGGCCTGCGCCAAGGACACGAACCTGGGCAAGCTGGCGGCGGGCGCTTCTACGACGGTCCTCTGCGAGACGGCCAACATCCGCAACACGGCCGAACTGGCCTCGGGCGACGATGTCATCAACACCGCCCAGGCCGCGGGCACCCCGGTCAACAGCGCGGGCGACCCATTGACCGGCCAGGACGGCAGCGTGTGGCCCGACATCAAGAGCCAGGAAGACTCAGCCGAGGCCAACACGGTCAAGCCCGACGCCACGATCGACATCGAGAAGTTCGACACGCTCGGCAACGACACCATCACGACGGGCGACTACGACGACGCGCCCGGCCGGATCGTCCCCGAGGACACGGCCGTGCCGATCAGCTTCCAGGTCACGAACACGGGGGACGACGCGCTGCGCGACATCTCCGTGACCGACAGCCTGACCGATGGCTCCGGCCCGCTCCGGGATCTGAAGTGCGACTTCAGCGCCCTCGGCGGCCCGGCCGCGGACACGCGCTGGGCCGGGCCGCTGGAGCCGGACGCGTCGTTCACCTGCACGGGCACGGTCACGTTGTCCGCCGGCCAGTCCCACTCCGACGAGGCCAAGGTCACGGGCACGGGCGTTCTCACGGGCGAGCCGGTCGAGGACAAGGACCCGTGGAACGGCCACACGCCGAACCCCGGCCTGACGCTGGAGAAGTGGGTCTGCGCGGGCGGCACGAGCTGCTCGGTGCCGGAGGGCGCGACGCTGGCCAAGCTGGCGGAAGGCCGCCCGGCGGGCGGCTGGGTCAAGGCCACGACGGTCGCCCACGCCACCAGCGCCGACTGGCTCCTGGTCCTGAAGAACACGGGCGACACGCCGTTGGCCCACGTCACGCTGACCAGGGAAGACCTCGAGGCCGGCGGCGCCGGCCACGGGACGACCTCGGCCGAGTGCGCCGAGGGGACCGACCTCGGCAGCCTGGCGGTCGGCGCGACGTTGACCGTGACCTGCCGCACGGCCACGATCACGAACGAGGCCGAGTTGGGTTCGGGCGAGGACGTCATCAACACGGCCATCGCCCAGGGCACCCCGGTGGACGACGACGGCCAGCCGATCGAGGGCGAGGACGACGTCGTGACGCCGCCGAGCGACGCCGAGGTCAACACGGTCGAGCCGCGCCCCGGCATCTCCCTGGTCAAGTATGTCTGCGCCACGGGCACGGACTGCCAGGCCCCGGTCGGCGCGTCCGGCGCCGACTTCGAGGCCCTGCTCGCCGGGACCGAGGCCGGCGGCTGGGTCAAGGCCACGACCGTGGGCTACTCCGAGGCGGCCCAGTGGCTCATCATCGTGACCAACACGGGCGACACGAAGCTCGCCCACGTCACGCTGACCAGGGAAGACCTTGAGGCCGGCGGCGCGTACCACGGGACGACCTCCAGCGAGTGCGCCGAGGGGACCGATGTCGGCAGCCTGACGCCGGGCGCGTCCCGCGTCATCACCTGCGAGACCGCGGCCATCCGCAACACGGCCGAGTGGGGCTCGGGCGAGGACGTCGTCAACACGGCCCTGGCCAGCGGCCAGGCCGTCGACCCGGCGGGTAACCCGTTGGTGGACCCGGACGGCGAGCCCATCGTGGTCGAGACCGAGGAGGACGCCGCCGAGGCCAACACGACCCTGCCGAACCCCGGCCTCAGCCTGGAGAAGTACGTCTGCGACAACGGCACGAGCTGCGCCACGCCGGCCGGCGACGTGCTCGACGCCCTGGCGGCGGGCGATCCGGCCGGCGGCTGGGTCAAGGCCACGACCGTGCCGCAGGGCACGGCCGCCCAGTGGGCGCTCGTCCTGACCAACACGGGCGACGTCCGCCTGGCCCACGTCACGCTGACCCGCGAAGACCTCGCGGCCGGTGGCGGCGACCACGGCGAGACGTCGACCGAGTGCGCCCAAGGGACCGACCTCGGCAGCCTCAACCCCGGCGCCCACAAGGTCGTCCTCTGCCGGACCTACGACATCCAGAACACGGCTGAGTGGGGCTCGGGCGGCGACGTCGTCAACACGGCCCAGGCCGAGGGCACCCCGGTGACCCGCGACGACAGCCCGCTCGTGACGCCGGACGGCGACCCGTACCCCAAGGAGGAGACCGAGGAGAGCGCGGCCGAGGCCAATACCCTCATCCCGGACATCCCGCCGGTCGACGTCCATCCGCGCATCGACCTGTGGAAGTACGTCTGCGCGACGGGTACCGGTTGCCAGCGGCCGACCTGGGTCGACCTCGGCCTACTCTCTCAGGGCGTCCCAACGGATGAGTGGGTCGAGTCGGTCACGGTCGAGTACGGCACCCCGGCCCAGTGGCTCGTCGTCGTGACGAACACGGGCGACGTCACGCTGGCCGATGTCACGCTGGTCCGCGAGGATCTCGCGGCCGGCGGCGGCGACCACGGCCTGACGACGAGCGAGTGCGCGCTCCACACGAACCTGGGCGACCTCAAGTCCGGCGAGTCGACCACGGTCATGTGCCGGACCGACAACATCCGCAACACGGCCGAACTGGCCTCGGGCGAGGACGTCGTCAACACGGCCCAGGCCGCCGGCACGCCGGTGGACGAGGTCGGCGACCCGATCGAGGGGCCCGACGGCCTGCCCCTCCCCGATGTCGTGTCCCAGGAGGACCCGGCCGACGCCAACGCGGTCAAGCCGGACACGTCGGTCGACATCGAGAAGTTCGACACGGCCGACGGGGACGACGCCGTGACCGGCGACTATGACGAGGCGCCGGGCAAGCTGGTCGAGCCGGGCCAGACCGTCCCGATCACATTCCGCGTCAGCAACGACGGCGTCGAGCCGCTCGTCAACATCCGCGTCACCGACTCCCTGACCGACGGCGCCGGCATCGTCCGCGGCCTGACCTGCGACTTCACCCCCGCGGGCGGCCCGGCCAGCGGCACGACGTGGGCCGGCCCGTTCGCGCCCGGCGACTCGTTCGACTGCTCCGGCACGATGACCGCACTGGCCGCGGGCCAATCGCACGCCGACGAGGCGACCGTCTCCGGGACCGGCCAGTGGTCCGGCGTGCCGGTGGACGACACGGACGGCTGGAACGGCCACACGCCGAACCCGGCCATCGACCTCGAGAAGTGGGTCTGCGGCCTCGGCACGGGGTGCGAGGTCCCGACCGGAACGGTCCTCGACCGCCTGGCCGAGGGCCGGTCGGCCGGCGGCTGGGTCAAGGCGACCCGCGTCGAGTACGGCACGGCCGCTCAGTGGCTCCTTGTCATCTCGAACACGGGCGACACGACCCTGGTCGACGTCACGCTGGCCCGCGAGGACTTCGAGGCAGGCGGCGCCGGCTACGGCGCCACCAGTGCCGAGTGCGCCGAGGGAACAGTGGTCGGCGACCTCGCCCCCGGCGACAAGGTCACGCTGACCTGCACGACGCAGGACATCGTCAATCAGGCGGCGCTCGGGTCGGGCGACGACGTGGTCAACACGGCCCAGGCGGCGGGCACCCCGGTGGACGACGAGGGCAATCCGCTCTACCCGGACGACCCGCCGATCACGTCGGACCCCAGCTCCGCCGAGGTCGACACGGACGAGCCCAAGCCGAGCCCAAGCCCAAGCCCGAGTGTCTCGCCGAGTCCGAGCCCGAGCCCGTCGCCCAGTCCGAGCCCGTCCCCGAGCCCGAGTCCCGAGCCGAGCGAGAGCCCCAGCCCGGAGCCTTCACCCAGCCCGAGCCCGAGCCCGTCACCTAGTCCGAGCCCCTCGCCGAGCGAGAGCCCCAGCCCGTCGCCGTCGCCCAGCCCGAGTCCCGAGCCGAGCGAGAGCCCGTCACCGAGCCCGAGTCCCGAGCCGAGCCCCGAGCCGAGCCCCAGTCCGAGCCCCTCGCCTAGCGAGAGCCCGTCGCCGAGCCCGGTGGCAAGTCCGTCGCCGAGTCCGAGCCCTGAACCGCCGCCGAGCCCGTCCGACAGCCCGAGCCCGGTGGAGAGCCTGAGCCCAAGCCCAAGTCCTTCGGAGAGCCCGAACCCGCCCGCGAGTCCGAGCCCGTCCGAGAGCCCGACGCCGCCGACCACGCCCGAACCGGGTCTGAGTCTGGAAAAGTACGTCTGCTTCACCGGCTCGGATTGCGCCCGGCCGACCAACCCCTTCCTGTTGGAGTTGCTGGCGGGCGGGATCCAGGCCGACCCGTGGGTCAAGTACACGACCGTGCCCTACGGTGAGACGGTCGGCTGGCTGCTGGTCCTGCAGAACACAGGCAACACGGTCCTGGACCACGTCACGCTGACCAGGGAAGACCTGAACGCCGGCGGGGCGGGCCACGGGACGACCTTCGGCGACTGCGCCGTCGGGACCGACCTCGGCCGCCTCGACCCCGGCGAGATCACGACGGCCCTCTGCTGGACCCAGAAGATCACGAACACGAACGCCATCGGCTCCGGCCGTGACGTCATCAACACGGCCCAGGCCGAGGGCACCCCGGTCGAGCCCGACGGCAGCCCGGTCCTCGGCCCCGACGGCGAGCCCCTGGAGCCAGTCGAGACGGGCGAGAGCACGGCCGAGGCCAACTCCCTGGACGAGGACATCCCGCCCGACTCGCCGAGTCCGAGCCCGAGCGCGAGCCCCTCGCCCAGCCCGAGCCCGTCCCCGAGCCCGAGTCCGAGTCCGTGTCCGAGTCCGAGTCCGAGTCCGAGCCCGTGTCCGAGTCCGAGGCCGTCTCCGAGTCCGAGCCCGTCTCCGAGTCCGAGCCCGTCGCCCAGTCCGAGCCCGTCGCCCAGTCCGAGCCCGTCGCCCAGTCCGAGCCCGTCGCCCAGCCCGAGCCCGGTGACCTCGCCGAGCCCCAGCCCGAGCGCGTCGCCCAGCCCGTCGCCCCTGCTCCGGGCGAGTGTCAGCCCGTCGCCCAGCCCGAGCGTCTCCCCGAGCCCGAGTCCATCGCCCAGCCCGAGCGTGGTGCCGACCTCAGTCGGCCCCTCGCCGGCCCCGAGCGTGACCCCAGGTGAGCCGCGCCAGCCGAGCCCGAGCCCGACCGAGTCGGTCGTGCCGCCCACGTCCCCGAGCCCGCCCACGTCCCCGAGCCCGTCCGCGAGCCCGAGCCCGTCGGCCAGCCCGAGCCCGTCCGCCAGCCCGTCGCCCCAGCCGGGGCTGACCCTGGAGAAGTGGGTCTGCTCGACCGCTACGGGCTGCGCCCGGCCGTCCGGCGCCACGCTGGCCGGCCTCGCCGCGGGCACCCCCGGCGGCGGCTGGGTCAAGGCCGTGACCGTGCCGTACGGCAGCGCGGTCGACTGGCTGCTCGTCGTCACGAACACGGGCAACACCCACCTGACCAACCTCGTGTTCAGCCGCGAGGACCTGGCGGCCGGTGGCGGCGACCACGGCGCGACGACGACCGAGTGCGCCCAGGGCGTCCAGCTCGGGAGCCTGGCCCCCGGCGTCTCGACCACGGTCATCTGCCAGACGGCCAATGTCCGCAACACGGCCGGGCTCGGCTCCGGCCAGGACGTCGTCAACACGGCCCAGGTCGCCGGCACTCCCGCCGACGCGGACGACGTGCCTCTGCCCGGTCCCGACGGTCACCCCTGGCCAGACGTTTATTCCGAGGAGGAAAAAGCTGAGGCGAACACCGTCAAACCGGATACGACCGTCGATGTCGAGAAGTACGACGCCGTCGGCGGGCCGGTCGCGGGCGACCACGACGAGGCCCCCGGCAAGCTCCTCAAGGTGGGCGAGAGCACGCCGATCTCGTTCACGGTCACGAACGACGGCACGGAGGCCTTGACCAACATCAGGGTGACGGACCGCGTGACCAGCGGCTTCGGCAGCATCGTCGGCCTGACCTGCGACTTCGGCTCGGTCGGCGGGCCTGCCGTGGGCACGAGCTGGGCCGGGCCCCTGGCGGCCGGCGCCAGCTTCGACTGCTCCGGCACGCTGACGGCGCTGGCCGCCGGCCAGAACCACGCCGACACGGTCACGGTCGACGCGGCCGGTCAGTTCAGCGGCGTCCCCGTGACGGACTCGGACGACTGGCACGGCCACACCCCGCACCCCGCACTGGCCCTCGAGAAGTGGGTCTGCAATGGGGGGACGGGCTGCGCGGTCCCGACCGGGACGGTCCTCGACCGGCTGGCCCAGGGCCAGGCGGCCGGCGGCTGGGTCAAGGCCACGACGGTAGTCCGCAACACGGCGGCCCAGTGGTTGCTCGTGCTGACCAACACGGGCGACACGGACCTGGCCGACGTCACGCTGACCCGGGAGGACCTGACGGCCGGCGGCACCGGCCACGGGCTGACGACCGGCTGCGCCCCCGGCGCCGTCCTCGGCGACCTGGCGGTCGGCCAGAGCCTGACCGTGACCTGCCGGACCGAGTCCATCACGAACTCGGCTGCGCTCGGCTCGGGCCAGGACGTCATCAACACGGCCCAGGCCGCGGGCACCCCCGTGGACGACGGTGGCGAGCCGCTGTACCCCGGCGAGCCGCCCATCAAGTCGGCACCCGACACGGCCGAGGTCGCCACGACCCCGAGCGTGACGCCGACCACCCCGGCGCCGTCGGCGCCACCCACCCTGTCCGGCACGGGCGCAGCGGCGCCCGCCTGGACCCTAGTCGGCGCGGTCGGCGCCCTGGTCCTCGGGCTGCTAGCCCTGGGCGCCAGGCGTCGCCTGCGTCGGGCGACGATCTAAGGTCGTCGCTGCCCGCCCCCCAATAGAGGAGGCCGTGCCCCGGGCGTGGGGCGCGGCCTCCTCGCCCCTCCCGGTCCCCCTGTCATCCTGAGCGCCCCCTTGTCATCCTGAGCGCCCCCTTGTCATCCTGAGCGAAGCGAAGGATCTCTCCGCCACCGAGATCCTTCGCTGCGCTCAGGATGACAGGGGAGAGGAGGCTGAGGATGACCGGGCAGGCGCTGAGGCCGACGAGAAACCCCGTTTCGGAATACGACAAGGGGTTTTCACAAAGAATTCGGGAAGCCCTCACCAGATCTTCACAGAATTGTGACGCCGCCCCCACCCAGATAGGGTTAGATTGACCTCAGTGGGAACACGCACTAGCCACTGGCCGCCCGGCCCAACCCCCCGTTCCCCCCGCGTCCTTCCCCCGACCGGTGGCACATTGAGGAGACCCATGTCGACTCCAGAAACAGCGCTACCGCGCCGGGCCCTCGCCGAGCCCAGCCCTTACACATCCGCCCGCCCCCGCCGCAAGTGGCCGTGGTACAAGACCCCCGGCGGCGTCGCCGTCGGCGCCCTGGGCGCCGTCCTAGCCGGCGGCCTGGCCCTCAACCTGACGGCCCCCGCCTCTGCTGAGTCAAGTGTCGTTCCCGGCACGACTGGGGCTTACCACTACTTGGAAGTGCTACCTGACGACCTTGGGCTGCTGCCGGGAGCGACGGTTGCAGACATGCGAGCGGCCCTTGAGGCCTCTCTCGAAGCGTCAACGGCAGCAACTACTATTGTGCATGAGCCGGCAGACGCGTATGTGTTGCGAGGCGACACGGTCACGCAGTACACCAGCATCACCCAGGTCCAGCAATGGACAAATGTCGGAGGCAACGCAGAGGTGTTCGATGCGGGGCCCAGGGGCAGGTACTTCCCGATGGGTGCTTGGTATGACGCGCGTTATGGGACGGATCCGTCCGGAGAAGAGAACACTACCTGGGCCGTGTCAGTGGCGGTAGCAGACAAGGTAACTCTATCCGGCCTGGACGCATGCGCCTCTGACCAAGACCCCGTCGTTCCGCCGTCGGTGTCGGGCAATATCGCCTTCAACGCTTGGTGCTTGGGTACGGGCGTGTTCAGCGTGACGGCGGCCGACATCGAGCCGCTGAACTCAACCAACTACTTGGTCCCCCACAGATGGCTCCTGGGGGCTGTGGTCCCGAACGACGGTGGCAGCTACGGGTACCCTGCTGGCACTCCTGTCAGCGCAACGGGCCCGCAGGACAGTCCTGCTGCCGCTGACGCGACCAATCGCGGCAGGATTTTCGTGATTGACCCTGAACTGACGCTGACGAAGGAAGTCTGCAAGTACGGCTCAGGGTCTCAGTGCGACGGTGAGGACCCCACGGCGTGGGTCAAGGCCCAGGAACTGCCGTATGGCTCTGCCGCCGTGACGTGGCGCTTGACCGCGACGAACTCCGGCAACATTACGTTGGACAACATCCACGTGGCGAAGGACTGGACGACCCAGTCGGCCGCCGCGGATGACGCCTACGTCGGCAACACCGACGCGTGCGAAGAACTCGACTTCGGGAGCCTTGATCCTGGGTATTCCCGGTCGCTGACGTGCACGACGCTGATCGAGAAGGAGAACACCGCCGATCAGTTGAGCCACCCGCTGGCCGGGACGCTGACCAACTACGCGACCCTCAACGCGACGTTCCACGCGCCCGATGACCCGAACGGGCAGGACCTCCTCCTGCGGTTCACGGGCAACCCCGAAGACAACCCCGAGGACAAGGACCTGCACTACGTGCCGTCCAACCAGGACTCGGCCTCCGTGACGGAGCCGACGGCGGGCCTCACTCTGACCAAGTGGGTCTGCGGCAAGGGCACGGGCTGCGCCGACCCGACCGAGGCGGAGTTGGCGGAGCTGGCCCAGGACCAGGCGGCCGGCGGCTGGGTCAAGCAGACGACCGTGACCTACAACACGGACGCCCAGTGGCTGATCGTCGTGACGAACACGGGCGCGACCGACCTGGCGAACGTCACCCTGACCCGCGAGGACCTGAAGGCCGGCGGGGGCGGCCACGGCAGTCCGGACTTGTCGGAGAACTGCGCGGTGGGCAAGGTCTTGGGCGATTTGGCCTCGGGCGGCAGCATCTTCACGACCTGCACGACCCCGGCGATCACCAACTCGAACAGCCTGGACGCGTGTGACATCGAGGCGGAAGACGACCCGGCCAATCCGGCGCTGTGCGCCGTCATCAACACGGCCAAGGCCAAGGGCGAGTTCACGGTTGAGGTCGAGCACGAGGCCAGTTCGACGCCGACGACGGTGACCGTGACGGTCGAGACGACGCAGGATCGCGCGGCGGTCAACACGAGACAGCCGAGCGGCCCGCCGCCGACGACCGAGCCACCGACCCCACCACCCACAACCGAGCCGCCGACTCCACCGCCGACGACGGAGCCGCCGACGACCGAGACGACGACCAGCCCGCCGCTGCCGTCGACCTCGGACAACACGCCGACCACGCCGACCACGATCCGGACGCTGCCGGACACGGGCGCGCCGGCGCACTTGGGCCAGGTCAGCATGGGCACTCTGGCCGCCGCGTTCGGCCTCATCCTGCTGGGCATCGGCCTGATCGTCCGCTACCAGAAGACCCCGGTCCCGCGCCGAGCCATCTGGACATAGCCGAAAGGCCGAGGCGTCTGATGCCGCGGCCTTGGCGAGGAACGAGCCCGGCCACGGGGTCGGGCACCGTGGCTACGGAGCGAGGAACCTGGCCACGGGGTCGGGCACCGTGGCTACGGAGCGAGGAACGAGCGACAGCCACGGGGCCTGACACCGTGGCGACCGCCCCAACCCCTTGTCATCCCACCCCCTTGTCATCCCGACCCCCTTGCCATCCCACCCCCTTGTCATCCCGGCGAAAGCCGGGATCCTAAAGCCGAGGAAGTCAACAGCCAGTGAGAAGATCCCGGCTTTCGCCGGGATGACACCCGGAGGGATGACACCTGAAGGGATGCCGCCGTAGCGGCCTGTGACTTGCATCACAAAAATAACCGCCAGCCAGGCATCCGGCCGCCACACCCAGCGCCGTCCGCCGCCTTAACTTCCGCCAAGAAAAAGAACGCCACCCCTTGCCACGTCCCCCCATCCACCACGTCGGCCGCACACACGCGGGGTATCCTCCTGCCCGTGACTTCGACTCCCGCGCGGCTGCGCGTTGCCCCATCCCCCACCGGGGACCCCCACGTCGGCACGGCGTACATGTCGGCCTTCAACCTCGCGTTCGCCCGCCACACGGGCGGCCAGTTCCTCCTCCGCATCGAGGACACGGACCGGGCCCGCTTCCAGGCCGACTCCGAGCAGCAGATCTTCGACACGCTGTCCTGGCTCGGCCTGGACTGGGACGAGGGCCCGGACAAGGGCGGCCCGGTCGGCCCGTACCGCCAGTCCGAGCGGCTCGACACGTACCAGCCGTTCGTGGACCAGCTCATCGCCGACGGCCACGCCTACTACTGCTGGTGCACCCCCGAGCGCCTGAAGGACCTCCGTCACGCGCAGGACAAGGCCAAGTTGTCCGTGACGGGCTACGACCGGCTCTGCTACGGCAAGACCCGCGAGGAGCGGGCCCAGCTCCCCGGTTTCTCCGAGACCCCGGTCGTCCGAATGCTCATCCCCGACGACCTGGACCTGACCTTCCACGACCTCATCCGGGGCGAGGTCGCGGCGCCGCGGCCCGACGACCAGGTCATCCTCAAGGCCGACGGCTTCCCGACCTACCACCTGGCCGTCGTCGTTGACGACCACCTCATGGGTATCACTCACGTCGTCCGCGGCGAGGAGTGGATATCGTCCACGCCGAAGCACCTGCTGCTGTATCGCTGGCTCGGCTGGGCGCCGCCGGAATTCGCCCACATGCCGCTCCTGCGCAATACTGACAAGTCAAAAATATCTAAGCGGAAAAATCCCGCCGCGCGGCTCCTCTGGTTCCGCGAGCAGGGCTACCTGCCCGAGGCGCTGCTGAATTTCCTCGAGCTCCTGGCCTACCCGCCCGTCCACGACGGCGACGAGGTCCAGACGTTCGCCGAGTTCGCCGCCGGGTTCGACTGGGCCAAGGTCAATACGACCGGCCCGATCTTCGACCTCTCCAAGCTCGGCTGGCTCAACGGCCACTACATCCGCAGCCTCGAGCCGGACGAGCTGGCCCGCCGGATCGCGGACCACGCCGTGGAGACCGGCGCCTGGCCGACCCCGCCGGACCCGGCGGCCGTCGACCTGCTGCGCCGCGCCACCCCGCTCATCCAGGAACGGCTGACGCTGTTGTCCGAGGCCCTGCCCAAGCTCGCGTTCCTGTACGCGGCGGACGAGGACCTCGTGGTCGAGGCCGAGGCCGTGGCGGGGCTGCGGGACGACGCGCAGGCGATCGTGGACGCGGCGCTCGGCGTCCTGGAGACCCTGCCGAGCTGGGACCACGACACGATCCAGGCGGCGCTCCGGGCCACGCTGGTCGACGAGCGCGGCCTGAAGCCGAAGTTCGCCTTCGCGCCCATCCGCGTGGCCATCACGGGCCAACGCGTCAGCCCCCCGTTGTTCGAGTCTATGGAACTACTGGGCCAGGCATCCTGCCTGACCCGGCTGCGCCGGTTCTGACCCCCCCTGTCATCCTGAGCCGCCGTCCCTTGTCATCCTGAGCGCAGCGAAGGATCTCTCCCGCCGCGGAGTCACCCCCCGCCGCTCGGCCAAACCGCTTGTCATCCCGGCGAAAGCCGCGGGCGTGACATAGGGGACGGTTCCGTTTGTCACACTCTCGGGCGGGCTGTGGCAATCGGGACGCTCTGTTGGTCACGCGGTCTGCCCTGTCCACGTCCCCATTCCCTCTCCACGTGCACTTCATGGGATGATTACCCCGTTATGACTCTCTCCGGAACCGACTTCGACGCGTGGGGCCGCCGCCTGCTCGACCTGATCGAGTCACGCCTGATGGCCACGTTGACGTCCGACTCGCCGTTCGTCACGGAGATGTCCCGCCACCTGGCCGCCGCGGGCGGCAAGCGCTTCCGGCCGATGCTGGTCCTGGGCGGCGCGGGCCTCGGCTTCGACCTCCACGGCGCGGTGGACGACGACGCGGCTGTGCGCGCGGCACTCGTCGTGGAGTTGACCCACGTCGCCTCCCTCTACCACGACGACGTCATGGACGAGGCGACGCTGCGCCGGGGCGCCCCGAGCGTCAACGCCCGCTGGGACAACTCGGTGGCAATCCTGACCGGTGACTTCATCTTCGCCAAGGCGTCGGCCATCGTGGCCACGCTCGGTACGGACTTCGTCGGCTTCCAGGCGGAGACCTTCGCGCGCCTCGTGACGGGCCAGATCGACGAGCTGCTCGGCCCCGCGCCCGGCCAGGACCGGATCGCCCACCACCTCAAGGTCGTCGGCGACAAGACCGGTTCCCTGATCGCGGCGTCGGCGCGGTTCGGCGCGATGGTGGCGGGCGCGTCGGCGGACCAGGTCGAAGCGCTGACCCGGTTCGGCGAGGCACTCGGCATTGTCTTCCAGCTCGCCGACGACCTCATCGACATCGTGGCCCCGGCCGCAGGTAAGACGCCGGGGACTGACCTGCGCGAGGGCGTGCCGACGCTGGCGACGCTGCAAGTCCAGGCGCAGAACCGGCCGGAGGACGCGCGCCTCCTGGAGCTGCTGGCCGGCCCGGTCCCCGCCGCCGACGTGCCCGAGGCGCTGGCGTTGCTCCGCGCCCACCCGGTCATTGAGGACATCCGCTCCGACCTGCTGGCCAGGGCGACCGCCGCCCGCGCCGACCTGTCCACCCTCCCCGACGGCCCCGCCAAGACCACGCTATCCGCCCTCTGCGACCTAGCCGTCACCCGCTCGTCCTGAGTGTGACATTGGGGACGGTTCCGTTTGTCACACTTCTCTACTGCTCGCTGCGCTCGCACGGTGGGCGTTGAGTCCGGCGCGAAGGCACGGCCAACGCTTCGTCCTCGGCCGCCGAACCGTCACGCGGTGCGCCAGTTGGGCCGCGGCGGCGCTGCGGGCGGAGCGAACGCCGTCCCTCCGCGCCTCAGTCAGCGGTTCGGTCACCAACCGTGGTCGGGCTGGTTCTGATGGTGCGGTTCTGCGGTGGCAAGCTCACGTTGGGCGTTCTGGGCGCTGGCCTTCTCTGTCATCCTGCGCTCAGGATGACAGGGGGGTTCTGGCCTCGCTCAATGCAGCGCGGCCAGCGTGACGGTGTCGAGGACGGGCAGGGCGTTGGCGCAGAGCCGGTAGTACGCCCACTTGCCGCGTTGCTCTCTGGTCACGAGGCCCGCGTCGGCTAGGACCTTGAGGTGGTGGGAGACCGTGGGCTGGCTGAGGTCCAGGGGCCCCGTCAACTCGCACACGCACAACTCCTCGTCCGGCGCGGCGGCCAGCAGCGTGACGAGTTTCAGGCGCATCGGGTCGGCTAGCGCCTTCAGCGTCCGGACCAGCGCGTCGGCGGCGGTCACGGGGGTCACGTTGGTCGTCGGCACGGCGTCCAGCCTACCCGAATGCATTGACAGCCATCAATCCGATCCGTAACATATCGATCACCGTCAATCTGAAACCCGACCCCCAGGAGAGTCACCATGACCGAGACTGCTGAAGTCCGCGAGCAGGTCCGCCGCCGCTACGCCGCCCTCGCCCTGGCCGGCGGGCAGAACCAGGGGTGCTGCGACAGCGGCGAGGCCGCCGACCCCCGCTTCGGCGCAGCGCTGTATCCCGGGACGGCCGCCGAGGCTGTGCCCGCGACCGCGCTGAACGTGTCGCTGGGCTGCGGCAACCCCGTGGCCGTGGCCGACCTCAAACCCGGCGACCGCGTGGCCGACCTCGGGTCGGGTGGGGGCTTGGACGTGCTCCTCTCGGCCCGGCGCGTCGGCCCGACCGGTTTCGCCTACGGCATCGACATGACCGACGAGATGCTGGCCGTCGCCCGCGCCAACGCCGCCGCCGCGGGCGTCACGAACGTCGAGTTCCGCCAGGGCGTCATCGAGGCCCTGCCCCTGGACGACGCGTCGGTCGACGTCGTCATCTCGAATTGCGTCGTCAACTTGTCCGGCGACAAGCCGCAGGTCATGCGCGAGATGTGCCGCGTCCTCGTCCCGGGCGGCCGGATCGGGCTGAGCGACGTCGTGGCCGAGGACGGCGTCACGCCGGCCGAACGGCTCCGGCTGGGCCAGGACATCGGCTGCGTGGCCAGCTGCCTCTCGGCCGGCGAATACGAGGCCGCATTGGCCGCCGCCGGCTTCGCCGACATCACCGTCCGCTTCACCCACGAGGTGGCCCCAGGCATCCACGCCGCCATCATCCAGGCGGTCAAGCCAGCCCCAGCCGCGTGAGTCATCCCGGGGCGCTCGGACAGCGCCGGAAAGATCCCGGCTTTCGCCGGGATGACAAGCGGTTTGGCCGGGCGGCGTGTGACATTGGGGACGGTTCCGTTTGTCACACTCTGCCTCCTCGGTGGGCTGAGT
>JAISTC010000228.1 GCA_031272805.1 Propionibacteriaceae bacterium
CGCCGGGGGGGGGGGGGGGGCGCCCGGGGGGGGGCGGGGGGGGGCCCCCCCCCCGCCCTTCGCCCGGGGGGGGGCCGCCCTGGCCCGCCCCCCCCCCCCCCCCCCCGGGAAGGGCGGGCCGCGCTCCCCCCAGATCGCGGCCCGCCAAGTCAGATGGCGGAGGCCATCGCGGCAGCCAGGCGGGAGCGGAGGAGGCGCGTGGCCGGCGGTGTGGGCCGTGGGGTAGTCACGCGCTCCTCCTCTCACCTGTGGATCCGGCTCTCGTGGAGGCCGGGTGTGGTTGCCAGGAGTGATAACGCAGAGGGGTGGGGGTTTATTCCAGGGCTTTCCCTGTCAGCCTGAGCGCAGCGCAGGATCTCGGTGGCGGGTGAGATCCTTCGCTGAGCTCAGGATGACAGAGAAGGGGGCTCAGGATGACAGAGAAGGCCGCTGACACCTCGGCCTGTGCCGCCTGGGACCTCGCACGGCCACGGTGTCAGGCCCGCTGGCTGTCGCTCGTTCCTCGCTCCGTAGCCAGCGTGCCCGACCCCATGGCCTGGCTCGTTCCTCGCCAGGGCCGCGGCATCTGACACCTCGGCCTCACGCCTGGGCCTGGAAACGCTTCAGGCGCAGGGCGTTGGTCAGGACTGAGACTGAGCTCAGGCTCATGGCGGCGGCGGCGAAGACTGGCTTCAACGTCGGGCCGCCGAACAGGTACAGCAGGCCGGCCGCGACCGGGATGCCCAGCACGTTGTAGCCGAAGGCCCAGAACAGGTTCTGCTTGATCGTGCGGACGGTCCGGGCGGACAGCTCCAGGGCCGTGGCGACGGCGCCGAGGTCGTCGCGGATGAGGACGATGTCGGCCGACTCGATGGCCACGTCCGTGCCGGAGCCGATGGCGATGCCGAGGTCGGCCTGGGCCAGCGCGGGCGCGTCGTTGATGCCGTCGCCGACCATCGCCACCTTCGCGCCGCCGGCCTGGAGCCCCGCCACGGCCGCCGCCTTGGCCTCCGGCAGGACGTCGGCCAGGACCCGATCGACGCCGACCTGGCCCGCGATGGCGGCCGCCGTCCGGGCGTTGTCGCCCGTGATCATGGCCACGCTGAGGCCGCGCCCGTGGAGCCGTTGGATGGCGGCCGCCGACGACGGCTTGACCGTGTCCGCCACCGCCACGATGCCCGCCAACTCGCCGTCCACCGCCACCAGCAGCGGCGTCTGGCCGGCCGCCGCGAACGCGGCCGCCCGCGCCTCGGCCGCCAGCGCCGTGACCCCTTCGTCCGCCAGCAGCGCCGCGTTGCCGACCACGACCGCGTGGCCGTCGACCGTCGCGCGGAGCCCGCGCCCCGGGATGGCCTCGAACGCGCCGACGGCGCCGCCCGTGACGCCTCGTTCCTTGGCGTAGCGGACGACGGCCTGGCCCAGCGGGTGCTCCGACGCCGCCTCCGCCGCGGCCGCCAGCGCCAGCCATCCGGCCGCCGGCGCCGCGCCCAGCTCGACCACGTCCGTGACCGACGGGCGGCCCGCCGTGATCGTGCCGGTCTTGTCGAGGACGACGGCGGAGACCTGGTGGGCGATCTCGAGCGCCGCGCCGGACTTGATCAGGATGCCCAGTTCGGCGCCCTTGCCCGTGCCGACCATGATCGCGGTCGGCGTCGCCAGGCCGAGGGCGCAGGGGCAGGCGATGACGAGGACCGAGATGAAGATCTTGAGCGCGAACTCGAAGTCGCCCCGGCCGATCCACCAGGCGCCGCCCGCCACCAGCGCGATGGCCATGACGATCGGCACGAAGTACCCGGCGACGCGGTCCGCCAGCGCCGCGATCGGCGCCTTCGAGCCCTGGGCCTCCTCGACCAGGCGGATGATCTGGGCCAGCGCCGTGTCGTGGCCGACCTTCTCGGCGGCGAAGCGCAGAGTGCCGGACGTGTTGAGCGTGGCCGCGTAGACCGGGTCGCCCGGGCCCTTCTCCGCCGGGACCGACTCGCCCGTCAGCATCGCCTCGTCGACCGCCGAATGCCCCTCCAGGACCGTCCCGTCGACGGGCACCTGGCCGCCCGGCTTGACCACGACGATGTCGCCCGGCTCGACGGCCGCCGCCGGAATCTCCGCCAGGTCGCCGTCCCGGACCACGAACGCGGTCTTGGGAGCCAGGTCCATGAGCTTCTTGATGGCCTCGGAAGTCCGGCCCTTGGAGACCGCCTCGAGCGACTTGCCCAGGAGGATCAGCGTGATGATGACGCCCGCCGTCTCGAAATACAGGTTGTCAACGGCCATGGTGTCGCCGCGGGCCACGAGGACGACGTGGTAGAGGGAGAACGCGACGGCGGCGGACGTGCCGACGGCGATGAGGGAGTCCATGTTGGGCGAGAGCTGGGCCAGGGTCTTGAAGCCGACCGTGTAGAAGCGGTAGCCGACGCCGACGACGGGGGTCACGAGGGCCGTTTCGAGGAGCGCGTAGCGGAGCGGGTGGGCCATCGGCTGGAGGGCGTCGGGGAGCGGCAGGCCGCCCGCGATCATCGGGGCCATCGCCAGGTAGAGCAGGGGCAGCGTGAAGGCGGCGGCGACGGCGAACTTCAGCCAGAGCGTCGTGATGGCCTGCTGGCGGCGTTGGCGGTCTGCCTCCAGCGCGTCGGGGCCGGCCAGCTCCAGGGGTTCGTAGCCGGCCTGCGTGATCGCCTCTTTGATCGCGGTCACGCGGAGCGCCAGCGGGTTGTACGCGACCGTCGCCTTCTCCGTGGCCAGGTTGACGGAGACGCGCTCCACGCCGTCCAGCCGGCCGATGAACTTCTCCACCCGCTTGACGCAGGCTGCGCACGTCATCCCGCCCACGGGAATCGTGACGGTCGACGTCGGCTGCGGTCGGACCTCGGTGGTCATTGGGGGCTCCTTGGTTGGTGGTCAGTGTAGTTCGGGGGGTGTGGCCTGGGGGCGGCCACGGTGTTGGGCTTGGGGGCGGCCACGGTGTCAGGCCCGCTGGCTGTCGCTCGTTCCTCGCTCCGTAGCCAGCGTGCCCGACCCCATGGCCGGCGTGCCCGACCCCATGGCCTCCGGCTCATGCCGGGGCCTCGATGGCGATGACCGTGGCGGGGAACATGCCCATGTAGCACGTGTAGGGGTAGCGGCCGGGGGTGGCGAGGGTGGACTCGAACGTGTTGACACCCAACTGCAGCGGCAGTTGGCCCAGGTTGAGGTTGCGGCCGTCGACGGTTTGGGCGCACGTCAGGCCCTTCAACTCGAACTCCCAGCGGATCGGGCGGCCGGCGTAGACGACCGTCTCGTTCGGGTTGTAACCGCTGTTGTCGACTGTGATCGTGACGACCTGGTAGCCGTCCTGGTCCGTCACGTTGGCCGTCCGGGCCGTCGCCGTGATCGGCGCCTGGTCCGCGCCCAGGCCGGGGGCCACGAGGTGGGCGCCGTTGACCGCGTTGAGGAGCGCGAAGGCGAGGACGACGACGCCGATGCCGTGGAAGACGCGGCGGGCCCAGCGGCCGCCGGCCAGGCTCGACAGCGTGCCGACGGCGAGGAGGCCGGGGGTCGTGCCGAGCGTGAACAGGCCGAGGATGAGCGCGCCCCGGACGGGTGAGCCGGACGCGGCGGCGGCGACCTGGGCGGCCTGAGTGAAGCCGCAGGGCAGCAGGAACGACGCCACGCCCAGCGCCGCGGCGCGGCCGTCCCCGTAGGGGCGGGGTGCCTGCCCCGCGCCGTGGAGGCGGCGGGACCAGGCCGCGGGCAGCGTGACGGTGAGGGCGCCGAGGCGCGGGCTGAGGCCGGTCAACTGGAGGCCGAGGAGGACCATGACGACGGCCACGGCCAACGTGAGGAGGCCGAGGCCGGCGCCGTGGAGCGAGAGGGCGCGGCCGAGGCCGCCGAGCAGGGCGCCCAGGAGGCTGAAGCCGACGACGCGGCCGAGGTTGAACATCAGTTGCGGGCGGACGCGCTGGGCGACCGTGGCGTCGGGGTGGGTGGCGGCGAAGCGGGCGGAGAGCCCGAGGACGATGCCGCCGACCAGCGCCAGGCACGTGCTGAACGACGCCGCCACGCCGAGCAGCGCGAAGACGGCGAGGCCGGCGCCGGATTGGGGCGTCAGGAGGTCGCCGATGGAGCCGAGGCCGAAGGCCTGGGCGGCGATGGCGGCGAGCGTGACGACGGCGGCGCCGATGATGACGTCACGCCAGACGTCACGGTCGCGCGTCAGCCACGGCCGGCGCTCGCTGCCGACCGTGTACCCGGCCTGCTCGACCAGACGGCGGACGGCCGCGGCGTCGAGGGGCTTGGTGGACGTGACCTCGGCGTGGGAGAGGCGCGTGGACGCCTTGACGTTCGTCACGCCCGGCAGTTGCTTGAGCGTCTTCGTGATCCTGGTCTCGCACGCCCGGCACGTCATCCCCTGGATCGGGATGGTGGTCGTGACGAGCGTGGGGGCCGGGCGGCGGGTCTGGGGCATGGTGTCCTTCGGAGTCGGTGACGGGATCATCGTGGCTCGTGGGGTCTTGGTTCGGAAGGGTGTGGGGGCGGTCTTGAGGATTCCTTGGGGGTGTGTGCGGGGTCGGCCGCGGTATCAGGTGCCCTGGCCCGGGCTCGTTCCTCGCCAAGGCCAGGGCGCCTGACACCTCGGCCTGGGGTGGCACCTCGGCCTGGGGGTGTGCCGCTACAGTCCACTCATGGAGTCACGCTCTCCGCTGGCCCTCGTCGTGGATGACGAGGCCGACCTCGCCGCCGTCGTCGCCCAGTACCTCCGGCGGGAGGGGTTCGACGCGCGCGAGGTCCACGACGGGGCCGCCGCCGTCGCGCTGGCCCGCGACCTCGGCCCGGACCTCGTGATCCTCGACCTGGGCCTGCCGGGGCTGGACGGGGTCGAGGTCTGCCGGGCCATCCGGGGGTTCTCCGACTGCTACATCATCATGCTGACCGCCCGGGCGGACGAGGCCGACAAGCTCAAGGGCCTCCTCATCGGCGCCGACGACTACGTCACGAAGCCGTTCTCGCCGCGCGAACTCGTCGTCCGCGTGCGCGTCCTGCAACGGCGGCCCCGGAGCCCGAGGGCCGTCCCGCCCCTCGCCTTCGGCGACCTGGCCATCGACCCGGCCGCGCGCCGCGTGACCCTGGCCGGGCGGCCGGTTGAATTGACCCGGACCGAGTTCGACGTCCTCGCCTTCCTCGCGGCCGCCCCCGGCGCCGTCCACTCCCGCGCCGCCATCCTCCGGGCCCTCTGGGGCTCCGACTGGGTCGAGGACGACCACGCCGCCGAGGTCCACGTCGCCCACATCCGCCAGAAGCTGGGCCCGGCCGGGCGGCGCTACGTCCGCACGGTCCGCGGCGTCGGCTACCAGATCGGGGACGGGACGTGACGGGCAGGGGGCCGTGGCGATGAGGTGGCTGGCCCGCCGCTCGTTCGGCACGCTCGTGGCGCTGGCGCTCGGCCTCGTCATCGTCGGCGCCCTCGGGTCGGCCGTCGTCGCCGCGTCGGTCGCCGGGCCCGGCCTGTTCCACGACCACCTGGCGCAGGGCGGCACGACCGACCCCGGCCTCCTCGCCCACGTCGAGATGGCCTACCGCAGCGCGGGGGCGCTGACGCTGGCCGCCGCGCTGGCCGCCGGCCTGGCCGTGGCCGGGCTCGTCGCGTTCGTCCTGACGCGCTGGGTGGCCCGGTCGCTGCGCGGGGTGGCGGCGACGGCGGCGGCCGTGGCGGCCGGGGACTACGGCGCGCGCGTCACGGACCCCCACCTCGGCGCCGAGTTCGAGGCCCTCGCCGGGACGGTCAACGCGCTGGCCGAGGACCTGGGGCAGGTCGAGGCGACCCGGCGGCGGCTCCTCTCGGACCTGGCCCACGAGTTGCGGACGCCGATCGCCGCGCTGACGGCGTACCACGAGGCGCTGGCGGATGGGGTCGTGGCGCCCGACGAGGCCGGGCTCGACGTGCTGCGCCGCCACACCGCCCGCCTGGCCCGCCTGGCCGACGACATTGCGCTCGTCACGACGGCCGAGGAAGGGCGGTTGCCGATGGCGCTGGGGCCGGTCGCCCCGGCGGAGTTGGCCGAGGCGGCCGTGCGGGCGGCGGCGCCGGCGGCCGCGGCGGCCGGGGTCACGCTGACCGCCGATCTGGACGGGCTCGGCCCCGGCGTGACCGTGCGCGGGGATGCGGAGCGGTTGGGCCAGGTGCTGGCCAACCTGCTGGCCAACGCCCTGCGCCACACGCCGCCGGGCGGGCAGGTGGTCGTGGCGGCGGCGTCGGCGGACCGCCCCGGGGAGAACCCTGGGGTGACGCCCGGCGTGACGTCGGGCGTCACGTCCGCCGTCACGCCCGGCGTGGCGGTCAGCGTGACGGACGACGGCGACGGCATCGCCCCCGAGCATCTGCCCCACGTCTTCGAGCGCTTCTACCGGGCCGACCCGGCGCGGGACCGCGGCCACGGCGGGTCGGGCATCGGCCTGACCATCGTCCAGGCGATCGTGGCGGCGCACGGCGGGACGGTGGACGTGGCGAGCGACGGCCCCGGGCGCGGGACGGCCGTCACGCTGTGGCTGCCCGCGGCGTGACAGCGGTGTCATGCCCTCCGGCCGATCGGCTGGGGCGTGTGGACTTGATCACAGGCGGGTCGGCCCGACGGGCCCTCTGCCGGCCGCGAAAGACCTTGTCAACGGCGGATTGCGCGGTCGTGGCGGACCACCTGACGACGTGGTCGCCGGACTGGACGGCCGGGCGGCTGCGCCTAGGGTGGGCCGAGCGGCGATGTATCACACAAGTCACACGTGACCACCACAGTCCGGTCACGGCGGTGTGAGAGGGTCGCACGAGTGAGATTCGACACAGTTCGACTAGTTCGGCTAGTTCGGCGAAGTGAGAGGTGACGGCGTTGGCGACGGCCCTTCTAGACCCACCGCAGGTGGCGGCCCCCAGGATCGACCTCACCCCCTCGTTCTATCCGCCCGCCGAGGTCCAGTCGGCGTGCGACTGCCTGCCGCGCGGCCGGGACCACGCCGACGCCATCCGCGCCAACCCCGACACGCTCCTCCACGTCCGCTACCGCCACCGTGACGCCGACCTCTGGGTCCAGTCCTGCGACTGGGCCACCGGCGTCGCCCACACGGTCATGGTCCGCCGCGACGGCTCGGCCCCGACGTGGGGGTACCTGCGCCTCCCCGAACTGGAGCCCGCGTCCCGCATCGGCGGCTGGCGGCGTGACCTGGCGGCCGGCCCCATCCGGCTGGCAGAGCTGTGGTGAGGCGGCCGACGCCGGCGGCCGGGGTCCCCACGTTGCGCGCCCCTGGCCCGCATCGGCTATAGTCTCCTCTCGGCGCGCGCCACCTTAGCTCAGTCGGTAGAGCGGCTCACTCGTAATGAGCAGGTCATCGGTTCGATTCCGATAGGTGGCTCCAGAACGATTCGGCGGCCTCCCCCCTCCCTGCGGCTACACTCAGGGCATGGTGAGCGCGCAACTCCTCAACGAAGCCACAGGCCTTGACATCGCCGACCGATTGGAGTTGATCGGCGCGGTGTGGGATTCGATCGACAGCCAGGACGTGCCCAGCCGCGGCGAGCGTGACCTGATCGAGGCCCGCGCGGCCCACATGCGCGCCCACCCCGACGAGAGTGTCCCCTGGAGCGCGGTCAAGGCCCGTCTGGACGAGCGTTTCGCGTGACGTGGCGTGCCCGTCTCGGCGCCGAAGCCGAGGCCGACATCGACGAGGCATTGGACTGGTACGCCGACAAGGCTCCGGATCAATGCGCGCGGTTCTGGTCCCGGGGGCGGGCCGACATTGATCGGATCGAGGCGAATCCACACCAGTTTCCCTCGGATGGCGGGTACCGGCGGTTGGCAATGGAAGTGTTTCCCTACAACATCTGGTTCTGGATCAATGATGTGGATGAACTCGTCCACATCGTCGGCGTCATCCACTTCCGCCGCGGACCGGAGGTCGCGGCGAGTCGGCGTGACCGTTAGCGCGGGGCTTGATCAAGCCCCAGAGGAGGCCGTGATGGATGGGCGCGTCCGCGACTTGACGCTCATGCTGCTGTATGTGACCGCATGGGGCGAAAAGACAATCGATCTTGAGTCTGGCGACCAGGTGGTGGCGCTGAGGAGTTGGAAGTCTTATGACTGGGATGCCATCGACTCCTTGACTGAGCAAGGTCTCATCGACGGGGCACATAAGGCCAAGTCCGTGTGGCTGACCGACGAGGGCGTGGCCGAGGCCCGCCAGTTGCTGGGGCGGTACGGCCTCGACGCGGGATGACCTCGGTCGCAGGCCCGTGACTGGTGGGCAACAATTGGACAACGCCTTGTGGATCACTCAGATTGTTGAAGAAGTCCTGTGCATGACCCGTCTGTCACACGCGCGTCGCGCGGTCGTCCCCGTTCCCTGGTCATCCCGGCGAAAGCCGGGATCTTGGAACCGTGGTTCGTCCTGCCCGACGGAAAGATCCCGGCTTTCGCCGGGATGACAAGGGGGAGAGTTACGCTGCGCAGACTGTGCCTTTGGGGGGGAGGGTGCCTTCGTTTAGGTAGGTGTTGACCGTGGTGTCGACGCAGTCGTTGCGGCCGCCGTAGGTGGCGTGGCCGGGGCCGTCGTAGGTCAGGAGGCGGGCTGACGGCATCTGCTCCTCCATCCACTGGGCGTATTCGTAGGGGGTGGCCGAGTCGCCCGTCGCGCCGACCACGAGGATGGGGGCGGCGCCGGCCGCGGTGATCGTGACGTCGTCCAACGACGCCCGCACCGGCCACACCTCGCAGGCCACGTCCAGCCCCGCCGAGCCGCCGAACAGCGGCGCCTCCGCCGCCTCCTTGCGCCACTCCGCGAACGCCCCGGCCAGCCCGGAGTCCGTCCCGTCGACGCAACGGATGGCCGTGAACGCGCCCAGCGCCGGGGAGTAGGAACCGTCGTCGTTGCGCTCCCACAGACCGTCCGCCGCCTCCAGCAGCGCCGCCCCGTCGCCCACCTCCGCCTCGCCCAGCGCGTCCGCCAGGTCGGGGTAGGCAGAGGCGTCCTGGTAGAGGTAGAGGGCGAGGCCGTCGGAGGCGAGGGACTGCGTCAAGAAGCGGTCGCCGACGGGGACCGGCACCTGGTCGAGCGCGTCGAGCCAGGCGATCGTGGCGGTCACGAGGTCCGCCCCCGTCGCCATGCCGGGCGTCGCCAGGCGGCAGCCCGATTCGACGCACCAGTCCGCGAAGTTGCCGAACGCCACGTCGAAGCCGGCGGCCTGGGAGACGGAGTCGTTGTCCGTGATGTTGACCGGCGAGTCGAGGACCATCCGGCCAACCTTGTCGGGGTAGGTCTGGGCGTAGAGGGCGCCGATGGCCGTGCCGTAGGAGTAGCCGAGGTAGTTGAGCCGGTCCGCGCCGAGGAGGGCGCGCAGCAGGTCGAGGTCGGCCACGGTGTCCGCCGTCCCGACGTGTTGGAGCAGCCGTCCGGACTGGGCCAGGCACGACTGGTCGAACGCCCGCCAGCCGTCGACAAACGCCTCTTCTTCGGCGGCGTCGTCCGGGCTGGCGTCGAGGGCGCGGAGGGCGTCGAGGTCCGTGTCGCAGACGACCGGGGTCGACGCGCCGACGCCGCGCGGGTCCCAGCCGACGAGCGAGTAGCCGGGGAGCGAAGCCGCGTCGAGCCACGCCGCCACGCCCCGGCCCGGCGTGCCCGGGCCGCCGGGGTTGACGAACAGGGGGCCCATCGCGCCCACGCCGTCGGCGGGCGGGCGCTTGAAGACCGCCAAAGTGATCGCCTGGCCGTCCGGGTCCGCGTAGTCGAGGGGCACGAGGATGTCCGCGCAGTCGCCCTCGACCGACCCCGCCGCGCACGGCACCCACTCGATCACCTGGTCGAGGTAGCGCTGGAGGCCCTGGCCGGGCGGCGGGTCGGCGAAGCCGGCGGGCGTGACGTCGGGGAAAGGCTCGACGGGGCGGTCGGGCATGGGCTCGGGGGTGGGGGTGGGGCTGGGTTCAGTCGTGGGTGGGGGGGTCGACGTCACGCTGGGGGCGGGCTCGGCGGTCGGGGCGGGGGCGTTGTGGCGCAGGACCTGAGCCGTGAACGCGCCCACGGCCGCGACCGCGAACACCAGGATGGCGAGCAGGACGATCAGGCGGGTGTGGGACGGCGGGGCGGCGTGGCGGGGGGCGGTGGGGGTCGGGCGGGATGACTCCGTGGCGGGGGAAAGATCCCGGCTTTCGCCGGGATGAAAATTACCCTCGCCGCCGGGATGACGATTATCCTCCCCGCCGCCCTGACAACGGTCCTCCCCGCCGCCCTGAGCACTGTCCGTGCCGGGGCGACCCTGCCAGTTGGCATCACTGCTGTTGCCGCCGGGAGGGCCAAGGGGTTGGGGCTGGCCAGGGTTCTCGGCGGCGGGCGGGAGCCAGGCGTCTGGCGGGCGGGGTGGGACGGTCATTGGTCACGCGGCGGGTCGGGGCGGCGGTGCGCGGCGCCCGAGCGGAGGAAGTTGAGGACGCCGATGGGGGTGTCCTGGGCGATGAGGGGTTGTGTGGGGGGGTCGGCCACGGTGTCAGGCCCCGTGACTGTCGCTCGCAGAGCTCGCTCCGTATCCACGGTGCCCGACCCCCTGGCCTGCGTGCCGGGCCCCGGGCCCTGGCCAGCCGAGCCTGTGGTCGACGTGCCGAAGGCCGTAGCCACGGTGCCCGACCCCGTGGTCTGCGTGGCCGGGGCCGGGGGCGGGGTCAGGCTGGGGCGGGCGTCGGCGAAGCTGGGGCGGGGCGGGATGGTCGGGCGGGGCAGGTACTGGGTGCGGCCAGGGTCGGTGGCGGCTGGGTCGAAGCGGCGGGGGAGGGGGCCGGGGCCCGGGCTGGGGTCGCGGAACAGGGGTTGGCCAGCCGCGGAGCGGCTCGGCGGGGTGGTCGGCGGCAGGTTGGGCATGTCCGCCGACGGGCTCCAACGGCCCGCGCCGAGGTGGCCGAGCAGACGGGTCTCCAGGTCGTCCGAGCGGAGTGTGGGCTCGGGCGGGCGTGGCGCCCGGCCACTCCCCGGAGCTCCGGCGCTCCGGGCGGACGGCGTGATGGGGTAGGTGGCGGCGTAGGCGGAGGACGGCTGGCCGTAGCCAGAACCCGGCTGGCCGTAGCCCGCGCCCGGCTGGCCGTAGCCAGATCCGGCCTGGCCGTAGCTGGAGCCTGGGTGGGCGGACGTGCCGCTGGGTTGGGAGTAGGCGGCGAAGGACGGCACGAACGTGGGCCGGGTGTCGTCCGGCCAGGCGCCCTGCGGCGTGCCCGGCCCGTCGGCCGGGGCCTGGGGGAAGCGCGCCGACGGCGGCGCCAGGGCCGTCGCCCCGGCGAGGCCCGGGCGGCTGAGTAGGCGGGTCATCTCCGGATCGGCGGCCGGGCGCGGCGGGGTCGGCGCGGCCGCCGTCGGCGCCAACGCCCCGCGCGGCAGCACCGTCGTCAACTCGGGATCGCGCGGCCGCGCGACCGCGCCGTCGGCGCCGCGCGTGACAGCGCTATCCGACCCGCGCGTGACCGCGCCCTCCGGAGCGCTCGCGCCGGGCGTGACGGAGCGGCTCGGGCCGCGGGCGCCGACCTCGAAGTAGACGGGGGTGGAGAGGTGGGCCCAGCGGGCGACGAGTTTCGGGGCGCCGCGCTCGGCGCGGTCGAGGTAGTCGTCGACGGCGGAGTTGTAGGCCTCCGCGGCCTCCCCCGCCGCCTCGTCCGCGTCGGCCAGGTCGCGCAACAGCGCCTGGTAGGCGGGGTCCGAGGCGAGGCCGAACACGCTCCCGCCCAGCGTTTCGATCCGCCGCAGCCCCTTCTCCAGCGACTCCTCGCTGCTGGCCCGCTGGAGGACCAGGTCGAGGCCGCGCTGGCGGGCGGCGGCGTCACGAGTGACGGCGAGGTCTTCGAGCGCGGCGCGCTCCTGGCGGGAATACGTCGCCACGACCTGCGCCAGCGGGGCGATCAGCGCGTGGCGGCGGGCCAGCGCGGCGTCGAGGGCGGTCCAGTCATCCTGGATGACCTGGCGGAGGTGGAGGAGGGAGTTGTACTGGCTGATGAGGACGGCCGCGATCAGGCCCGCCACGACGAGGAACGCCCCCGCCCCGATCAGGACCCAGCCCATCGGACTCCCTTTCCCGGCTCATCCCCGCTGCCGCCTTGGCGCTCAAGCATAGTGGGGCGGTTGTCGTCCCGCCCAGGGTCGCGCCGGGCCCGGGCGGGCGCGCGGACTACCCTGGCCGCGTGACCGACCCGCGCCTTGTCCCCGACCGCGAGCGGCCGGGCGCGTGGATCGTCCGCGTCGGCGGCACGGACCAGTCCTACGTCGACCCCGACGACCCGACGTGGCTCGAGTTCGACTACGTCCAGCGCCTGGCCGCCGTCGTCGACGGCGTCGCCGCGCCCGGCCGCCGCATCCGCGCCGTCCACGTCGGCGGCGCCGGCCTCACCCTCCCCCGCTACATCGCCGCCACCCGGCCGACGTCGTCCCAGATCGTCTTCGAACCCGACGTCACGCTGACCGCCGCCGTCCGCGCGGTCGTGCCGCTGCCGCCGCGGTCGGGCATCAAGGTGCGGCCGCTGGACGGGCGCTCCGGGTTCGCGGGGTTGCGGGAGGACTCGGCGGACCTCGTGATCGTGGACGCGTTCGCGGGGGCGTCCGTGCCGGGGGAGCTCGTCACGCGGGAGTGGCTGGCCGAGGTCCGGCGCGTCGTCGGCGCGGCGGGCACGGTCGCCCTCAACCTGACCGACCACGCCCCCTTCGGCTGGTCGCGGCGGGTCGTGGCGGGGGTCGTGGAGCAGTTCGGCGGCCCGGGGTCCGAGGTCACGCTGGCCGCCGAGTCCGCCACCCTCAAGGGCCGGCGCTTCGGCAATCTGATCGTGGCAGCGGGGCCGTCGCTCGACGTGGCGGTCCTGACCCGGCGCGCGGCCGCCGCCGCGTTCCCCTACCGGGTCCTCTCCGGGGCTGAGTTGGCGCGCTGGCTGGGCGGGGCGAAGCCGTTCACGGACGCCGACCAGGCGCCCTCGCCGCCGCCGCCCGAAGGGCCCACGGTCTTCCGCTGAGAGGCCGAGGTGGTGGGGCTCCCACAGCCTTGTCATCCCAAACCCCTTGTCATCCCGGCGAACGCCGGGATCTTGAACGGCCCATAAGATCCCGGCTTTCGCCGGGATGACACGTTGTGGTGTCGTGACCGTTGTCATCCCGGCTGAAGCCGGGATCTTCTCCGGCAAGGATCCCGGCTTTCGCCGGGATGACAACGCCCGGGATGACAGGGTTGGCCACCTGATGCGACAGAATAGGTCCATGCCTGCGCCCGTTTACGCCCGACCGACGTCCACTCGACGGGCGGCCGGCGCGGGCGGGCGGCCACCCACACCCCCGCCGGGGCGGCGCACGGTCGGGCGGCGGCGCGGGGTCCCGTTGATCGTGACCCTCGTCATCCTCGCCCTCATCCTCGTGGCCGCGCCCGCGACGTTCGCCGGCATCAACGCGCTCGACCGGCGCGGCTGGGACGACCTCATCGCGACCGGCTGCGCCAACCCGGCCGACCCGGCGACGAGCGGAGACGGGGTCTGCGTCGGCGTCCTTCGCATCCCGGCGCTGGGCGACGACTGGGCCGTGCCGATCATCAACGGCGGCGGCGCCACGGGCGCGGTCTGGGTCGACGGTACGACCGTGCCGGGCGAGATCGGCAACTTCGTCCTGGCCGGGCGGCGCGTCGGCGGCGGCCACCCGTTCCGGGGCGTGGAGACGCTCAACAGCGGCGATCAGGTCATCGTCGAGACGGCCACGGCGGTCTTGACGTACGTCGTCGACCTCGCCCCGCGTGACGTCACCGTGACCGAGTACGACTCGTGGGTCCTCGACCCCGTGCCCGGAGCACAGGACCGTGTCCCGCAGCAGGCGCTCCTGACCCTCCTCCTGCGCCAGGACCTGTGGCCGACGCGGGACCGGAGCGTGGGCATCGCCGTGCTGGCGAGCAGCGTCGCCAAGTAGGGCCGCGGCGACCTAGCCCCGACCAGGTAGGCTGGCCGCATGTCAGACCAGAGCGCCCTCGTCGCCGCCATCAAGAAGCAAGCCATCGTCTACGGCAAGGTCACGTTGGCCTCCGGCCGCGAGGCCGACTACTACGTCGATCTCCGCCGGGTCACGCTCGACGGGGCGGCCGCGCAGCTGGTCGGCCGGGTCATGCGGGAGCTCGTAGCCGACTGGGACTTCTCGGCGGTCGGCGGGCTGACGCTGGGCGCGGACCCGGTCGCGTACGCGATGCTGCACGCGGCGGCCGACGCGGGGGAGCGCCTCGACGCCTTCGTCGTGCGCAAGTCGGAGAAGGCCCACGGGCTGCACCGCCGCATCGAGGGCACGGACGTGGCCGGCCGGCGCGTGCTCGTCGTGGAGGACACGTCGACCACGGGCGGCTCCGTCCAGCAGGCCATCGACTCGGTCGTGGCGGCCGGCGGCGAGGTCGTCGGCGTAGCGGTCATCGTCGACCGCGACACCGGCGCCAAGGAAAAGATCGAAGCCCAGGGCCTGCCCTACCGCTACGCAGTAGGTCTAGCCGACCTGGGTTTGGGATGACGAGGGTGACGCGATCAGCGCAGGGTCATGGTGCACTGGTACCCGCGCGATTATGTCATACCATGATATAGTTGCGCCATGGCCGACGTGTCCGGGATCTTGCGCGAGGCCATGGCCGCCACGGCCATGACTCAAACGGAGTTGGCACGCCTGACGGGCGTCAGCCAGGGCCGAATCAGCCACTACATCCACGCCAAGCTGGAGCCTTCGGAGCGGATGCTGGCCAAGCTGTTGGCGCCGATGGGCTATCGGGTGGAACGCACGATCGCGGCCACGCCGGTGCCCATGACGTACGCCGAGCGGCGCAGCTGGAAGCTCCACCAGCGCCTCGCCCGCCGACTCGACGCCCCAACTTTGGATGCGTGGACCGCCAAGCTGGCGAGCAACATCGCCCGCCTCCGCCGGACCAACCGGGGCCAGCCCCACCAGGGCCACATTGACCGGTGGGAGCAACTGGTCCGCGCCCGTGACGTCCGCGGACTCCGCGCCGCCCTCCTCGACCCCACCGAACAGGGCGTCCAGATGCGCGAAGTGTCGCCTTTCACGGGCCTCCTGCCCGACGACGAGCGTCGCGCCGTCCTGGAGGAGTTGAGCCGGTGAACCGCGAACAACTCTTTCACGCCATCCGGGCCGCCTGTGCGATCACCGGCCGTGACCAGGTCATTGTCATCGGCTCCCAGTCGATCCTGGGTTCGTTCGACGCGGACGACCTGCCCGACGAGGCGGTGGAATCCCGAGAGGTGGACGTGTGGCCCGACACCGGCGACCCGGAGGAGACCGCTCGGCTCGCCACGGTGTTGGAGGGCGTGGCCGGCGAGCTGTCGCCCTTCGAGGACCTCCACGACTTCTACATCGACGGTGTCGATTCGAGCACTCCCGTTCTCCCCGCCGGTTGGCGCGACCGCCTCGTCCCCGTGCGGGGGCCAGGCACGACCAGCGTCGTGACTGGGCAGGTCTGCACGGGCTGGTGTCTCGAACCGCACGACCTGTCCGTCGCCAAGCTCATCGCCTTCCGGGAGAAGGACCGCCGTTTCGTCTCCGCGCTCGTCAGAGCCGGACTGGTCGAACCCGCCACCATCCTCGCGCGCCTCGCCACGGTCCCCGTCGATCACACCGCCAGGGCGTCGCACGCCGCCGCTTGGCTGGCCGCGCTGACGGAATGAACCCGCCACGGTCACGGTAAAGTACCGGTATCACCGTATCGTTGTTTTCTGACTGCGATGCTGCGGAGGCCGCGGGGTTTGTCAAGAGCGACAGTCGGCGGGTCTGACACCGTGGCCCTGCTGAAGACACCCATGTCGGCCACGGTGTCGGGCCCCGTGGCTGTCGCTCGTTCCTCGCTCCGTAGCCACGGTGCCCGACCCCATGGCCTGTGCCCGACCCCGTGACCTGTGCCCGACCCCTGGCAGGCATTCAAGTACCGGCACTCTACAAGTGATCTGGGCCATAGGCTCAGGCGATG
>JAISTC010000083.1 GCA_031272805.1 Propionibacteriaceae bacterium
AAGGCCCACCGCGCCGGCATCTCCCACCGGGGCCTGGCCGACCACGTCTTCCGCGTCCACGTGACGGCGGGCGGCGCCCGCCAGCTCTGGGTCCTCGGCTGGGAGGCGGGCGACGTGGCCAGCTCGGACCTGGCCCGGCGGGTCGACCAGGCCCAGTTGCTGACGGTGACAGCCCTGCTGGCCGGCGTGGAACGGGCGATCGCCGTGGCAGTCGACGTGCTGCCGGCGGAGGACCTCCGGGCGGTCGGCTCACTCCTCCAGTCCCCGGCCATGCCCGGCCGGACGCGCGAGCAGCTCCGGGCCCAGCGCGGCCAGACGGACCTGCTGGCAGAGCTCCGCCAGGCCCTCGTGGAGCGGTTCCCGCAGGCCGAAGTCGAACCGCAGCAACTGGCCCGAGTGTCCGCCCGGACCGTCATCTCCGCGCTGCTGACGGCCGTGGCCCTCATGATCGTCCTGACGAGCTTCAACCTGTCCGAGGTGACGGAGGCGCTCAAGGCCAGCCGCTGGTACTGGGCGCTGGCGTCGTTCGGCTTCGGCCTCGTCGGCGTGCTCGGCGCCGCCCTCATCCTGATCGCGTTCGCGCCGGTCAAGATCGGGCTGGGCAAGGCGTGGGTGTCGCAGCTCGCGGCGGGCTACGTGGCCGTGTCCGTCCCGGCCGGCATCGGCACGGCCGGGCTCAACCTGCGCTTCTTGGCCAAGCGCGGCGTCGCCGGCACGCTGGCCACGGCCACGGCGGCCCTGATTCAGGTCTCGCAGATTACGATGACCGTCCTCACCCTCGTGGCCCTGACCCTGGCGACGGGCTCGAACCAGTCCGCCGGCTTCCGCGTCAGCCCGACCATCCTGATCGTCGCGGCCGTCCTGGCCGGGATCATCGGCGTCCTGTTCACGATCCCGCAGCCCCGCGCCTGGATCCTCGGCAAGATCCTGCCCACCCTGCGGCAGACGTGGCCGCGGCTCGTGGAGCTCGTGTCCAACCCCGGCCGCCTGGTGCTCGGCCTCGGCGGCAACCTCCTCATGCTCCTGGGCTACGCACTGGCGTTCTCGGCCGCGCTGTGGGCGTTCGGCCGCGACCTGCCGTTCGCGTCGAGCTCCATCGCCTACCTGATCGGCAACTCCGCCGGGTCTGCCGCCCCGACCCCGGGCGGCATGGGCGCGATCGAGGCGGCGGAACTGGCGGCCCTGGGCGCGGCCGGCATCAACGCGGGCGTCGCCGCATCGGTGGTCGTAGTCTTCCGCGTGGCCACCTTCTGGATCCGCATCCCCCTAGGCTGGCTGGCCTACCGCTGGCTAGAACGCCACAACGACCTGTAAAGATCCGGCGAGAGTTGTCATACCCCTTGCCATCCCATACCCCTCGTCATCCCATACCCCTTGTCATCCCATACCCCTGTCATCCCGGCGAAAGCCGGGATCTTTCCTGGCGGCAAGTCAGACCACACCCCTTGTCATCCCGGCGAAAGCCGGGATCTTTCCTGGCGGCTAGTCATACCACGGCTCCAAGATCCCGGCTTTCGCCGGGATGACAAGGTGGGTTGGGATGACAAGAGGGGTTGGGATACCCCGATGCCCAAGACTGACGCCTCACCCCTGGTATCTTTCCCCGCGTGATTGAGGTCAAGGTCCGCGTGCCCGGCAAGGTCAACCTGGCCCTGCGCGCGGGCGCGCGACGGGCGGACGGCTACCACTCGCTGGCCACGGTGTTCATGGCGCTCTCGCTGGCCGACGAGATCACGGTCACGCCGGGCGCGGCCGGGTCCGTCACGGCGGCGGTCACGGGCGAGGGCCACGAGTCGGTCGGCTCCGGCCCGGACAACCTGGCGGTCCGGGCGGCCCTCCTCCTGCGCGACCGTCACGGCACCCCGGACCTGGGCGCCCACCTCGCCATCGACAAGCGCATCCCCGTGGCCGGCGGCATGGCGGGCGGGTCGGCGGACGCGGCGGGCGCGCTGCTGGCCTGCGCGCGCCTGTGGGAACTCGACGTAACACAAGATGACTTGCTGGACTTGGCCGCCGCACTGGGCGCGGACGTGCCCTTCGTCCTCATCGGCGGCTGCGCCCTCGGGCTGAACCGGGGCGACCGCGTGACCCCGGTATTGAGCCGGGGGTCGTTCCACTGGGTCCTGGCCCTGGCCGCCCAAGGCCTCTCCACGGCCGAGGTCTTCCGCCGTTTCGACCAGCGCGGCGACGCGGCCGCGCCGGAGCCGCCCCCCGTTCCGCCCGCGCTGCTCAACGCGCTGGCCCAGGGCAATGCCGCCGCCCTCGGCGCGACCCTCGTCAACGACCTCGCCCCGGCCGCCCTGTCCCTGGCCCCGGAACTGCGCCGGACCCTCGACGCGGGTCTGGAGGCCGGCGCGGTCGGCGCGGTCATCTCCGGTTCGGGCCCGACCGTCGCCCTGCTGGCCCGCGACGAGGACGCGGCCACGACCCTGGCCGTCCGTCTGTCGAGCGAGGGCGTGGCCAAGCGCCTCCTGAAGGTGCAAGGCCCGGTGCCAGGGGCCCAGTTCGTCTGACCGTTCTTAGCGCTGTCTCAGAGCGTCTCCCTACAATGGCGCGTATCCCCTCGTGAAAGGTTGGTCTGATGGCGAGCGGTCTTCCCGGCTGGTATCCGGATCCGGGCGGTGAGCCCGGCCAGTTCCGCTACTGGGACGGCCAGGCCTGGTCGACCGCGCTGTCGCCGACCCCGTACGCGCCCCCGCCGACGGCCGGGTTGCCCGGCGTCGTGGCGTACAGGCCCGGCCAGGCGGGCGTCGGCGGCACGTTCGGCGCCACGGGCACCCCGTACCCCGCCTCCGCCACCCTCCCGCCGGCCAAGAAGCGCTTCCCCGTCGGCATCCTCGTGACCGTCGCCATCATCGTGGTCGCCATCGGCCTCGTCGTCGGGTTCGTCGTCCCCAAGCTGACGGACCGGAGCGGGACCGACGACCCCTCCGAGGAGCCGACGGTCATCCAGGGCACGACGCAGACCTGCCCGACCCTGCCGTCGGAGACCCCGCCCCACGTCGAGCACGCCGACGACGGCTGGGTCCACGGCGGCCGCCTGGCCTTCCCCCAGCTGACAGACCCGTGGAGCCCGATCGATACGTCCGAGGGCCGGGTACCGTTCGGCCGCGACGTGGCGGAGCAGGAGTACCTCCTCCACTACCGCTACGACGGCGTCTACTCCTGGGTCGCGTCCGTCTTGGTCGGCGAGCTGTACGCCGGCGACGGCTTCTACGACCCGCAGGAGGGGGCGGACATCGTGACCCGCTGCGTCCTCGGCGAGTTCTACAGCGACGCCGTCGTGACCAGGAACGACACGCGCAACGAGGCTTACTCGCTCGACGGCTACGACGGTTGGATCATCCAGTCGACGCTGTCGTTCGACATCCCCAACCTGCCGACGACGTCGGAGGACATCACGATCATCGTCGTGGCCACGGCCGAGATGAGCTCGTCGCTGTTCTACGCCTCCGTGCCGACGGACTCGCCCGACCAGATCAAGGGCGACGTCAACTACGTCATCGACACGCTGAAGGTCTCGGACTAGTCCCGCCCAGCCCGGCCGGAACCTACCGGCGCCACGGCCGGCGTGACTTCTTCGGCTCGCCGACCTCGAGTTTGAGGAGCGCGTTCTCGACGACCTCCTGGAGCCCGGGGTGGGGCCAGTACTGGCCGCGCGCCAGGGCCGTCACGTCGATGCCGAACGTCATCGCCGTCACGAGGGGCTGGAGCAGGGCGACGGCGTCGGGGCCGATGATGTGGGCGCCGAGGAGGGTCCCGTCGGGGCTGGCCAGGACCTTGCAGAAGTGCTGGTCGGAATCGTCCTCCAGCGCCCAGCCGTAGGCGACGTCACGGTAGTGCTGGGTGCCGCTGACGTAGGGCGTCCCGGCGGCCTCCAGATCCTGCTCCGTCGCCCCGACCCACGCCACCTGCGGCGTCCCGAACAGGCCGGTCGGGATCGGCCGGTGGCCGACCTCGACCGGGTGCTTGGGATCCTCGAGGTTGTGGCGGACGACGCGGGCTTCGTGGTTGGCGACGTGCTTGAGGAGGGCGGGCGCGTCGACGTCGCCGAGGGCGAAGATGTGGGGCTGGCTCGTCCGCAGGTACTCGTCGACGACCAGTTGCCCGCCCGGCGTCAACGCCAGCCCGGCCGCCTCGGCGCCGAGCCCGTCCGTGTTCGGCCGCCGGCCGACGGCCAGCAGCAGGGCTTCCGCCGAGTAGGTGTACTCGATGCCGTTGACGTCCTTGGCGTACAGCGTCATGCCGCGCCCGGACGGTTCGACCTCGGTCAGCGTCTGGTTGAGGCGCAGCGCCATCCGGCCGGCGTAGTCGGCCGTCAGCGCGGCGGAGACGTCACGGTCGGCGCGGCGCAGCAGGACGCCGGAGCGCTGGATGACCGTCACCTGGACGCCGAGCCCGGCGAACAGGTCGGCCAGTTCGACGGCCACGATGCCGCCGCCCATGACCGCGAGCGACTTGGGCAGTTGGTCGATCCGCATGATGTCGTCGGACGTGAACACGTGGCCGGCCAACTTGGGGTCGTCCAGGCCCGCGATGTCGGGCACGACGGGCCGCGCGCCCGTGGCGACGACGATGACATCGGCGGTCACGGTCTGAGTCGTGCCGTCGTGGAGGGCGATCTGGAGGGTGTGGGGGTCGGTGAAACGCGCCCGGCCGCGGAACAACGTGACGGCGTCGGACGCGGCGCGGGAGGCCTCGCCGGCCGCGGCGATCGGGTCGGTCCGGCCGAAGACACGGTCGCGGATGGCGGGCCAGTCGACCTTGGGCGGGGCGACGGTCAGGCCGAGCCGGCCGGCGCCGCGGATGTCGTCGGCCACGGCGGCGACATGCGACAGCATCTTGGAGGGGATGCAGCCCTTGTTGAGGCAGGTTCCGCCGAACGGCACCCCGTCGTCGACCAGCGCCACGCGCCGCCCCGGGAACCCGGACCCGACCAGAGCGTTCCCCGAGCCGGCCCCGACCACAACAATGTCGAAATCAGCCATGCCCGCATTCTTTCACGTCAACCCACCCGCGAGCCCGCCCCGGCCGCGGTATCAGGCGGAGGATGCCCCCCACCGGCTGAGGCATCTGACGCCGCCGCCCGGTCCTGCGACTCCGGCGCTGGCGCGCCTCCGCGCAGGATGACGTGTTCCTCGCCAAGGCCGCGGCATCAGACACCTCAGCCTTCGCCTACTTGCCCGTGCTGAAGGGTTTGTTGCGGTCCTTGTCGGGCAAGAGGTCCTTGGCCGGTTCGGCGTACTGCACGCGGACCAGCGTGGAGCCCGAGAAGGACAGCGACGTCACGGACGCCAACGAGCATTGCCGGTGGCGCGGGTCGTGGAACAGGCGGCGGCCCTCCGCGGACAGGCGCGCGATCCAAATGGGCAGTTGGTGGCTGACGATGAGCGCCTCGCCGCCTGGCCCGACGGCGGCCGCGGCGTCCGCGATGGCCGCGCCCATCCGGGCGGCGATGGCCACGTACGGCTCGCCCCAGCTCGGCCGCAGGGGATTGCGGAAGTAGCGCCAGGCGGCGGGCTTGCGCAGGGCGTCGTGGCGCGGCCCGAACACCTGGCCCTCGAAGACGTTGCCCGCCTCGGTCAGCCGCTCGTCGGTCACGACCTCTAGCCCCGGATGGTGGGCCGCGATCGGCGCCATCGTCTCCTGCGCCCGCTCCAGCGGCGAACAGCGCAGGTGGGCCAACGGAAAGGTCGAGAGGTAGGCCCCGGCCCGCTCGGCCATCGTGACGCCCAGCGGCGACAGGTGCCAGCCCGGCTGGCGGCCGTACAGGACGCCATACGGGTTGAGGACCTCGCCGTGGCGGACGAGGTGGACGGTGGTCAGGGCCACGGCCGCTCCTGGACCCGGCGGCGGCGCCGGCGCTGGGACGGCCGGGCCACGGGCTCCCCGGCGGCGATCAGGGATTCGCGCCGCCGGGCGGCGAACTCGGCCAGCGCGTCGGCCAGGGCCACGCCCGTCGGCGCGGGCGCGACGACGTCGACGCGGAGGCCGTGGGCCTCGCAGGTGTTGGCCGTGGCCGGGCCGATGGCGGCTACGACCGTGACCGGGTGCGGCTTGCCGGCGATGCCGACGAGGTTGCGGACGGTCGACGACGACGAGAAGACGACCGCGTCGAACTGGCCCTGCTTGATGGCCTCGCGCGTCTCGGCGGGCGGCGGGGCGGCCCGGACGGTCCGGTAGGCGACGGTCTCCTCCACCTCCCAGCCGAGGTCGGTCAGCGCGGCCGTGAACGCCTCCGTGGCGACGTCGGCCTTGGGCAGGAACAGCCGGTTGATCGGGTTGAAGCCGGGCTCGAACTCGGGGAAGTCGGCGGCCAGGGACGCCAGCGTGCCCTCGGGCCCGCCGAGCAGGTCCGGCTCGATGCCCCACGCCTTGAGCGACTCGGCCGTCCCGGCCGTCGCCGCGGCCACCTTGAGCCCGGAGAAGCTGCGCGCGTCGAGGCCGTAGTCGTCGAAGCGCTCGCGGACGGCGCGGACGGCGTTGCGGCTCGTGAACACGATCCACTCGAACCGCCCCTCGACCAGCCCCCGGATGGCCTTGTCGAGTTGGCCGGGGTTGCGCGGCTGCTCGACGGCGATGGTCGGAACCTCCTCGACCCGCGCGCCGTGGCTGCGCAGCCGCGTCATCATGGGCGAGACGAGGTCCTTGGTCCGCGGCACGAGCACGCGCCAGCCGAACAGCGGCTTCGATTCGAACCAGTCGAGCTCGGCGGAGTAGTCGGCCACGGCGTGGCCGATGATGACGAGGACTTCCTGGACGGGCGGCGTCGTCACGAGGTGCGCCAGTTCGCCGAGTTTGGTGAGTATCGTCCGTTGCTCGGTCGTGCCGCCGCCGAGGGAGACGACCACGGCCTCGTCGGCCTGGCGGCCAGCGGCCACGGCCGTGTCGGCCAACTGCGCCAGCAGGTGGGGGCGCGTCCGGATGACGAGGGTCGTAATGCCGCCCCAGCGGCGGTCGCCCGCCTCGAAGAACTCGTCCGTCGTGGCGCCGATGAGGTGGATCTCCGAGCGGCGGCCGAGCGACACGCCCGCGTACTCCGGGAGGGCCGTGACGGCCGAGACGCCGGGGATGACCTCGAAGTCGACGCCGGCTTGGACGAGCGCGGCGGCCTCGGCCGTGGCGCCGCCGTCGAGGAACGGGTCGCCGGGGACGAGCCGGACGACCGTCCGCCCGCCCTCGAGGGCCTGGTGGACGAGGTCGGCGCGTTCGGCGCCGGTCAGGCGCGCGTCGGCGGTCAGCTGGTCGATGGACGTCACCAGCGCCTCGCCGGGCAGGCGCAGCGCCGGCTGCTGGAGGAGGTCGATGAGGTCGGCCGAGTCAGCCAGGACGACATCCGCCTCGTTCAGGGCGGACACGGCCGCCAGCGTCAGCAGCTCGGGGTCGCCCGGGCCGGCGCCGACGTAGACGACGCGGCCCCGCTGGGAACTGGCCCCGGTGTCCGGCGGCTCAGGCGCGGTCACGGCCGACCCCCGGACGGGCGGGGGATAAGTCCGGAGCCGGAGTCGGCGACCGGGCCGCCGCTCTCAGCGGTCCACAGGCGGGACATGGGTGGCTCCGTCTCCCGAAAGGGTTCGGCTAGCGACCGGCGCGGCGACGCTGGATGCGCGTCTTCTTGAGCAGCTTGCGGTGCTTCTTCTTCGCCATGCGCTTGCGGCGCTTCTTGATGACCGAGCCCACAGTTGACCTTTCCGTGGCGAAATGGATTCGCAGTTGATTGATTGGACCACGCTGGTCCGGGGGCGATCATACCTTGTGACCGGGCGGGCGGCTAATCGCCGGAGCGCCGGACGGGCCGGAACCCGGTGGCCGGGAAGGCGGGCCAGCGGGCCGCCGCCGCGGCCGCGTGGCAATCGGCCCACAGCTCCTCCAACGTCCCGGCCGAGCGCTCCTCGAGCCGGCGCGCCAGCTTCCCGGCGGCCAGCGTGAACAGGGCGGCCGTGGCGCGGGCGTCGTGGAGTGCGGCGTGGGCCAGGGCCCGCTGGATGCCGTGGACGTCGCAGAGGTAGTCGAGGGTGTAGCAGCGGCTCGGGCTGAGGTCGAGGTGGCGGGCCAGGGCGAGCGTGTCGAGGCTGAAGTCCGCCCCCAGGGGGTCGCCGGCGCCGAGGCGGCGGAACTCCTGGTTGAGCATCCGCCGGTCAAAGTTCAGGTTGTGGCCGACGAGGACGCGCCCGGCCAGTTGCGCCACGAGGGGCCCGGCCGCGGCGGCGAAGCCGGGGGCGGCGGCGACATCGTCGGCCGTGATGTGGTGGACATGGGTCGGGCCGACCGAGCGGCCCGGGTTGAGCAGCGTGTCCCACGTTCCCTCGACCGCCAGGTCGGGCCCGAGGAGGACGACACCGATCTCGATGACGCGGTCCTGGGCGGAGAACCCGGTGGTCTCGGTGTCGAGCACGGCGTAACCCATGCGCCCGAGCGTAGCGCCGCCGGGCGACGGGGAGGGGGCCAACGGCTCAGTCCTCGTCGAACTGCGCGCGGCCCAGCGCCTCGCTGCGGCGGCAGGCGGCCTCCATGGCGTCCATGAACGCGGCCTTGACGCGGTGGCCCTCGAATTCGCGCAGGGCCGCGGCGGTGGTCCCGCCGGGGCTCGTCACGTTCTCGCGCAGGACGGTCGGATGCTCGCCCGAGTCGCGCAGGAGCTTGGCGGAGCCGAAGACGGTTTGGATGACGAGTTCGGTGGCGGTGGCGCGGGGCAGGCCCAGCATGACCCCGGCGTCGATCATGGCCTCGACCACGAACATGACGTAGGCCGGCCCGGAGCCGGAGATGGCCGTGACGGCGTTCTGGTACTTCTCCGGCACAGTCACGACCTGGCCGACGGCCGAGAGGATGGCCGTGACGCGGTCCAGGTGTTCGGCCGTGGCGTGGGGGCCCGCCGAGATGGCGGCCATGCCCTCGCCGACGGCGGCCGGGGTGTTCGGCATGACGCGGACGATCGGGTGGCCGTCGGGGATGTGGCGGTCGATCGTGGCGGTTTCGACGCCGGCCGCGAGCGACACGATCAGCGCGCCCGGGGCGAGGGCCGGCCCGACCTCCTGGAGGATGTCCGCCACGTCCTGCGGCTTGACCACGACCAGGACCGTGTCGGCGCCGGCCACGGCCTCGAGATTCGACGTGACCGTGACATGCGGGTACTTCTCCGCCAGCTTGGCCTGGCGCTTGGGCCGCCGCGTCGTGACGCGGAGGGTGGCGGGGTCCACGCCAGAGGCCAGGAGCCCCGAGAGGATGGTCTCGCCCATGACGCCGACCCCGAGAATCGCCGTGGTCATCGCCGGCCTCCCGCCACGATCTCCGCGAGTTGGATGGCGTTGAGCGCCGCGCCCTTGCGGAGGTTGTCGTTGCTGACGAACAGGACGAGGCCGCGCCCGCCGGGCACGGATTGGTCGGCCCGGATGCGGCCGACGTAGCTCGGGTCCTGGCCGGCGGCCAGTCGCGGCGTCGGCACGTCGGTCACGGCCACGCCGGGGGCGGCCCGGAGCAGGTCGGTGGCCTCGGCCGGGTCGATCGGCTGCTGGAACTCGGCGTGGACCACGAGGGAGTGGCCCGTGAAGACCGGCACGCGCACGCACGTCCCGGCCACGAGGAGGTCGGGCAGGTGGAGGATCTTGCGCGACTCGTCGCGCAGCTTCTTCTCCTCGTCCGTCTCGCCCCAGCCGTCGTCGACCAGCTTGCCCGCGATGGGCACGGCGTTGAACGCGATGGGGGCGACGTAGGGGGCCGTGATGTGGACCGAGCCGAGGTCGCCGTTGAGGGCCAGCCGAGCGGGGTCCGGGGTCGCCAGGGTCTGGCTGGCCAGCGCCTGGACGCCGGCCACGCCCGAGCCGGAGACGGCCTGGTACGTCGCCACGATCAGGCGGATCAGCCCGGCCCGGTCGTGGAGGGGCTTGAGGACGGGCATGGCGGCCATCGTCGTGCAGTTGGGGTTGGCGATGATGCCCTTGGGCGCCCGGAAAACGTCCTCGGGGTTGACCTCGGCCACGACCAGCGGCACCTCGGGGTCCGCCCGCCAGGCCGACGAGTTGTCGACGACGGTCGCCCCGGCGGCCGCGACCCGCGGCGCGAACTCCCGCGACGTCGTGGCCCCGGCGGAGAACAGGGCCAGGTCGAGGCCGGCGAAGTCGGCCGTGGCCGTGTCCTCGACCGTGACCTCCCCGCCTTGCCAGGGGAGGGTCCGCCCGGCCGACTTGGCCGACGCGAAGAACCGCACTTGATCGGCGGGGAAGCGGCGCTCGGCCAACAGCGTCCGCATGACGCCGCCGACCTGGCCCGTGGCCCCGAAAACACCTACTCGCATGGGGGAAAGAATAGAGCCACGCGGCACCCCGTCACGCCGTGCGCCCGGAACGTCATCCGGCGAACCGTCACCCCGCGCAAAGGAACGTCCTCCTGCGCGGAGGGACGTCCTCCTGCGCGGAGGCGCGCCAGCGCCGGCGTCGCAGGATCTACCCGCCACCGGCGCATCCCCCTGTCCTTGTCATCCCGGCGAAAGCCGGGATCTTGGAGCCGTGGTGTGTCTCGCTGGACGGAAAGATCCCGGCTTTCGCCGGGATGACAAGGGGATGACAAGGGGCGCTGGCTGCCTGGGATGACGGGTAGATCCTGCGACTCCGGCGGCGGGAGGGCCTCGTTCCTCGGCCCGCGCCACCTCCGCGCAGGATGACGACCTTCCCCCGTCGGCAGGCGGCCGGAGTCGCAGGTTCTACCGGCGTTCGAGGACGCGCTCGGGGAAGTCCGTGATGATGGCGTCGACGCCGCGGCCGATCATGCGGTCGATGTCGCCGGGCTCGTTGACCGTCCAGACGTTGACGTCGAGCAGGGCGATGTGGGCCTCGTCGATGAGGTTGAAGACGTAGTCGACGTAGTGGAAGTCGGGGTGGAGGGCCGTGGCCCAGATTTGGGCGGCGTAGTTCCACGGCTCGAACAGGACGTCCGAGAACAACACTCCGGTCCGCACCATCGAGCCGTTCTGGCGCAGCCAGGCGAGCGAGCAGTGGTTGAAGGAGGACAGCGTGACCCTCTGCTCGAGGCCGAACTCGTCGACCAGCTCCGACACCTTCTCGCCCAGCCCGTAGTACGGGATGACGGAGTCCTTGATCTCGACGTTGATCTTGAGCCTGGTCGGGGCGAGGAGCTCGAAGACCTCGCGCAGCGTCGGGACGCGCTCGCCGGCGAAGCCCTCCCAGCCGGCCGAGGCGTCGAAGCCCCGGATGACGTCGAACGGCAGGTCCTTGACCCAGCCGGTCCCATCGGTCGTCCGCTCCACGGTTTCGTCGTGGATCACGACCATCTCCCGGTCGCCGCACAACTGGACATCCAGCTCGACCCCGTCAGCTCCGAGGTCGATCGCGCGGCGGAAAGCCGCCAGGGTGTTCTCCGGCGCGTGGCCGCTCGCCCCCCGGTGGGCCCATGCCTCCACCATGGCTCCCCCCTTCCTGTTGGAAGGTTACAGCCCGTATTGCCGCCGGAGAAGGGGGGAGGTCACGCGGGGAGCCCGTGTGCAGCACATCTGTGACAGATTTCACCGTCAGCCACTCACCCCGCACGCAGGCTTGGAGTGGACGGCCTTGTTCCCCCTCGCTTGGTCCGGCTAGACTCTCAGGTCGTCAGGTTGGTCGCCCTCCGAATCTCCAGTCCGCCTCGCCGAGGTTCCGCGCCCCGCCCGACGCACCACCGCCGACGAGCCACCGCCGACACAGTATCCCCCGGGTTGTCACCGGCCGCCCGGCATCAGGGGGAGGAACATTGGAAACTCTCACGGTCACGCTGCCGCCAGCCGAGGCCGCCGCCCTCGTCCGCTGGCGGCTGGGCTGTGGCCACGACCGGTTCTTCGACCCGCGGGACTCGGCCGACCCCACCATGACCGAAGCCGAAGGTGTCATCCTCCTCCAGTCGGTCCGCCCGCTGCCCCGGGCCGGCTTCCTCGGCTGCTCCATCATGATCAACAACCTGACCGGCCCGACCCGCGTCAGCTTCGCCGCCGCCAACGACGACCCGTGGGCCCAAGTAGGCGACCAGGAACGCCTGCGCACGCGGTTGGTTGAAACGTTCGCCGGGTCGATCGTGGCCGAGGCCGAGCCGACGCTGGCCGAGCTGATCGCCTTGTCCGACGCCGTACTCCCGCCCGAGGCGCGGTCCTCCGCGCCGCGCGTGCCCTCGTATGTGGTGCCGCTCGTCCGGCTGCGCGGCCCGGTCGACCCGCCGCCACCCCCGGCGACGCCGCTCCACGAGCGCCTGGCCGTCACGCTGGGGCTGGTCAACGCGGTCCCGACGGCCCCGCCCGACCACGTCTTCGAGCCCACCGTTGAATTGGCCCGCCTGATCGCCAACGACATCCGCACGGCCGACGACCTGCCCGACCTCGCCGCCACGGGCCCCGGCCCGATCACGCAGATCGAGGCGCTGTCGGAAACGCAGTTGCTGATGCTGTGGCCCCTGGACCCGGAACTGGAGCCCTACGGCGCCTGGACCCCGCCGGAGTGAGGCGCAGCGGCGCGTGTGCGACACTCTCACCGTGACCTGCCTGACCGACCTGCCCGAGTTGCCCGAGTTGCCCGACCCGAAGTTGCCGCCGCTGCCCGCACCGCTGCCGGCGCCGACCGTTGACGCGCACACGCATCTGGACGCCGTGGCGGAGTTCTCCGGCCTGGCCGCCGAGGCCGCGCTGGGCTTGGCCGCCGCGGTCGGCGTCACGCGGTTGGTCCAGGTCGGCTGCGACGCGGCGGACTCGGAGTGGGCCGAGGCGTTCGCGCGCACGCACCCCCAGGTCATCGCCAACGTCGCGCTCCACCCGAACGAGATCGCCCGCCACCCCGAGCGCGTGGCCGCCGGCCTCGGGACGATCGAGCGGCTGGCCCAGGCCGGCCCCCACGTCCGCGCCATCGGCGAGACCGGCCTCGACTACTACCGGACGACCGACCCGGCCGACCAGGCCCGCCAGCGTGACGGCTTCGCCGCCCACATCGAGTTGGCCGCCCGCTACGGCCTGACGCTCGTCATCCACGACCGTGACGCCCACTCCGACATCCTCGACGTCCTCGACGGCTCGACCCGGCCCGAGCGAGTCGTCCTCCACTGCTTCTCCGGCGATGCCGACTTCGCCCGCGCGGCGGCGCGGCGCGGCTACTGGCTGAGCTTCCCCGGCGTCGTGACGTACCCGGCCAACGCGTTCCTGCGCGAGGCGCTGGCGGCCGCCCCGGCCGACCGGATCCTGGCCGAGACCGACGCGCCCTACCTGACCCCCGTCCCGGCCCGCGGCCGGCCCAATTCCTCGTACCTCCTCCCCCACACCGTCCGCTTCCTGGCCGCCCAGCGCGGTTGGGACGTGGCGGAGACGTGCGAGCGGCTGGCCGCCAACGCCACGGCCGCCTTCGGCGGGCCCTGGGGGGCCGCGTGACCGGCTACCTGGACGCCTCCGCCATCCGCCGCCTCGCCGCCGAGCTCGACCTCCGACCGAGCAAGCAGCGGGGCCAAAACTTCGTCATCGACGCCAACACGGTCCGGCGCATCGCCGTCACGGCGGGAGTCGGCCCGGGCGACCGGGTCCTGGAGATCGGTCCCGGGCTGGGCTCGCTGACCGCCGGGCTCCTGGCCGCGGGGGCCGCGGTCACGGCGGTCGAGATCGAGCCCGCGCTGGCGCGGCGCCTCCCCGTCACGCTGGCCGGGCTCGGCTACGCGGCCGACCGGTTCGAGGTGGTGGAGGCCGACGCGCTGGCCTGGCCGACGGCCGGCCCCGCCGGGGCGCGGCCGGAACCGACCCACCTCGTGGCCAACCTGCCGTACAACGTCGCCGTGCCCGTGCTGCTGCACGCGCTGGCCGCGTTCCCGGGCTTGCAGTCCGGCCTGGTCATGGTCCAGTTGGAGGTGGCCGACCGGCTGGTCGCCGCGCCGGGCTCGAAGGTTTATGGGACACCGTCCGCCAAGCTGGCCTGGTACGCCGACGCCACCAAGGCCGGCAGCGTCGGCGCCAACGTCTTCTGGCCCAAGCCCAACGTCGAATCGGGCCTCGTCCGGTTCACCCGGCGTGACCCCCCGGCGACCACGGCGACCCGCGAGGCCGTCTTCGCCGTCGTCGACGCCGCGTTCGCGCAGCGCCGCAAGATGCTCCGCTCCGCCCTGGCCGCCCGCTACGGCGCCGCGGCCAGCCTGGCCGCGCTGGCCGCCGCCGGCCTCGACCCGACGGCCCGCGGCGAAACCCTGGGCATCGCGGACTTCGCCCGTTTGGCGGCCCACCTGCCGGCCTGAGCGGTCAGGTATTCTCCCGCCTATGCCGATCGACCTGCGCGCCAACGCCCAAGCCGGGTTGGCCCGGCTGGCGCCCGTGACGGACCCGCTCGTGGCGGCGTTCTCGGCCGCCGGGCACTCGCTGTACCTGGTGGGCGGCCCCGTGCGTGACGCGGTCCTGGGCGAGACGTCCGCCGACCTGGACTTCACGACGTCCGCCCGGCCGGACGCGATCGAGGCGATCCTGAAAAAGCTCGGCGGGCCGATCTGGGACATGGGCCGGGACTTCGGCACGATCGGCACGAAGGTCGGCCACGGCGACGCCGCCTGGACCGTCGAGGTCACGACGTTCCGGGCCGACGCCTACTCCGAGGATTCCCGCAAGCCGGCCGTCCGCTTCGGCGACACGATCGAGGGCGACCTCGTCCGGCGTGACTTCACGATCAACGCCATGGCGATCGACCTGGCCGAGCGCCGCTTCGTCGACCCGTACGGCGGCCTGGCCGACCTCGCCGCCCAGACGCTGCGCACCCCCGCCCCGGCGACCCAGTCGTTCTCCGACGACCCCCTGCGGATGCTCCGCGCCGCCCGCTTCGCCGCCCGCTTCCACTTCCGGCCCGTCCCCGACATCGTCCAGGCGATGCGGTCGATGGGCGACCGCCTGGAGATCGTGTCGGCCGAGCGCATCCGCGACGAGCTGAGCAAGCTGTTGCTGCTGCCGCGGCCGCGCGTCGGCCTGGACCTGATGGTCCGGACCGGGCTGGCCGACCACTTCCTCCCCGAGCTGGCGGCGCTGCGCCTGGAGATCGACGAACACCACCGCCACAAGGACGTCTACGAGCATTCGCTGACCGTGCTCGACCAGGCGATCGCGCTGGAGCAGTCACGCGGCCACGCGCCGGACCTGATCCTGCGGCTGGCGTCGCTGCTCCACGACATCGGCAAGCCGGCCACGCGCCGCTTCGAGGCGGGCGGCAAGGTCACGTTCTACAACCACGACGTCGTCGGCGCCAAGCTGGCGCGCAAGCGGCTGTTGGCGCTGCGCTACCCCAACGACACGGCCGACACGGTCGCGCTCCTGATCGAGCTACACCTGCGCTTCCACGGCTACGGCGACGGCCAGTGGACGGATTCGGCCGTCCGGCGCTACGTGCGCGACGCCGGGCCGGAGCTCGAGCGCCTCCACATCCTGACGCGCTCCGACTGCACGACCCGCAACCAGGCCAAGGCGACCCACCTGCGCCGCGCCTACGAGGAACTGGAGTGGCGGATCGACGAGCTGGCCGCCCAGGAGGAGCTCGACGCCATCCGCCCGGAGCTGGACGGCAACGAGATCATGGCGATCCTCGACCTCAAGCCCAGCCGCGACGTCGGCGCGGCGTACCACTACCTCCTGGACCTGCGCCTGGACGAAGGGCTCCTGGGCAAGGCAGAAGCCGAGCAGCGCCTCAAAGCCTGGTGGGCGGAGCGCCAACCGCCTCCGTCAGCCTGAGCGCAGGGACGAGCGACAAGTTTGGTTACTGCGTCGGGCGCGGGTAGTTCGGGGGGTACTGGTCCGCTTCTGGGGGCGGAGTCGTCTCCGGGGTGGCCGCGTAGCGGCCACCGGCCGGGTAGTTGGGCGGCGGGGTCGCCGACCCTGGGGGCGTCGTCAGCGGGTAGGTGGGCGTCACGCCGGACGCCCGGTACGGCGTGACGGGCACGGACGGCGTGGCATAGCCCGGGGTGGCGGCGGACGTGGCGCCGTAGCCGGCCGTCGCCGAGCCCCCCGTCCCCGTCGCGCCGGAGTAGCCGGAGTAGCCGGAGTAGCCGGACGGCGAGGGGTACGTCGTCGGCGCCGGGGCGGGAGCGCTGGCCGGGTAGGCCGCAGGCGCGGCCGGGTAGGCCGTGGGCGACGTCGTCGGCGCCGTGGGGTAGGCCGTGGGCGAGGTCGTCCGCGTCGCGGGGTAGGCCGTGGGCGCGGTCGTGGGAGCGGCGGCCGGGTATGTCGGGGCACCGGGGTACGCGCTCGGGTAGGCGGGCGTGGCCGGAACGGCCCCGCCCTGGGTCCGGCCGGGCAGCGTGTCCTCGGCGCCGGGATAGCGCGGCGCGGACGGCGTCGGCGGCACGGCCTCGGCCACCCCCGGATACGCGGGCACGCTGTGGCCGGGCTCCGCCGCCGGGTAGCGCGAGTACACGCTCTGGGCCGCGGCCTGGCGCCGGGTCTCCTCCCGCGCCTCGGCCCGCTCGCGCGCCAGGGCCGCCTGGACCGCCTCGGCGCGGGCCGCCTCGTAGCGCTTCTTGGCCTTGGACCGGAGGATGGCCGCGATGATGACGAGGATGCCGCCCACGACGAACAGGGCGATGGCGAGGAGCGCCGCGATGGCGATGAGGAGGAGCTTGGACTTGAAGTCGGCCGGGATCAGGTAGGCCGCGTCGCCCGAGGCCGTGACGCACTCAACCGCGTAAGTCCCCGCGTCGCCGGTCTCGAAGCCCTGGCTCGGCAGGCTCCGGCCGCCGACATTCCACGGCGCGTCCGTGACCGTGACGGGCCGGTCCGTCGGATCGGTCACGCGGCACGTCACGCCCTGCTGCCCCAGGACCGTGTACTCCTTGTCGGCGGGCAGCGTCAGCGCCGTGGCCTCGCCCGACGGGAGCGTGTGCGAGTCGGACACGCCGCTGGCCTGCGACACCATGAGGAGCAGGCAGAGGACCGGCCCGACGATCATGACGAGCAGCGCCGTGACGAGGAAGAAGCGGCGCGGCTGCGGCGGCAGGTCGATGTCGGGACTGGGGCGGTGGTGCTTGGGCATCGGCGTTCCCTCCTGCGGTGGCTTGGTCCCCAAGTCTGTCACGCCGAGCCCGCTGCGGCTACCGGCGACAGCAGGGTCACGGCGTCCGTGAGGCCGCCCCGGCGGGGCCGCCCGGATGGCGGCCGGTCGCCGTGATCCCCGCCGACGCCACGACGACGCAGGCCATCGCCACGCAGTCCGTCACCGTCAGCGCCTCACGCAGGACGGCGAACGCCGCCAACGCCGCCACGGCCGGCTCCAGCGACATGAGGATGGAGAAGACCCGTTGCTCGAGGTGGCGGAGCGCCTGGATTTCGAGCGAGTACGGGATGACGGAATTGAGCAGGCCGACGGCGGCGCCCGCGGCCCAGACGTGGGGGTGGGCGAGGACGGCGGGGTGGAGCGCGAGGACGGGGCCGAGGAACACGAGCGCGCCCGCCGAGTTGGCGAGGCACACCGCCTGGACGCCCGGCCAGCGCCGCCCGGCCCCCGGCGAGGCGAGGATGTAGCAGGCCCAGGCCGTGGCGGCGACCAGCGCGAAGGCGACGCCCGTGACGGTCAGGCGGCCGGGCGACCAGCCGAGCAGGACGACGCCGACGGCGGCCAGGCCCGCCCAGACGAGGTCACGCCGTCCGCGGCCCTGGCCGATCGCCACGGCCAGCGGGCCGAGGAACTCGATCGTGACGGCCAGGCCGATGGGGATGTGGGCGAAGGCGGCGTAGATGGCCGCGTTCATCGTCACGAGGGACGCGGCGTAGGCGGCCAGGGCCAGCCAGTCGGCGCGCGAGTGGCCGCGGCGGCGGGGCCGGGCCACCGGCCAGAGCAGCAGCGCCGCCGTCACCTGGCGCAGGAACACCATGGCCAGCGGCCCGGCCGTGGCAAACAGCGACTTGGCGAACGACGCGCCGAACTGGACGGACACGATCGCGCCAATGGTCATGAGGATGGCCCCGGCGCGCTTGTTCACAGGCCTGAGAGTAGCCCGTGAGCCCGAGGTGCCAGGCCGAGGTGTCAGGCGCCCTGGCCTTGGCGAGGAACGAGCCCGGGCCAGGGCACCTGATACCGCGGCCGACAGGAGACCACACCCCGGCCGACGGCAGACCACACCCCTGGCCGAGGTATCAGATGCCGCCGCCCGGGCTCGTTCCTCGCCAAGGCCGCGGCATCTGACACCTCGGCCTGAGCCACCGTGGCTCAACCTCGTTCTTGAGTGTGTTAGACTCAACTTCGTTCTGAGCCCAGGCGGCTCACCCACAAGTTCAACAGTCCAGTTATCCGGGAGGAAACACCATGGCCCGTGCAGTCGGCATCGACCTCGGCACCACCAACTCTTGCGTCGCCGTTTTGGAAGGCGGCGAACCCACTGTCGTCCCCAACGCCGAGGGTGCCCGCACGACCCCTTCGGTCGTCGCGTTCGCCAAGGGCGGCGAGGTCCTGGTCGGCGAGGTCGCCAAGCGCCAGGCCGTGACCAACGTGGAGCGGACCGTCCGCTCCGTCAAGCGCCACATGGGGACGGACTGGTCGATCGACATCGACAACAAGACCTACAAGCCGCAGCAGATTTCGGCGTTCGTCCTGCAGAAGCTCAAGCGCGACGCTGAGGCCTACCTCGGCGAGCCCGTGACCAACGCCGTCATCACGGTCCCGGCGTACTTCTCCGACGCCGAACGCCAGGCCACCAAGGAGGCCGGCGAGATCGCCGGCTTCACGGTTGACCGCATCATCAACGAGCCGACGGCCGCCGCCCTGGCCTACGGCCTCGACAAGTCCGCGACCGAGCAGACGGTCCTCGTCTTCGACCTCGGCGGCGGGACATTCGACGTCTCGCTGCTGGAGATCTCGGAGGGCGTCTTCGAGGTCAAGGCGACCAACGGCGACAACCGCCTCGGCGGCGACGACTGGGACCAGCGCGTCGTCGACTGGCTGGTCAAGGAGTTCAAGAACGTCCACGGCGTCGACCTGGCCAAGGACAAGATGGCCCGTCAGCGCCTCCAGGAGGCGGCCGAGCGCGCCAAGATCGAGCTGTCCAGCGCCCAGGAGACCCAGATCAACCTGCCGTACATCACGGCCAGCGCCGACGGCCCGCTCCACCTCGACACGAAGCTCAGCCGCGCCGAGTTCCAGCGCATGACGCAGGACCTGCTCGACCGCTGCCGCGCGCCGTTCAACAAGGTCATCGCCGACGCCAAGATCTCGATCGACAAGATCGACCAGGTCATCCTGGTCGGCGGCTCGACCCGGATGCCCGCCGTGACGGACCTGGTCAAGGAGCTGGCCGGCAAGGAGCCGCACAAGGGCGTCAACCCGGACGAGGTCGTGGCGCTCGGCGCCGCGCTCCAGGCCGGCGTCCTGAAGGGCGAGGTGAAGGACGTCCTGCTGCTCGACGTCACCCCCCTCTCCCTCGGCATCGAGGTCAAGGGCGGGCTGATGGAGAAGATCATCGAGCGCAACACGACGATCCCGACCAAGCGGTCGCAGATCTTCACGACGGCCGAGGACAACCAGCCTTCCGTCCTCATCCAGGTGTACCAGGGCGAGCGTGACTTCGCCCGCGACAACAAGTCGCTCGGCAACTTCGAGCTGACGGGGATCATGCCGGCGCCGCGCAATGTGCCGCAGATCGAGGTCACGTTCGACATCGACGCCAACGGCATCGTCCACGTCTCCGCCAAGGACCTCGCCACCGGCAAGGAGCAGTCCATGACGGTGACGGGCGGGTCGGCCCTGGGCAAGGACGAGATCGACAAGATGATCAAGGAGGCCGAGTCGCGGGCCGAGGAGGACAAGAAGCGGCGCGAGTCGGTCGAGCTGCGCAACGAGGCCGACGCGCTGGCGTTCCGGACCGAGAAGCTCCTGGAGGAGCACGACGCCATCCTGTCCGACGAGATCAAGACGCCCGTCAAGGAGGCCGTCGAGAAGCTCAAGGAAGCCCTCAAGGGAACCGACAACGACGCCGAGGTCAAGGACGCGATGGAGGCCCTCAACAAGACGGCCGCCACGATGGGCCAGGCCGTCTACGCCGCCGCCCAGGCCAAGCAGCAGGAGGAGGCCGCGGCCCAGTCGTCGGCGGAGGACGCCCCGGCCGGCGCTGACGACGACGTCGTCGACGCCGAGATCGTGGACGAGGACAAGTGACGCGGCGCCGCGCGTAACGCCGGACCGACGTGTCAGCCCGAACCCAGCGCCGAGTCCGGCCGCGCCAGTGCGCTGGCGCGGCCGGACCCCGCTGGGGCCGGGTGTTGAGGAGAACCGATGACTGAAGACAACACGACCAACTGGGACGAGGCGCTCCAAGACCTCGTCGACGGCGCCGTCCCGCCCGCCCCCGCCGAGGCGGCCGACCAGCCGGCAGGGGAGCCCGCGTCGGCCGGCTCGCCCACCCCGCCGACGGCCGAGGAGCTGGTGGCCGAGCGGACCGCCGACCTGCAGCGGCTCCAAGCCGAGTACGCCAACTACAAGAAGCGCGTCGACCGGGACCGGGCGCTGGCCCGCCAGGGCGGGATCGAGGCCGTCATGGCCGACCTGCTGCCCGTCCTCGACGGCATCGCGGCGGCCCGCTCGCACGACGAGCTGACCGGGGGCGCCAAGCTCATCGCGGACGAGTTGGAGAAGGTGGCGGCCAAGTACGGGCTGGCCGCGTTCGGCGCGGCCGACGAGCCCTTCGACCCCCACGTCCACGAGGCGCTGATGACGATCGACAAGCCGGGCTACCCCGTGACGTCGGTGGCGCAGGTGTTCCAGTCGGGCTACAAGCTGAACGACCGGGTCCTGCGCCCGGCCCGGGTCGGCGTGGCCGAGCCGTCCGAACCGGTTACGCCGGAGGACGCCGCCCAGGCCGCGGCCGACGACGGCGCCCAGGTTCCGGCCGGGGACGCGCCCCAGGCCGCGGCGGACGTGACGGAGGCCGCCCAGCCGGCGGACCACGTGACCCACAAACCCCCGAAACCGCCCAAGGGCCCGGCGGGCCACCCGACCCACCACAGCCACGCCGCGGACTCAGAGTGACGAGAGGGTAGGAGGCGTCGTGACGACCAAGGACTACCTGGAAAAGGACTACTACGCCATCCTCGGCGTCAAGAAGGACGCCACCCCGGCGGAGATCAAGAAGGCCTTCCGCAAGCTGGCCCGGGAGAACCACCCGGACCAGCACCCCGGCGACAAGCAGGCGGAGAAGCGCTTCAAGGAGGCGTCGGAGGCCCACGACGTGTTGTCCGACCCGGACAAGCGCAAGGAGTACGACTCCGCCCGGGCCATGTTCGGCTCGGGCTTCCGCTTCCCCGGGACCGGCGGGCGGACGGGCGGCGCCCAGGCCAACTTCAACCTCGACGACCTGTTCGGCCAGTTCAGCGGCGCGGGCGGGACGGCCGGGGGCGGCCTCGGCAGCTTCTTCGACTTCTTCGGCGGCGGCGCCGAGCGGACGAGCCGCAGCCGCGGGCCCCGGCGCGGCCACGACCTGGAGGGCGAGGCCACGGTGTCGTTCCGGGACGCGGCCGAGGGGGTCACGGTCAGCCTGCCGCTGACGTCCGACGCGGCCTGCCCGACGTGCCACGGGACGAGCTTCAAGCAGGGCACGTCGCCCAAGACGTGCCCCCAGTGCCAGGGCTCGGGGACGGTGTCGCGCCAGTCGGGCGGCTTCGCCGTGTCGGAGCCCTGCTCGACCTGCCGGGGCCGCGGGCTGGTCGGCGAGGACTGCCCGGACTGCGCCGGGACGGGCCGGGCCAAGTCGACCCAGACGGTCCAGGTCCGGCTGCCGGCGGGTGTGTCGGACGGCCAGCGCATCCGCGTCAAGGGCAAGGGCGGCGCGGGTGCCGGCGGCGGCGCGGCGGGCGACCTGTACGTCGTCGTCCACGTCCGGCCGCACCGCCTGTTCGGCCGCTCGGGCGACAACCTGACGTTGACGGTCCCCGTCACGTTCGCCGAGGCCACGCTGGGTGCCGAGATCGAGGTGCCGACGCTGGCCGGCGGGACGGTCAAGCTGCGCGTCCCCGCCGGGACGCCCAATGGCCGGACGTTCCGCGTTCGCGGCAAGGGCATCCAGAAGAAGGACGGCGTGACCGACCTGATGGTGACGGTCGAGGTCCAGGTACCGCACCATCTGTCGGCCGAGGCCAAGGCGGCCCTGGAGCAGTTTGCGTCGCTGAGCCACGAGCCCGACCCGCGGGCCGCGCTCAAGGCGGGTGTGTGATGAGGCGCACCCCGGAGAAAGGATGAGGCCATGAACAAGCTCCCGCAGTTGGTCGACGAGGACGCGCCGCTGTTCCTCATCTCGACGGCCGCGCGCCTGGCGGCGATGCACCCGCAGACCCTGCGCAGCTACGACCGGCTCGGCCTCGTCGTGCCCAAGCGCACGAAGGGCCGCGGCCGGCGCTACTCGGCCAAGGACGTGGCCCGGCTGCGCCTCGTCCAGTACCTGACCCAGGACGAGGGCATCAACCTCAACGGCGTCCGCCGCATCCTCGAGCTCCAGGCGGAGGCGGAACTCCTGCGCCGCGAGCTGACGCGCCTGACCGCGGAGATCCAGCGCCTCCACACGGACCACCGCAGCGGCCGCGTCTACACGGCGACCGCCACGGGCGACATCTGGCTGGGCCGCACCCGCCAACGCCCCAGAGAACTGATGCCGTAAGGGGCCTGCCCCGTCTGTGCACGCTGACGATCCATGCCGGGGCAGTCGACTTCCCGCCGGCAAAGATCCCGGCTTTCGCCGGGATGACAAAGGGGTTGGGATGACAAATGCTCCCGCCGGGATGAGAAACGGTCACACCACAACGTGTCATCCCGGCGAAAGCCGGGATCTTTCCTGTCACGGAGTGGCCCGGCGTCTCCTCCCACACCCTTGTCATCCCGGCGAAAGCCGGGATCTTTCGACCGGTTGTTGACTTCCTCGGGTTCAAGATCCCGGCTTTCGCCGGGATGACAAAGGGGTTGGGTGACAAGGGGGTTGGGGATGCCACGCGGGGGGGGTTGGTACGACGGGGGGACGCGGAGGGACTTGGTGGCGGACAGGTCCTTCGCTTCGCTCAGGACAGGGGTCCCCCGCGCACCCGGAAGAGCTCCCTTACCCTTGCTGTCTTCCGACCCTGGGGGGGTTGGGGGAGGTACCGCCGCGCGGGGGACCAGCGGTCAGCTTACCGTACGGGCGCTGGGTCTCGCCCGGCGCGTGACCTCAGTGGGTGGGGTCCTGTGCCGAACTCGGACGCGATCACCCCCACTGGTGCCCGCGAGCGGGTCTGGGGCCGGAGCGGGTGGGATCCCTGCCGACTGCGCGACACGATCCCGCCCGGTGTGGTGGAATTGGGGCACCCTCCGTCACGCTGGACGCGCGTGCGCGGCGGGGCCGGGCCGCTCGGTCCGGCAGCGGGAACAAGGGAACGGGGTGACCCGTGGAGAATCTGACCTTCGGCCTGTGGGCCACCCTCGTCGGCATGGGCACGGTTCTCGCCATCCTCGTCCTCCTCATGCTCGTCCTCTACGGCATCGGCGCGCTGGACAAGCTGGCCGCCCGCCGGGCCGCGCCCCCGACCCCCGCGAGCACGGAGCTGACCGCCGACGAGCAGGTCGCCATCGCGGTGGCCGTCGCCGCCCACCACCAGGCCACGGCGGCAGCGGCCCTCCCCGCCGTGCCACCGGCCACAGGCCCGGGCACCGTGGCCGAGGCCAGGGGGTCGGGCACCGTGGCTACGGAGCGAGCTCTGCGAGCGACAGCCACGGGGCCTGACACCGTGGCCGCCCATGACACCGTGGCCGCCCCCGACGCCGACCCGCTCCCCGGCCCCACCCCCGGCCAATACGGCTGGAAACACTCCTGGAACAGGGGGAGGTAGACCATGCGCTACACCATCCGCGTCGGCGCCGCCGACCACGTCCTCGACGTGGAGGCCCTGGACGACCACCGCTACGCCGTCACGCTGGCCGACGGCCGGGTCGTCGAGGCCACGCTGGCCGGCGCCCCGCGTGACGACCCTGACGACCGTGACGACCGTGACGACCGACCCGACCGGGCCGACTCCCCTACCACCCACGCCCTCCCGCCACCGGCCTCCGGCCCGGCCGCGCGCCGCAATGTCGGCGCCGCGTCGCCGTTGACCGACGCGCTGCCCACCCGCGTGGTCGGCCTCGCCGCGCCGCTGCCCGGCGTGGTCCTGGCGGTGCCCGTGACCGTCGGGGAGGCCGTCACGCGCGGCCAGACCGTCGTCGTGCTGGAGGCGATGAAGATGAAGAACGACATCAAGGCGGCCGAGGACGGGCGGGTGGCGCGCGTGTTCGTCAAGGAGGGCGACTCGGTCCAGCACGGCGCCCCGCTCGTCGAGTTCGAGGTCTGAGCCGTGGACATCCTGGCCAAGGTGCTCGAAGGGCTGACCGCCGTGACGTGGCAGGGCCTCGTCATGATCGCCGTCGGGCTCGGCCTCGTCCTCCTCGCCGTCGTCAAGGAATATGAACCCCTGTTGCTGCTGCCGATCGGCGCCGGGGCGATCCTGACGAACCTGCCGCTGTCGCCGCTCGTGGGCGAGGACGGGCTGCTCCGCATCCTCTACGACGTCGGCGTGGCCAACGAGCTGTTCCCCCTCTTGATCTTCGTCGGCATCGGCGCGCTGACGGACTTCGGGCCGCTGCTGGAGAACCCGAAGATGGTCCTGCTCGGCGCGGCGGGCCAGTTCGGCATCTTTCTGACGCTGATCCTGGCGCTCCTCCTCGGCTTCACGCGCAACGAGGCCGCGTCGATCGGCGTCATCGGGGCCATCGACGGGCCGACCTCGATCATCGTGGCGGGCCAGCTCGCGCCCCACCTGCTCGGGCCCATCACGGTCGCGGCCTACTCGTACATGTCGCTCGTGCCGATCATCATGCCGCCGGTCATGCGGCTGTTGACGACGAAGAAGGAGCGGGCCATCCGGATGCCCTACTCGCAGCGCGTCATCTCGCGCCGGACGCGCCTGCTCTTCCCGATCATCGTCACGCTGGTCGTCGGCCTGATCGTGCCGTTCGCCACGCCGTTGATCGGGATGTTGATGCTGGGCAACCTGATGCGGGAGTCGAAGGTCGTCGAGCGGCTGACGCAGGCGTCCGCCAACGAGTTGGCGAATGTCGTCACGCTGTTCCTCGGCCTGGCGATCGGGTCGACCATGAGCGGCGCGAACTTCCTCCGGCCGTCGACGCTGGCGATCCTGGGGCTGGGGCTGCTGGCGTTCGTGCTCGACACGGCGGCCGGGGTCCTGTTCGGCAAGCTGATGAACCTCCTCTCCGGCGGGAAGGTCAACCCTCTGATCGGCGCGGCGGGCATCTCCGCGTTCCCCATGGCCGCGCGCGTCGTCCAGAAGGAGGCGGCGCGGGAGGACTTCGGCAACTTCGTGCTGATGCACGCGATGGGCGCCAACGCGGCCGGCCAGGTGGCGAGCGCGGTAGCAGGCGGCGTCCTGCTGGCGCTGATGGCGTAAGGGGCCCCAGGCCGAGGTGTCTGATGCCGCGGCCTTGGCGAGGCACGAGCCCGGGCGGCGGCATCAGATACCTCGGCCGCCGACAGGCACCCCCGCTGAGGCATCAGGCCCCCACGCCCGGGCGCGTCCCGCGCCAGGGCCAGGGGGCCCGACGCCTCCGCCTGTGCGGAGTGTCTGTCTGCTCCCGTATCGTTGGGGCCGTGATTGACGACGACGTGGACGGCCTCCTTTCGCCTGAAGATGGCGCCGGGTCCGATCTGTTCGAGCAGGACGGGCCCGGGCTGTTCGACGTGGCGCCCGAACCGCCGAAGACCAAGGCCGCCAAGGCCAAGGGCCGGCGCGGCGCCTCGGCCGACGCCACTCCCGCCGAACCCGCGGCGGCCGTGACGGAGCGCCAGCCCACCCCCGCCGAGCCGCCGCCCGCCGCCCCGGCCGGCGGACCGCGTGACGTGGTCCCGCGAGAAGCCGTCCCCGAACCGCCGTTGGCGCTGTATCGCCGCTACCGGCCGGACGTCTTCGCGGAGGTCATCGGCCAGGAGCACGTGACGGAGCCGCTGCGGCGCGCGCTGGCCAACAACCGCGTCAACCACGCCTACCTGTTCTCCGGGCCGCGCGGCTGCGGCAAGACGACGTCGGCGCGGATCCTGGCGCGGGCGCTGAACTGCGAGCAGGGGCCGACGCCGGACCCGTGCGGCGAGTGCGACTCCTGCCGCGAGCTGGCGACGGGCGGGCCGGGCTCCATCGACGTGGTCGAGATCGACGCGGCCAGCCACGGCGGCGTGGACGAGGCGCGCGACCTGCGCGAGCGCGTGTTCTTCGCGCCGGTCCGGTCGCGCTACAAGGTGTACATCATCGACGAGGCCCACATGGTCACCCCCCAGGGCTTCAACGCGCTGCTCAAGGTGGTCGAGGAGCCGCCGCCCCACGTCAAGTTCATCTTCGCCACGACCGAGCCGGACAAGGTCATCGGCACGATCCGCTCGCGCACCCACCACTACCCGTTCCGCCTCGTCCCGCCGAAGGTCCTGTCGGACTACCTGGCCGGGATCTGCGCGAAGGAGGGGGTCACGGTCGAGCAGGGCGTGCTCGGGCTGGTCGTCCGGGCGGGCGGCGGGTCGGTCCGCGACTCGTTGTCGGTCCTCGACCAGTTGCTCGGCTCGGCGGGCGCCCACGGGGTCGAGTACCGGACGGCGTCGGCGCTCCTCGGCTACACGCCCGACTCGCTGCTGGACGAGTTCGTCGACGCGCTGGCGGCCGGGGACGCCCACGGGGTGTTCGCCACGGTCGACAAGGTGGTCGAGGCGGGCCAGGAGCCGCGCCGCTTCGCGGAGGACCTGTTGACCCGGCTGCGCGACCTGATCATCGCCGGGTCGGTCGAGGACGCGTTCACGAGCGGGCTGATCGAAGTGCCGGAGGACCAGGCGGAGCGGTACCGGATGCAGGCCAAGGGGCTCGGCCACGGCGAGCTGACGCGGGCGGCCGAGGTCATGGCGGCCGGGCTGACGGCGATGCGCGGGACGACGGCGCCCCGGCTGCAACTGGAGTTGATGTGCGCGCGGCTGCTGCTGCCGGGCGCGGACGCGGGCGAGCGCGGGCTGCACGCGCGGCTCGACCGGCTGGAACGGCGGCTCGGAATGATGGGTCCGGCTGACGCGGCGGGTGGCGCTGTCACGGGCGGGGCCGGCGTCACGGGCGGGGCGGCCATGGCGTCCACCGCGGCCGGGCGGCCCGACGGCCGCGCCTCCGCGGCGGGCGCGGCGGGCCCGGCGGGCCCGGCGTTGGGTCAGGCGGCCCCGGCGGGAGAGCCTGTCGCCACCGGGCCGGCGGTCTCTCCTCCGAGCCGACCGGAACCCATGCCGATGCCGCGCGTCGACCCGATCCCGGGCGCCCCGGCGCCCGCACCCACCGCCTCGGCCGCTGCGCCCGCGTGGCCGCCCGCACCGCGTGACCCGCGTCCGGCGGCCGGCCCCAGCGTGACGGCGCCCGCGGCGCCCTCCCCTGCCCCCGCCGCCGGCCCCGCGACGGGCGCGGGCGCGCTCGACGTGACGGAGCTGCGGCGCCACTGGCCCGCCATCCTCGAGGCCATCAAGAACCGGCGGAAGTTCACGTGGTTCGCCGTCCAGCAGGCGCAGGTGACGGATCTGACCGGCAAGCTGCTGTGGCTGACGTTCTCGAACCCGGGCGCGCGGATGAACTTCGCGGGGCGCGGCGAGGAGGACCTCCAGGCGGTCATCGCGGAGTTGCTCGGCGCGAACGTCGTCGTGCGGTCACGCCTGGAGTCGGACCCGCCGCCGCGCGCCGAGGGCGACCTGACCGTGGTTCCCGGCAACCCCGAGGCCCGGCCCGGCCCGGCCCCGCGCGGCGGCCGGCCCGACCTCAAGGCCGTGGCCAGCCCGCCCAGCCCGGTGGCCTCCGCCCGGTCCGCCGCCGAGCCCGCCGAGCCGCCGGACGACTTCGAGGCGCCGCCGGAGGAGCCGGGGGACCCGGAGGAGGACTTCCCCGTGCCGCCGGACGTGGCGCCGGACGACCGCGTCGTGCCGCTCGCCAGCCTGGGCGAGGAAGCGGAAAAGCTCGTGGAAACCGTCTTCGACGCCGAACTGATCAGCGCAGAAGACAACTAGCGGCGAAGGCGGGCGCACGGCCGAGGTGTCAGTGGCCGCCGCCCGGACTCGTTCCTCGCCAAGGCCGCGGCCACTGACACCTCGGCCTATATGATGATCCGCGTTGTGCTCAGCTTGGGAGGTGGTTATGGCGCGGGTCGTCCAGAAGTTCGGCGGGTCGTCGGTGGCGGATGCCGAATCGATCAAGCGCGTGGCGCGCCGGATCGTGGCGACGCGGAACGACGGCCACGAGGTGTGTGTCGTCATCTCCGCGATGGGCGATACGACGGACGACCTCCTCGACCTGGCCAAGCAGATCAGCCCCAACCCGCCTGGGCGTGAGCTCGACATGCTGTTGACCGCGGGCGAGCGGATGTCGGCGGCGCTGCTGGCCATGGCGATCCACGACCAGGGGGCGACGGCCGTGTCGTACACGGGCTCGCAGGCCGGTGTCATCACGACCGCCGCCCACGGCAACGCCCGCATCATCGACATCACGCCGGGCCGGATCGAAAAGTCCCTGACCCAGGGCGACATCGTCATCGTGGCCGGGTTCCAGGGCGTGGCCCAGGACACGAAGGACGTCACGACGCTCGGCCGGGGCGCGTCCGACACGACCGCCGTGGCGCTGGCCGCCGCCCTCGGCGCGGCGTACTGCGAGATCTACACGGATGTCGACGGCGTGTTCACGGCCGACCCCCGCCTCGTGCCCAGCGCCCGGCGGATCCCCCACATCTGCTACGAGGAGATGCTCGAGCTGGCGGCCAACGGCGCCAAGGTCCTCCACCTGCGCTGCGTCGAGTACGCCCGCCGCGAACACGTCCCCGTCCACGTCCGCTCCAGCTTTTCCGACCAACCCGGGACATGGGTGGCCGACGTCACCGAGGAACCAGGAGGAACCATGGAAGCCGCCCTCATCACCGGCGTGGCCCACGATCTCAGCGAGGCCAAGATCACGGTCGTCGGCGTGCCCGACCAGGTCGGCAAGGCGGCGCGGGTCTTCAACGCGCTGGGCGAGGCCGACATCAACATCGACATGATCGTCCAGAACGCCTCGGTCTCCGACGCGACGACGGCCATCACGTTCACCCTGCCCGACGCCGACCGGCCCACGGCGATCGAGGCGCTGCGCGCCATCCAGGCGGAGATCGGCTTCCAGGACATCATCTACAACGACCAGATCGGCAAGGTGTCGGTCATCGGCGTCGGCATGCGGTCGCACCCCGGCGTGACCGCCCGCTTCTTCACGGCCCTGGCCGAGGCGGGCGTCAACATCGGCATGATCGCCACGTCGGAAATCCGCATCTCCGTCGTGGTCGACGAGGCGGACGTGCCCGCCGCCGTCCGCGCCGCGCACACGGCCTTCGGCCTGGACTCCGAGTCCGGCGAAGCGGTCGTCTACGCAGGCACCGGGCGCTAGTCCGCGTCGGGCTCTGCCTCTGTCGCCTTCTTCAGGGCCGCCACGTCGGCGCCGAGGTTGGCCACGACCAGCGAGCTGGCCAGGAAGAACACGCCGAGCAGGACGCCGCCGAGCAGCGCGCCGACGGAGAAGACGAACTTGCTGAAGCCTTGGAGCAGCTCGGCGCCGTAGATGCTGAAGCCGCCCTGGGCCGCCCAGATGAAGCCGATGAGGCCGCCTAGGACGCCGATGACGAATCCGGCCACGCCGACCCAGCGCAGCGCCGTGACCCACGTCGGCCCGTCGGCCAGCCGGGACTGGAGCCGCTGGCCGAACGGCGGGCCGGCCGGCTGCGGCGGCGGGGCCGTGACGGGCGCGTAGCCGGGCGGGTAGGCACCCGGCACGGGCCCCGTGACGTTGGGGACCGGGCCGGTGGCGTTGGGAATGGGCCCCGTCACGTTCGGGTCGGGGTAGCCGTAGGGCGCCTGGGGGTTGGCGCTGTACTGGGCCGCGTACGGCGACGGCGGGTACGACACGGCCGGAGCGGGCGGAGCGGCCGCGGCGGGCGGGGGCGTCGGGGCGGCCGTCGGCACGATGAAGGGTGGCGGCGCAGCGGGCGCCGGGCTGGGCGCACCCGTCGGCACGGCGGTCCCAGGCGACGCGGGGCCGGGGGCCGCAAAGTCGGGCTGGCCGGGCGGGGGCGGTACGGGCGAGGCGGGGCCCGCCGGGACGGGGCCGGAGGAATAGGCGTCGGGTGTCGTGGTCATCGTGCCTCCCAGAGGTCGGGCTCTCCGCTGGGTCAGTATATGGGGTCTCAGGGACTATCCCCCTCCGTCATCCTGCGCGGAGGTGGCCCAGGGCCGAGGAACGAGGCCCACGCCACCGGAGTCGCAGGATCTGCCCGATACCTTCCATCTTGGTGACGGGTAGATCCTGCGACTCCGGCGCTGGCGCGCCTTCGCGCAGGATGACGTTCCGGCGCGCAGGATGACCGCGGGGCCTACTTCTTCTTGCGCGCCCGCTTGGCGGCGGCGCGTTCGGCCGCCGGGGAGTCGATCAAGCGGTCGGCCCGCTTGTGCTGCTCGGACAGGATGGCGGCGACGGAGCCCTCCTCGAACACGGCCTCGATCGCCTGGGCCAGCATGGGCGCGATCGACAGGACGGTCAGCTTGTCGATCATCTTCTCGCGCGGGATCGGCAGCGTGTTCGTCACGATGACCTCCTCGAACGCGCTGCGCTGCAGCCGGTCGATGGCCGCGCCGGACAGCACGGGGTGCGTGGCCGCGCCGATGACCCGGGCCGCGCCCTCCTGGCGCAGCGCGTCGGCCGCCAGGCAGATCGTCCCGCCCGTGTCGATCATGTCGTCCACCAGCAAACACGTCTTGCCGACCACGTTGCCGACCACCTCGTGGACCTTGACCGTGTTCGCCACGTTCGGGTCACGCCGCTTGTGGATGATCGCGATGGGGCAGCCGAGCCGGTCGGACCACATGTCCGTCGTCTTGACGCGCCCGGCGTCCGGCGACACGATCACGAGGTCGTCCAGCTCGTACTTCGACTCGACGTAGTCGGCCAGGATCGGCAGCCCGTACAGGTGGTCGACCGGGCCGGAGAAGAAGCCCTGGATCTGGGCCGCGTGGAGGTCGATCGACATGATCCGCGTCGCGCCCGCCGCCGCGTACAGGTCGGCCACGAGCCGGGCCGAGATCGGCTCGCGGCCCGCGTGCTTCTTGTCCTGGCGCGCGTACGGGTAGAACGGGCAGACGACCGTGATCCGCTTGGCGGACGCCCGCTTCAGCGCGTCGACCATGATGAGCTGCTCCATCAGCCAGTCGTTGACCGGCGCCACGTGGGCCTGGATGACGAAGGCGTCGCAGCCGCGCACCGACTCCTCGAAGCGGACGTAGATTTCCGAGTTGGCGTAGGTCTCGAAGCGGGTCGGCACGAGGTCGCAGCCCAGGATCTGGGCGATCTCGTTCGCGAGGACCGGATGCGACCGACCCGCGAACAACATGAGGTGCTTGACGTCGCGTTTGGTCAGGTCGCTCATTCCATTTACTCCTTGGACGCGGTGGCAGGGGGGATGGGCGCCTCGCCGGCCGGCGATCCCGGGGCGGGCAGGGTGGTTGGGGTGGTTGGGGCAGGGGTGGCGTCGGCCGCTGGGGTGGTCACGCCGTCAGCACCGAGCGCCGCCGCAGCGGCTTCTGCGGCTGCGGCGGACGCCGTGCCGGGCCGGCGCCGGGCGGTCCAGCCGGGGATATTGCGCTGGCGGCCGCGGGCGACCGCCAACTCGCCCGCCCCGACCGGCCCCGTGATGGCGGAGCCGGCCGCGACGTACGCGCCGTCCCCGACCGCCACGGGGGCGATGAGGACGGCATCGGAGCCGATGAAGGAGTGCGACCCGACCGTGGTCTGGGACTTCGTGACGCCGTCGAAGTTGGCGAAGATCGTGCCGGCGCCGATGTTCGTCCCCTCGCCCAGGACGGCGTCGCCGCAATAGGTCAGATGCGGGACCTTCGTCCCGGCGCCGATCCGGGCGTTCTTCGTCTCCACGAACGCGCCGATCTTGCCGTCGGGGCCCAACTCGGTCCCCGGCCGCAGGTAGGAGAACGGGCCGACCGTCGCCCCGGCGCCGATGACCGCGAGCGTGGCCTCGGTCCGCAGGACGTGGGCCCCCTCGCCGACCTCGACGTCCGTCAGGCGCGTGCCCGGGCCGACGACCGCGCCCTCGCCGACGGTCGTGGCGCCGCGCAGGACCGTATCGGGCCACACCTCCACGTCGGGCGCGAGCGAGACGGACTTGTCGATCCACGTCGTGGCGGGATCGATGACCGTCACGCCGGCCAGCATCCAGTCGCGCACGATCCGGCGGTTCATCTCCCGGTTGAGGTTGGCGAGCTGGACCCGGTCGTTGACGCCCATCGTCTGCCACGTGTCGGGCTCGATCTGCGCGCCGACCCGGCGGCCGATGGACCGGGCGTAGGCCACGATGTCGGTCAGGAGGAGCTCGCCCTGCGCGTTGTCGGCCTTGAGGTGGGCCAGGCCGTCGCGCAGCGTGTCCGCGTCGAAGACGTAGATGCCGGCGTTGATCTCGCGGATGGCGCGCTGGTCGTCGTCGGCGTCACGCTGTTCGACGATGGCCTCGACGACCTCGCCGTCGCGCACGATCCGGCCGTAGCCGGTCGGGTCGTCGACGACCGCGGTCAGGACGGTCACGGCGTTGCCGTCCTCGCGGTGGGCGGCGAGGAGGTCGGTCAGGGCCCGGCCGGTCAGCAGGGGGACGTCGCCGTACGTCACGACGATCTCGCCCGTGACGTCGCCGAGCGCGTCGAGCCCGCACTGGACCGCGTGACCCGTCCCCAACGGGGTGTCCTGGAGGGCGCGGATGGCGGTCGGGGCGATGTCGTCGAGGTGGGCCTCGACCTGGTCGCGCATCTGGCCGACGACGACCACGAGCCGCTCCGGCTGGACGGACACGGCGGCGTCGAGGGCCCACGTCAGCAGGGACCGGCCGCCGATCTGATGCAGCAGCTTGGACTTCGCGGACTTCATCCGCGTTCCGCCCCCGGCGGCCAACACGATGACCGCCGCCACCCCGGCCGGCCACTCAGCCAATGAACCCTCCCCTAGTCGCACGGCACCCGCGGCCACGCGCGTGGCCACGGCGCTCCCCGGGTAGGAGTCGAACCTACTTCGCTAATCCTGATTCAAAGTCAGGCGGGCCCTGCCGGAAGACCAACCGGGGATCGGACGCCGCCTACTCTACTTGCCCGACTCGAGCCTTGGCACCTTGAGCCATCCGCCGGGGGC
>JAISTC010000101.1 GCA_031272805.1 Propionibacteriaceae bacterium
CGGTGAAGTCGGCGGATTTGCCTGGGTGAGGAGGCGTGGGGGCGGCCGCGGTATCAGGTGCCGCCGCCCGGGCTCGTGCCTCGCCAAGGCCGCGGCGCCTGACACCTCAGCCTGGCGGATTTGCCTGGGTGACGAGGCCGTTGTCCTCGCGCTCGTCTTCTGACCCCAATAGGATCCCGGCTTTCGCCGGGATGACAACGGTTCTTGTTATACCCCTGTCATCCCGGCGGAAGCCGGGATCTTCTGACCCCATAAGATCCCGGCTTTCGCCGGGATGACAATGGTTCGCCGGGATGACGACGGTTTGACTGGGGGCGGCCACGGTGTCAGGCCCTGTGGCTGTCGCTCGTTCCTCGCTCCGTAGCCACAGTGCCCGACCCCATGGCCTCACGCCACACGCCCGACCCCATGGCCTGACGCCACACGCCCGACCCCATGGCCTCACGCCACACGCCCGACACCTCGGCCTGGGCGACAATGGGGCTAGCCGGCGTAGTTGGGGGCTTCTACTGTCATTTGGATGTCGTGGGGGTGGGATTCTCTTAGGCCGCTGGCTGTGATTCTGACGAAGTGGCCGCGCTCTTGGAGTTGGGGGATCGTGCTGGCGCCCGTGTAGAACATGGATTGGCGCAGGCCGCCGACCAACTGGTACGCCACGGCGGCCAGGGGGCCGCGGTACGCCACCTGGCCTTCGATACCCTCCGGGACCAGCTTGTCGTCGCTCGTGACGTCGGCTTGGAAGTAGCGGTCGCGCGAGTAGCTGGCCTTGCGGCCGCGCTTCGCCATCGCGCCCAGCGAGCCCATGCCGCGGTAGCTCTTGAACTGCTTGCCGTTGATGAACACGAGGTCGCCCGGCGACTCCTCGCAGCCCGCCAGGAGGGAGCCCAGCATGACCGTGTCCGCGCCCGCCACGATCGCCTTGGCGATGTCGCCGGAATACTGCAGCCCGCCGTCGCCGATGACCGGCACCCCCGCCGGGCGGCAGGCCTGCGCCGCCGCGTGAATCGCCGTGACCTGTGGGACGCCGACGCCCGACACGACGCGCGTCGTACAGATCGAACCCGGGCCGATGCCGACCTTGACGCCGTCCGCGCCCGCCTCGACCAGCGCGCGGGCGCCCTCGAACGTGGCCACGTTGCCGCCGACGATGTCGACGTCCTGGGCCCGCGGCTCCGCCTTCAGGCGGCGGATCATGTCGACGACGGCCTTGGAGTGGCCGTGGGCCGTGTCCACGATGATGAGATCCACGCCCGCCTCGACCAGGCCCATCGCGCGGTCCCAACCGTCGCCGAAGAACCCGACCGCCGCGCCGACGCGCAGCCGGCCCTGGGGGTCCTTGGACGCCAGCGGGTACTTGGAGGACTTGACGAAGTCCTTGAGGGTGAACAGGCCCGTCAGCTTGCCGTCCGCGTCGACCAGGGGCAGCTTCTCGATCTTGTGCTTGGCCATGAGCGCGAGCGCTTCCTCGCCCGGGATGCCCGGGTAGCCCGTGACGAGGGGCATTCTCGTCATGACGTCACGGACGAGCTTGTTCGGGTCGTCCTCGAAGCGCATGTCGCGGTTGGTGACGATGCCGATGAGGTGGCCCGTGTCGTCGACCACCGGGACGCCCGAGATGCGGTACTGGCCCGCCATGCGGTCGACCTCGCCGATCGTGCGGTCCGCCGTGATCGTGTACGGGTTGTCCACCATGCCGGCTTCCGAGCGCTTGACGTGGTCGACCATGCGGGCCTGGTCGTCCGGGGCCAGGTTCCTGTGCAGGATGCCGATGCCGCCTTCCCTGGCCATCGCGATGGCCATGCGCGTTTCCGTGACCGTGTCCATGGCGGCGGAGGCGAGGGGGATCTTCAGCGCGACCCGGCGGGAGATGCGGGAGCTCGTGTCGCACTGGGACGGGATGACGTCGGACTCGTTCGGTTGCAGCAGCACGTCGTCGAACGTGAGGCCCAGCGGTGCGAATTCCTCCGGTACTCCGGCCGGGCCCAGCGCGATGTGTGACAACGAACGTCCTTCCCTTGTGTTGGGGAGCATGGTACCTCGTGGGGTGGGGGCTCTCTTCCCCTTTGCTTGCTGGCGGCCACGGTGTTCGGGGCGGCCACGGTGTCAGGCCCTGTGGCTGTCGCTCGTTCCTCGCTCCGTAGCCACAGTGCCCGACCCCATGGCCTCACGCACGTTCCTCGCTCCGTAGCCACAGTGCCCGACCCCATGGCCGCGGGTCTCTACTCCTCCTTGCGGGAACGGGCTAGTAGGGCTGTGCCGGCGGCCAGCAGTAGCAATGCCAATGCGCTGACGGCTATGGCTGTGCCTTGGGTCAAGGGCATACCCAAGGGGCCGATTGGCGGGGCGCTCGGCTGCGCCGTCGCGGTCCCGGCCGGGGTCGGCTCCGGGGTGGCGCTGGCCTGCGGCGTCGCGCTGTCGGTCGGGGACGGGCTCTCCGCTGGAGTCGGGCTCGGAGTCGGGGACTCGGCCGGGGTCGGGCTCGGGCTCTCGCTAGGTGTTGGGCTCGGCGTGGGCGTCGGGCTCTCGGCCGGGGTTGGGCTTGGGCTCGGCGTCGGGCTTGGACTCGGCGTCGGGCTTGGACTCGGGGACTCTGCCGGAGTCGGGCTTGGGCTCGGCGTTGGGCTCGGGCTTGGGCTCGGCGTCGGGCTTGGGCTCGGGGACTCAGCGGGAGTCGGGCTCGGGCTGGCCGTCGGGGTCGGGGACTCCGTTGGCGTCGGGCTCGTTGTCGGCGTCGGGCTCACCGTGGGCGTCGGCGTTACCGTCGGCGTCGGCGTTACCGTCGGCGTCGGCGTCACGGTCGGCGTCGGGCTGGCCGTCGGGGTCGGAGACACCGTCGGCGTCGGAGACACCGTCGGCGTCGGGGTTACCGTCGGCGTCGGGGTTACCGTGGGCGTCGGGGTCACTGTTGGCGTCGGGGTGGGGCTTGGTGTGACTACCGGGGCCTCTACCTCGACTGTGGCTGCGTCCCTGTTGTTGGACGAGTCGGAGTCCTGCTGCGTGTGGCCGACGACGCCGACCAACGTCAGGGTGGCCGGCGCGGACGGCGCCTTACCCGTAATCCGATACGTCACGCTGGCGCCGGCCGGGAACGCGCCGATCGGGCACGTCACCAGGCGGCCGACCACGCCGCAGGTCGTGGCGGGGCTGACGTCGCCGACGTGGCCTGAGACGGCCACAACCGGGTTCTGGAGCCCCTCGGGGAGCTGGAACGTGGCGAAGGCACCCGTCGTGGCGAACGGCCCGTCATTCGACGCCACGGCCGTGTAGCCGACCGCCGCGCCCACCTCGACCGGACTGGCGTCCGCCGTGACCGCGATCGCCACGTCCACCGCCGGGGCCCCGACGTCGACCGAGGCCGAGGCATCGTCGTTGGGCGGGTAGGCGTCCGTGTGGTCGTGGGCCGAGTGGGCAGTCAGAACCAGGGTGGTCAGGCCGGCCGCCGGGGCCGTCCCCGTCACGCGGATCGTGACCGACGCCCCGACCGGGAAGTCGCCGACCGGGCACAGGGCGGTCGTTCCGGAGATAGCGCAAGGCCCAGGGGCTGCCCCACCGTCAGCCGCCGAGATCGTCGCCGCCGCGCCCCCCAAGGCAGGCGGGAGATCGATCGAAACGACCTCGCCGGTGGTCGCCACCGGGCCTACGTTGACCAACCCTACTGTGTACCCCACCGCAGCGCCAGCCGCGACCGGAGTTTGGTCGGCCACGACCGTCACGGCGACGTCGGTCGGCGGCGTCAACTGGCCGCGCACCGTCACCGTGGCCGACGCCGTGTCGTTGGCCGGATCGGGGTCCGGCAAGGTGTGACTCGTCACCGCCGACAAGGTCAGTTGGGCGGAGCCGCCGTCGGGCGCGCGACCCTTGACGTGGTACGTGACGGACGCGCCGAGCGGCAGGTCGCCGATCGCGCAGGTCGCGGCCGAACCCTCAACCGGGCAATCAGACGGCGCCGCGCCGCCCGTGGCGCCCGTGACCGTGACCGTGACGCCCGTCAAGGCCGGGGGCAGGTCCAGCGTCACGGTCGCCCCCACCGTCGGGTCCGGCCCGTGGTTCGTCACGACCACCGCGTAGCCGACGGGCGCGCCCGCGTCCACGACCGGCGCGTCCGGCGTCACGACGACGCCCACGTCCGCGGTCGGCGGCGCGGCCTCGTTGACCGTGGCGACGGCGAGGTCGTTGGCGGGGTTCGTGTCGGCCTTGGCGTGGGTGACGACGGCCGTCAGCGATAGCCGGGCCGACGCGCCGTCGGGCGCCGCGCCGGTAATCCGGTAGGTCGCCGTCGCGCCGACCGGCATGTCCCCGATCGGGCACGTCACGGTCAGCTCGTCGGCCGAGCAGGTGACGTCCGGCGCCGCCCCGCCCGTCGCGCCGGACCACGTCACGGTCGCGCCGGCCAGGTTGGCCGGGAGCAGGAACGTCACGACCGCGCCGGTCGTCGGCTCCGGCCCGTTGTTTTCGACCACGGCCGTGTAGCCGACGGCACCGTCCGGGCCGACCTCAGGCGCGTCGGCCGCCACGGTCACGCCGACGTCGGTCGGCGGCGGGGCGACGGTCCGGTCGCAGGTCTGGGAGACGTTGTCGGCCAGGTCCGGGTCGTTCGGGGCCGTGTCGACGGTCGCCGTATTGCACAGGTCGCCCGCGACGTCCGGGCCGACCGCGAAGACGACGTCGACCACGACCGACGCGCCGGGCGCCAGGTCAGGCACCTCGCAGCGGACCGGGTTGCCCGCCACGGCCGGCGCCGGGCAGGCCGTGCCGTCGGCCAGGGTCGCCGAGACGAACGTCAGGCCCGCCGGGATGGCGTCGGTCAGGACGACGCCGGTCGCCAGGGACGGGCCGGCGTTGGTCGCCGTCAGCTTGTAGGTCACGTTCGCCCCCGCCTGGACCGGCGTCGGGCCGACCAGGGTCTTGACGACCGTGACGTCGGCGGCCTGGCCGACCGCGACGGAGACGTCCGCCGCGTTGTTGATCAGGGTCGTCTCGGTCGTCGGGGTGGCGGTCGCAAAGTGGGCCGTGGCCACGCCGTTCGGCGCGTCGGGCGGGATGGCGGCCTGGAACGTCCCGGTCAGACTGGCGCCGGGGGCGAGGGTGACGCCCGCCGCCGTGACACAGTGGACGTGCTGGGCGGCGCCTTCGGCGGGCGCGTCGGCCGAGCAGGTCAGGCCGGGGATCTGGGCGGCCGCGAAGACGAAGCCGACCGGCAGGTCGACGTCGAGGACCGGCTCGCGGGCGCTCGACGTCCCCTGGTTCTTGATGGTGACGCCGTAGGTCACGGTCGACCCGGCGGCCGGAGTGACATCGCCCGCCGTCGCCGTCGTGGCCGTGATCGCCAGGTCAGTGTCCTGGATGGCGTCGACGACCGCGTGGGCCTGCTTGTCGACGGGCGAGCCGTCGCGGGCCGGCGTGGCCGCCGTCACGACCGCGACGTTGTCCAGCCCCGTGCCGTCGGCGATCTCGCCGACGACGTCGGGCGCGACCGTACCGTAGACCTGGAGGGTGACCGGCTGCGGCGTCATCGACTTGAGCTCGTACTGGTAGCCGTGGAGCGTCCCGACCTGGCACGTCACGACCGTTCCGGCCGCGCTGATCGAGCACGTGCCCTGGCCCGCGTTGACGGTCGTGGCGACGAGCCCGGCGGGCAGGGTGTCCGTGACGACGACGCCGGTCGCGTCCGCGCCCAGCTCCGTGACGTCGAGCGGCGCGGTCGAGGCCGCGTCGAGCGGGACGGCCCAGACCTGGATCTCGTAGCCGAACGTCCCGCCCGCCAGGAACGCGGCGTGGCCGTCGGCGTTGGGGAGGGTGTCGAGGGCGATCTTCGTGATGTCGACGTCGGCGCGCGGCGCGTCGACCGTCATGCCGACGTCTTTCTCGTTGTTCGTGTAGTCCGACTCGGGCGTCGTCGTCGTGACCTTGAGGTACGCGCCGGGCGGCGTCCCGTTGGCCGGGTAGTCGCCGGCCTGGACGTAGGCCAGGAGGTAGCTCGGCAGGCCCTCCAGGACGACCTGGGCGCCGGGCGGCAGCGAGCCGTCGGACGTCCCGGTTGCGACGCCGTTGACGATGAGCGGCGCGCCCACGATCGTGCAGACGATCTCGTTGCCAAGGTTCTGGCAGTTGGGCGTCCCGTCGCCCCGGTCGGCGATCATCCAGGCAGGCACATGGTCCTTGTCCATGATGTTGTCGACCGCCGTCTTGTAGCGGAAGACGACATTGTCGGCCGTCGAGGGGCCGTTGTTGCCGATCGTGATGTCGTTGGTCCACTTCGAGCCCGCGCCCGTGTAGGCGTCGACGGGCGTCATGGCGAACGCCACGGCCGCCACATCGGCGACGTCCTGGCTCGTGTCCGTGACCGTGGCCCGGTTGTTGGACGTGGTCGGGTCGTGGGTGGCCGCGGCCACGACCGCCACGTTGGTCAGGAGCGTCCCCTCGGGGACGGTCAGGGCGACCGCGACGGTCACGTCGATGGTCCAGGTGGCGCCGTTGGCCAGCGTCGCGCCGGGCTGGCAGGTCAGCGACTGGGCGTCGCCGGCGATGGCGCAGGTCCCCTGGTCCGCCGTGGCGGCGGTTGCCGTCACGCCGTCCGGCAGCGTGTCCGTCAGCGTGACGTCGGCCGCGGGGTCGGGCCCGTGGTTGGTGACGACGAGGTGGTAGCTGGCGGTCGAGCCCGCTACGAAGGGGCCGGTCGAGGTCTTGACCACGGCCAGGTCGGCCGACAGGTCGCCCGTGTTGGTCCAGTGGCCCTCGTTGTTGTCGGGGGTCGGGTCGGGCGTGTCGGAGCCGACCTTGGCGACCTGGTCGAACGAGTCCGGCGGGTCGGGCCAGGGGTCGGGCGCGGCCAGGACGACGGTCCAGACGGCGCTGGCGCCGGGGGCCAGAGAGGCCAGGGAGCAGGTCAGGTTGCCGCTGTCTTCTTGGCAAGTCCCCGGCCCATTGGCGGAAACATAGGTCAATTCGGACGGCAACGTATCGGCCAAGCCGACGTTCTTGGCTGTGGAAGGACCGTTGTTCTTGACCGTGACCGTATACGTCACCTGGTCGCCCGGGTTCGGCACCTTGGTCGTGTCCGCCACCTTCGTCACGGCCAGGTCGGCCGAGGTCGTCAGCGTGGTCGTGGCCGACGCCGTGTTATTCGAGGTGTCGGGATCGCCGGGCGCGCTGGCCACGGCGTTGTTGACCAGGGTCGTGGCCGAGCCCGGGTCGGCGTTGACGGTCCCGCGGATGTTGACCGTGACGGACGCCCCGACGGCCAGGTTGCCGAAGCCGTCGCAGGTCACGGTCCGGCCGTTGGCCGACACCGCGCAGGTCCCGCGGTCGGCCGTGGCGGACGACGCGGTCACGAGGTCGGGCAGCGTGTCGGCGATGACCACGTCGGCCGCGTCGGACGGCCCCTGGTTGACCGCCGTGACCGTCCAGGCGATCGCCCCGCCGGCCACGGCCGTGGCCGGGCCGGTCTTGGTCAGCGCGATGTCCGCCACGCGGTCGCCGACAGTGACATCGGCCTCGGACTGGTTGTTGTCCGGGTTGGGGTCGAGGGTCGTCGTCGTGACGGCGGACTGGTTGACGACGGTAGCGCCGGGCGCGACCGACTCGTTGACCAGGGCCGTGACAGTGACGCCGAGCGAGCCCCCGGCGGCCAGCGTGTCGACCGTGCAGCGGGCGGACGAGCCGGAGCTGACCACGGCGCAGTCCAGGCCCGGACCCGCCGCCGATAGCAACGTCAGTTGCGACGGGTCGGCGACCGTGTCCGTGATGACGACGCCGGCGGCGTCGGAGCCCGCGCCCGGGGTCAGGACGAGGTTGGAGACGGCCAGAGTGTAGGTCACGGTCTGGCCGGGAGTGACGGTCGCCGGATCGGCCGTCTTGGTAATGGAGAGGTCCGCCGCCCGGCCCAGCGGGACCGTGGCGGTAGCAGTGTTGTTGGACTTGTCCGTGTCGTAGGAGGTCGTCGTGACCGTGGCCGTGTTGGTCAGGGAGGTCGCCGTGGAGCCCGCCACCGTATGGCCCGTGACCGTGACGACGACGGACGACCCGGCCGCCACCGTACCGAGGTCGCAGTTGAGCGTCCCGCCCGCGCCCGGCGTGACACAGGCGGCGCCGGACGAGACCTGGACCGACTCAGCGACGTAGCCGTCGGGCAGCGGATCGTTGACGACGACCCCGGCCGCGTCCGCCGGGCCGGCGTTGGCGACGGTCAACGTGACCGTCTCAGCCGCGCCCGCGACGGCCGGGTTGGGCGTCATGGCTTTCTGGATCGACACGTCGACCCGGTCGGACAGGACGTCGTGGCAGGCCTCGGACTCGTTGTCGGACGAGTCGGGGTCGAGCGCGTCGGAGCCGACCAGGGCCTTGTTGCAGAGGTTGCTGCCGGAGAACCCGGCGTCGACGTCGAACGTCACCGTCACCGAGACCGACTGGCCGGGCTCGAGGTCGCCGACCGGGCAGTTGAGGACCGCCTGGCCGTTGACGTCGACGGGCGCGGGGCAGTCGGCGCCGCCGTCGACCGTCGCCCCCACGAACGTCATGCCCTCGGGCACCGTGTCGGAGACGACGACGTCGCGGGCGACCGACGGGCCGACCGGGTTCGACGCGGTCAGCCGGTACGTCGCGGCGCTGCCCGCCTGGAGCGGGTTGGGCTCGACCAGGGTCTTCTCGACCTTCGTGTTGGCGACGACCTGGACGGACACCGTGACGGGCGCGCGGTTGTTGGAGTAGTCGGACTCGCAGGTCCCCGCGCCGACGGCCGGGCACTCGACGGGGTTCTGGGAGTACGTGTAGCTGGTGGCCGTGTACTGGCCGGACGGCGTGTCGGCGGGAATGTGGACGGTCACGGTCCCCGGGATCGTGAAGCCCGGCAGGAACGAGTCGCGGTAGTCCGTCTCGGGCCGGCCGACGCAGTGGATCGTGGCGACGGCCGGGTCCGTCCCGGGCTTCGTCCCCGTCGTGCACTCCATCGTCGGGATGTTGTAGGAGACGATCGTGAAACCGGGCGGGAACTCGGCGTCGGTCGTCGGCCGGTCGGCGGTCGACGGGCCGAGGTTGACGCCGGTCAGCGTGTACGTCAGGTCGCCGCCGGCGGCCGGGGTCGTCGTCGTGACCGTCGCGGTCACGGCGATGTCGGCCAGGCGGTCGAGTTCGGTATCGACCGTGGCCGTGTTGTTGGCTGGGACCGTGTCGGGGGCCGAGGAGCCGACGACAGCTTGGTTGTGCAAGGTCCGCGGGATGGGTTCGGAGGTCGACTGGCCGCCGACGCTCGCGCCCAGGTCCGTCGGCGGCAGCTCCTCCGGGCACTGGACGCCGACGACGCCCGATTGGCCGGGGCACCAGTAGGGCCGGAGGTCCCGCGGGTCGGTCGTGGCGACGAGGCGGACGTTGACCGACTTGCCCGCCTGGATGGTCCCGGCGGGCTGGCCCGCGGCCTGGGGCACGCACGTCACGACCTGCTGGCCGGTCCCGAGCGCGGCCGTCGCGGGGCCGTCGACCGAGCAGCCGGGTGAGTTGGCCGGGTCGAGGGTCAGGCCCAGCGGCAACGTATCCGTCACGACGGCGTCGGCCACGTCGGACGGGCCGTTGTTCAGCGCGGTCAGCGTATAGCCGACGGTCGCGCCGGCGTAGGCCACCGGCGCGTCGGCCAGCTTGGCCAACTGGAGGTCGGCCTGGGCCACGACATCGACCGTGGCGGTCGCCTGGACCGTCGAGCCGTCGCCGTCCGTCTCGTCATTGCTGAGGCCGTCCGTGTCCGTGTGCGCGGAGGCCGTGTTGACGGCCCCGCCGCCGCCCGTGATCTCCGCCTCGGCCGAGGCCGCGATGGAGCCGTAGACGAACACCGTGACCTTCTGGGGGGCGGCCGGGTCGGTACTGGCCCGGACCGTACCGAGCTGGCAGGTGATGCTGGCGCCCGTCGTGACGGAGCAGGAACCCTGGGACGGGTTGACCTGCGTCGCCGTGAACCCGGCGGGCAGCGTATCCGTCAGGACGACGTTGGCGGCGTCGGCCGGGCTGACCGTGACGTGGGCCGTACTGTCGGTCGTGGCCGGCACCCACAGGTCGATCTGGTAGCCGAACTTGTCGCCGGCGATGTACGTCGAGTGGCCGTCGCCGTTGGGGTTGGCCACGGTCGACAGCGCCGTCTTGGCGATCTTGAGGTCGGTCTTGGCCGCGGGGATGACCAGGGCGGCCGTGTCGTAGTTGTCCGTGTAGTCGGTTTCCGTGACGCCGGACGAGACCGACGCCCAACCGCCCGGCTGGCCCTGGCAGACCTGGCTGCGGCCGCAATCGGGGAAGTCCTGCGGGGCGGCCGTGTCGGGCGTGATCGTGAACGGGAAGTAGAACGAGACCGACTGGCCGGGCTGGAGGACCTGGGCGGCCGGATCCGGGTTGTCGGCCAGGTCGCAGACGAGCTGCTGGTTGACCGAGTGGCACCAAGCCGGGAACGACGCCTGGTCCGGGGTCGCCGTGACGGCGACGTTGGAGAGGATCTGGACGTGCGTGGCCGTCGACGGGCCGTCGTTGCGGACCGTGATGACGGCGTAGCGGAGGGAGCCGGGGCCCGTGTACGTCGACGGGACGGCCGTGTCGGCCAGGTACGGGTCCGTGGGCGTGCCGGCGCCCGTGACGGCGTAGCCGATGCCGTAGTCGATGGCCAGGTTGTTGGCGGCCGTGACGTTGTCCGTGACGCTGGCTTCGTTGTTCGCCCAGGTCGGGTCGTCGGTCCCGGCGCCGGAGCCGTCGGGGTTGTTGGCAGAGCTGACCATCGCCGTGTTCGTCAACTGGGTCCCGTCCGGCAGGCCCGCGTCGGCCGTGAACGGCAGAGTGATGGCCCAGACGTCGCCCGGCTCCATGTTCGCGCCCTTGAGGCAGGTCACGTCCTGGCCGCTGGCCGTGCACTCGGCGGGCCACGCCGGGTCGCCGGTCGCCGGCGTCAGGCCGTCCGGGAAGTTGTCGGCCACGACCGGGTAGAGCGCCTCGTCGGGGCCGTAGTTGTTGACGGTCAACGTGTAGGCGCCGCTGGCGCCCGCCGTGACGCCGTTCGACAGCTTGGCAATCGCCAGGTCGGCCTGGGCGTTGCCCGAGTTGGTCCAGGTCGTCGTGTTGTTGCCGGGGTTGGGGTCGGGCGTCGGGCTGTCGACGCGGACGCTCTGGGTCGCCGACGTCGGCTCGGGGTCGGGGACGGTCATGACGACATGGATGGTCGCCGTCGCCCCGGCCGCCAGGTCGCCGACCGGGCACGTCAACGTCGAGCCGCTGTCCTGGCAGCCGCCGTCCGCCGACGTGAAGGTCAGTTCCGGCGGCAGGGTGTCGGTCACGGTCGCCTGCTTGGCGGCGGACGGGCCCTTGTTCGTGACCGTGATCGTGTACTCGATCGTGTCGCCCTTGTTGGGCACCTTGCTGGTCGAGCCGGACTTGGCGATCACGAGGTCGGCCGAACCCGTCACGTCGGTCGTCACGGTCGGCGTATCAGGGTGGGGGTCGTCGCCGGGCGGCGGGTCGTTGGTCTGGGTCGTCTGGGCCGTGTTGGCCAGCGTGCCCGTAAACGCCGGGTCGATCAGGACGCCCTGCAGCGTGACGCGGGCCGTCGCGCCCGTCCCGCCGGGCGCGTTCGGGCCGGGCAGAGTTCCAATGGCGCACGTCACCGTGTTGGTCGCCGTCACCACCTGGCACGTCCCCCGGTCGCTCGACACGGTCGTGGCCGCGTCGGCGCTGAGCCCGGCCGGCAAACTGTCGGCCAGCGTGACGCCGGTCGCGTCGGAGGGGCCGAAGTTCGTCACGGTCATCGTGTAGCTGACGCGGTTGCCCGCGATGGCCGTGGCTGGGCCGGTCTTGACCGTCTGGAGGTCCGACTGGGGCGCGCCGGTCGTGACGTAGGCGACAGCCTGGTTGTCGGCCTGGTTGGGGTCGAACGTGGCGGACGTGACGGCGGCGTTGTTGGCGATGCCGTCCGTCCCGGCCGGGACGTTGCCCGGCACGTACGCCGTGACCACAACCTTGGCCGTCTGGCCGGGCTTGAGCGCCGCGTCGGCCGTGCACTGGGCGGACGTGGCGGAGACCTGGCCCGCGGGGCACGTGACCGCGACGTCGCCGCCGCCGTCCGTGGCCGACTGGAGGATGAGCTGGGCCGGGTTGGCGACCTTGTCCGTGATGACGACGGCGGTCGCGTCGGAGAGGTTCGTGCCGGTGGCGGGGCTGGGATCCTGGTTCGTCACGGTCAGCGTCCACGTCACGAGGCTGCCCGGCGTCACGGTCTGCGGCGTCGGCGTCTTCTCGACCTTGAGGTCGGCCTGGTGGGTCAGCGGGATCGAGACCGTGTCGACGTTGTTCGTCATGTCCGGGTCGAACGAGGTCGTCGCCACCGAGGCGATGTTCGAGAGCGTCGTGTCGGGGTCGTCCGAATCGGGCACGCCGTTGATCGTGACCGTGACCGTGGCGCCGTCGGCCAGATCCTGGAGGGCGCAGGTGACGGGCTGGCCGGCGGCCGGGAGCTCACAGGCCGAGCCGTCGGAGGCCTGGATGGCCGTGGCCGTGTAGTGGGCCGGGATCGGGTCGCTGACGACGACGCCGGTCGCCGTGTTGGGGCCGTGGTTCGTCACCGTCAGGACCGTCTGGCCGGGCTGGCCGGCGATGGCCGGGTTGGGCGTCATCGTCTTGTCGATGGCCACGTCCGCCTTGAGGCCGACGGGAGTCGAGACCGGGGGCGGCGTGTACGTGCCGGAGGTCCGGGTCGTCCCCGTCAGGTACGTCAGGTTGGCCTGGTTCGTCACGGTCGTGCCGCCGGCGTCGTCGTCGATCGTGACCTGGAACTGGTAGTACGTCGCATCGCCGACGTTGATCGTGCCGCCCTGGGACGGGGTCGCGCCGCGGCCCAGGTTGACGCAGATGGTCCGGCCGTCGAACGACGCCAGGCCGGAGCCGTCGTCCGGCAAGGTCACGGGGGTCGTGACGTTCGGATCGGGGGTGGCGACCAAGGTCAGGGAGCCCGGGACGTATGTGACGCCGGCCGGGAGAGTGTCGCAGGACTGGGAGTTGACGGCCGGGTCCTGGCCCGTGTTGGCGTACATCAGCGTGTACTGGAGCTTGTCGCCGGGGTTGGCCGTGCCGGTGCCGGTCAGGTTGACGACGGACTTCGTCGAACTCGAAAAGTCGGGGGCGTAGAGGTTGATGGCCAGGCCGAGGACGCCCGGGTAGTAGACGTCGCCCTCGGAGGAGAAGGTGAAGCTGGCGGAGGTCGCCCCGTTGGGGATGACGCCGGACGCGCCGAAGTTCTTCAGGTCGTAGCCGAGCATGTTCTGGTCGGCCGGGTAGCGGCAGGAATACGGGGCGTCGGCCCAGTCGCCGGACGCGGGGCAGGCGGGGACAGAGTTGCCGTTGAAGGTATTGACGGAGTCGAAGAAGTTCGAGCCGGGCGAGGACGTCGTCGCCAACTGGGCGTTGTTGAGCTTGACGTAATCGCCGGTCAGCGTCAGGTCGCCCTCGTAGGCGACGACGCTCAACTGGGCGTCGACGGTCCCGGACAGGGGGGCCAGGAAGCCCGACACCTGGACCGTCTGCGGGGCGCCCTTCTTGATCATGTTGAAGCCGTCGAAGACGGTCAGGTTGCGCAGCGGCAAGCCGGGGGCCGTGTAGACGACGGTCAGCGACCAGCCGGCGTACATGTCGATCTCGCCGGTCGCGGCCGTCACGTTCGCCCCCCAGTAGGCGCCGTTACCGGCCTGCTGGACCAGCGTCGTGACGTCGGCGAAGCCCTGGTAGGCGAGGGCGGAGGACGTGTTGGGGCCGAAGATGGCGTCGGCCTCGATGTCCAGGTAGGAGTCACTGCCCGGGAGTTTCAGGCTCATCTCCCGCCAGGCGCCGGTCGTGTACTGCCCCGTCGTCAGGCGGGCGCCCCAGTACAGGCCGGCCCAGAGGACGCTGGAGCCGGCGGGGAGGTTGAGGGTTGAGGAGGAGGAGTCGAAGGTCGAGGAGTCCTGGTCGGCGTCGCGGTAGACAATGTTGAAGTTGTTGTTGTCGTACTGGGCGCCGGCGCGGGCGTTGAGGCAGTTCGTCGGGTTCGAGATGGCGTCGTTGCAGCTCGTCAGGTTGTTGCCCAGCGTCACGATCGCGCCGTTGGCGTTGACGGCGAAGCGGGGCTGGAAGGGGACCGTGTTGGCCGCCTCGGATGGCTCGGGCGCGCTCACCGCCCACACCATCGCGCCAACCAGCGCCACCGCCGTGGCGACCGCGACCAACCGTTGACCACGCATCAGGACACCCCTTATCGCTCCGTGTGACTCACCCCACACTTGTGACCCCAGACACTAGCAAGTCCCACCAAGCCCGGCCCAGCCTTTTGGGGCCGAAAAGGGGTTGTCTCACCAAAGGTTCGCCAGATCACCACAGAGCCAACACACGGCGTGACATTGGGGACGGTTCCTTTTGTCACACTCTGGCTACGGCCACGGTGTCAGGCCCCGTGTGACATTGTGTGACATTGGGGACGGTTCCTCTTGTCACACTCTGGCTACGGCCACGGTGTCAGGCCCCGTGGCTGTCGCTCGTTCCTCGCTCCGTAGCCACGGTGCCCGACCCCATGGCCTTCCGACCCTATGGCCTGTTCTTGTCTGAATTTTCACCAAAATGTGCGTGCTTCCTCACAATCGCGACGTATGCTCCTGCCTGTCCGCGCGGCCGGGACCTCCGGTCGATAGGGGAAGTCGCGGGCGACTGACAAGTTCAAACGAACATCAGACAACAACATGGGGTGTTTCATGACAACAACTTCCCTGGACTCTGCCTATCCGCGGACGGCCACGGGCCGGACATCGGCGCGGGTCCTCGTGACCCTGGCCCTCCTCGGGCTGGCGCTGGCGGCGCCGCCGCAGACGGAGGCGTCGCCGAGCGTGGACGTGTGGCTGGAGGCGCAGCCCGCCGACGGCAAGCTGCCTGTCTGCCCGGGCGAGACCTACACGCTGACCGTCGCGGCCCTCGACCGCGTGACCGGCCCGATCCCGGACGAGGAGGTTCTGTTCAGCTCGAACTCCCTCGTCACGTTCAGCCCGCCGAGCTGCGTCACGGGGCCCGACGGCCGCTGCTCGGTCGCCGTCACGACAACCCAGGCCACGGGCGGGACGTGGGTCGTCCACGCCACCCTGGACGGCGCGCCGATCACGGCGACGCGGGCGTGGACGGACCACAGCACGGTCGGCGGCGTGACCTACGAGGCGCCGGACCCGCCGAAGCTCAAGTTCTGGGCCGAGGGCGACTGCCCCGGGACGCCGCAGGACATCGGGGTCGTCGACCTGCCGGCGTTCGTGCAGACCATCCAGGCGATGCTGGCGCAGATCCTGGACCTGATCCGGGCGTTGGTGGCCAGCCTGACCTTCCCCGTGTGACGCGCGGGCGCGCGGTCGATGACAGAATGGGCCCGTGCTGGACACCTTGCGGCGAATGCGTGACCGACTCCAGGGGACTGGGTGGCTGTGGTGGCCGGCGTGGGCGATCGCGGCCCTCTGTACGAGCTTGTACCTGACGCTCTCCCTGGCGCGCTGGCACCGCATGTCGACGCCGTCGTGGGACAACGCGATCTTCGAGGAGGCCATCAAGGGCTACGCCCACCTCTCCCTGCCCGTCGTCGACATCAAGGGCGAGGGCTTCGTCCAACTGGGCGACCACTTCTCGCCCCTCCTCGCCGTCATCGCGCCGTTCTACGCCATCTGGCCGTCCGGCGTGACGCTGCTCGTGGCGCAGTGCGTCGCCCTCGGGCTGTCCATCCTGCCGCTGACCCTGGCCGCGCGCCGCCACCTCGGCCCGGTGCCCGGCGCGGCCATCGGCCTGGCGTACGGCCTGTCGTGGGGGCTCCAGTCCGGGGTCGACGTGCAGTTCCACGAGTACTGCCTGGCCGTGCCGCTGCTGGCGTTCGCGCTGGCCGCGCTGCTCGACGCGCGCTGGCGGGCGGCGGCCGTCTGGAGCGCGCTGCTGCTCGGCGTCAAGGAGGACCTCGGGCTGACCGTGGCCGTCATCGGGCTCGTCATGTGGGTCGAGGGCTGGCGGCGGGAGCGGCGCCGCCTCGGCGCGCCCGGCCGGGTCGGGGACTATTCCGGCGCGGACGCCCGGCGGGAACTGCGGACCGGGCGGAACCTCGTCATCGCGGGCAGCGTGACCTTGGTCGTGGTCCTCCTCATCATCATCCCCGCGTTCAACCCCGGCCACCACTGGGACTATTGGGGCCGGCTGGAGGGCGACGGCGGCTCGATGACGGGCGAGGGCGGCATCGCCGCGGCGCTCGGCAACCTGCCCGAGCTGGCCCTCAACTTCTTCCAGCCGTACCAGAAGGTCAACACGCTCGTGCTGGTCGTGGCGCTGACCGTCGGGGCGGCGTGTGTGTCGCCGTACGGGCTGATCGCCGTGCCGACGCTGGTGTGGCGGTTCATCTCGCCCAACTACGGTTTCTGGGGCTCGGGCTGGCACTACTCGCTCGTGCTCATGCCGATCGTGTTCGGCGCGGGCATCGACGCGCTGCGGCGCCTGAAGACGTCGGAGTCACGCGCGGTGCGGCGTTACGCGGCCGCCGTGCCGTCGCTGGCGTTGGCCTTCGCGCTGGTGGCGGCGTCGCAGTTCCCGTTCCGCGACCTGGTCAAGCCGGAGACGTACGACCCGCCGGGGCGCGCGGACCAGGTCGCGGCGGTCATGGACCTGATCGACGACGATTGCACGATCGGGACGGACGTCGGGCTGATCGTGTACCTGCCGAGTCGCTGCCGCGTGTTCTGGGTCGCGGACCTGCCGGCCGAGCCACTGGACTACCTCGTGTTCGACCCGACGAGCGGCTGGAGCGGCGACCCCGGCAACCCCGTGGACTGGGCGCAGAGCACCTACCCGGACGCGACCTACGAGCTGGTCTACGGCGAGGCCCAATCCGGCGACCCCGAGGGCCTGCGGCTGGCCAAGCGCGTGGGGTAAAGGCCGTCACCGCCGTGTTCTTCTGGTATGCCTCCCAGCGACCGGTATGACGTCCTCATCGTCGATGACGAGGCCGCGTTATCGGAGTCGACGCGCGAGTACTTCAGCCTGTTCGGCGTGCCCACGGCCTGGGTCTCTTCCGGCGAGGCCTGCTTCGAGTTCCTCGAAGGTCACGTGGTCCGCCTGATCCTGCTCGACGTCAACCTGGGCGGGGCGACGGGTTTCGCCGTCTGCCAGCAACTGCGCCGGACGACGGACGTGCCGATCCTGTTCATCTCGGCCCGAGGCTCGGACGACGACGTCCTCCTGGCCCTCGGCGCCGGCGGCGACGACTACATCCAGAAGCCCTACTCGCTCTCCGTCCTGCTGGCCAAGGTCCAGGCCGTCCTCAAGCGCTACGGGTCACGCGCGGCGCCGGGCCCCGACCGTGACGTCGCGTTCGGCGGCCACACCCTCCGCCTCGGACAAGAACGCCTGTTCGGCCCGGCCGGCGAGGTCGGGCTGACCGCCCTCGAGTACAAGCTCCTGGCCTACCTCGCCACCCACCAGGGCCGCGTCATCCCCAAACTTGAATTGTTCACGAACGTCTGGGGCCACGCCATCACGGGCGACGGCACCCTCAACGTCCACATCCGCCGCCTGCGCGAGAAGCTGGGGCCCGACGCCGCGTGGATCCGGACGCAGTGGGGCACGGGCTACCTGTTCGAGGCGCCGTGAGGGTCCGCGGCCTCCTCGTCACGCTGGCGCTGATCCTGGCCGCCGGCGTCGCCGCGGTCTGGCTCTGGCCGCCGCCGGAGCAGCGGGCCGTCGACATCGTCACGGTCAACGACGTCGTCCAGACGCTGACCGCGGGCTACCCGGGCTCGCTGACCGCCCCGCTGCCCCAGCCCGGCGGAGTCGACTACGCGGTCCTCGACGCCGCCGGCCACGCGCTGGCCGCGACGGCGGACGGACTGGCGGCGAACGTGACGCAGGCCTACCGCCAGCGGGACACGGTCGTGCCGCTCCTCCAGGGCGAGACCCTGGTCGGCTACGTCGTCTTCCCCAACGACCTGGCCGCCGCCCAGGCCGCCTACTCGGCCCGCCTCCGCGTGCTCCTCGTCGTCCTCCTGGCCGCCGGGGTGGCCGCCACGGCGCTCGTCCTCTGGCGCGTTGAGGCCCGCGTCCTCAAACCCTTCCGCGACCTCCAGGGCTTCGCCCGCCGGGTCGCGCTGGGCGACCTCGACGCGCCCCTGGCGATGGACCGCGGCCACACGTTCGGCGCCTTCACGGAGTCCTTCGACCTCATGCGGACCGAGCTGGCGGCGGCCCGGGAGCGCGAGCGGGCGGCCGAGCTGTCGAAGAAGGAACTGGTGGCGTCGCTCAGCCACGACATCAAGACGCCGGTCGCCTCGATCAAGGCCGTGGCCGAGGTCATGGCCGTGAAGACCGCCGACCCGGACGCCCAGGCCCGGCTGGCGACGGTCGTGACGAAGGCGGACCAGATCGACGCGCTCGTGACGAACCTGTTCCACGCCACGCTCGAGGAGCTCGACCAGCTCGCCGTCACGCCGGCCGAGATCGCCTCGACCGACATCGCGGGCTTCGTCGCGGCGGCCGACGTGCGGGGGCTGGCCGGGCCGGTCACGCTGCCCGGCTGCCTGGTCCGGGCCGACCCCCTGCGCCTGGCGCAGGTCATCGACAACGTGTTCTCCAACTCCTACAAGTACGCCGGCACGCCGATCACGGTGACGGCGGCGGTCGACCGTGACGGGCTCACGCTGACCATCGCCGACACGGGCCCCGGCGTCCCGCCCGCCGAACTACCGCTCGTGGCCCAGAAGTTCTACCGCGGCCAGGCCGCCGCGGGCCTCCCCGGCGCGGGCCTGGGCCTGTACCTGGCGGCCCACTTCATGACGGCGATGGGCGGGGCCTTGGAGGTGGCCGACAACCACCCAGGTTTCGCCGTCACGCTGACCCTGCCCCTGGCGTGACGTGTGTGACATTGGGGACGGTTCCTTTTGTCACACCGAGTGTGACAAAAGGAACCGTCCCCAATGTCACACCCAATGTCACACTTAAGGAACATTTAAGGATCTTGTAGGCGACCGGTCGAGACCTGTTCAGGGAATCTGACGAGGCTTGAGCCATGACCGCAACCATCATCGCCGCCACCAAGTTGACGAAGACCTTCTCGACCGAGGGGCGTCAGCAGCATGTGCTCCGGAACATCGACCTGGAGCTTTACCAAGGTGACTTCACCGTCATCATGGGCGCCTCCGGCGCCGGCAAGTCCACCCTCCTACGCCCTGTCGGGCATGGACCAGCCCTCCCTCGGCGACGTCAGGTTGGCCGGCCAGTCGATCACCGGCCGGTCCGAGTCCGACCTGGCCCGCTTCCGCCGCCGCCACGCCGGCTTCGTCTTCCAGCAGATCTACCTGCTCGACAACATGTCGCTGCTGGACAACGCGCTGGCCGCCGGCCGGCTGCTGACGACCGACCGCAAGGCCATCGCCGCCAAGGCCAACGGGCTGTTCGACCGCGTCAAGATCGGCCCCGACACCCGCCTCAAGTTCCCCGCCCAGGTCTCCGGCGGCGAGGCCCAGCGCGCCGGCATCGTCCGCGCGCTGATCAACGACCCCGTGGTCCTGTTCGCCGACGAGCCGACCGGCGCCCTCGACCAGAGTTCCGGCACGGCCGTCCTCGACGTGTTGACCGAGGTCAACCGGACCGGCCAGTCGATCGTCATGGTGACCCACGACCTCAAGTCGGCCCGCCGCGGCAACCGCGTCCTGTTCCTGCGCGACGGCCAAATCACGGGCGACCTCGCCCTGGCCCCCTACGAGTCGGACGCCGACCAAGCCCGCAACGACACCCTCCGTTCCTACCTCATCGAGATGGGGTGGTGACGATGACCCGCCTCGCCAAGATCGCCTGGGCCAATGTCCGCCGGCATCAGGGCCAGACCGCCAGCCTCCTCGCCATGATGCTGATCGCCGGCCTCGTCGCCAGCCTCGGCCTCCTCCTCATCCTCCGCTACGCCACCGAGTTCGACCGCCAGGCCGCCGCCCAGAACGCCCCCGACCTCAGCTTCGCCGAGCCCGACACGCTGTACGACGCCAGCCACGCCGCCAGCGCCCGCGCGCTCGGCGCCGCGACCGTCGAGACCGAGCCGGTCGTCCTCCTCTCGGGGGAGGTCGCCTTCAACGGCGCCGACGTGACCGCGACCGCGATGTACTCGTCCGTCACGACCGACGCCACGATGGACGTCCTGACGCTGCTCGACGGGGCCGAGCCCCTGACCGACACCAGCGTCTACGCCCCCCACCTGCTGGCCGACCTGGGCGGCTACCGGATCGGCGACCGGCTGACCGTGCGCGCCGCCGACGGCCCGGTCCTCGGCTACACCATCGCCGGCTTCTACAACGCCGTCTACTTCGTGTCCCCCACCAGCCAGTGGTACCACCTCTACCTGACTGCGGCGGCCTTCGCCGACCTGCAGGCCGAGCTGCCCGCAGATCAGTGGACGCTGCTCAACCTCCAGGTGGCCGACGGCGTCGACGCCAACCGGCTCTACCTCGACTACGTCAAGGCCAACTGGGTCGACAATCCGCTCAACACCGGCGACATCGTGGCCTACTCCACCAGCCTGGACGCGGCCGTCGGCGGCCGGACCTTCATGGCCACGATCGTGGCGCTCATCATGGTCACGTTCGCCGCCCTCCTCGTCATCCTCGCCCTGTTCGTGGTCCGCTTCCGCGTGCGCACGGCCATCGAGGACTCGACCAAGGACATCGGCGCGCTCAAGGCGGTCGGCTACACGTCCGGCCAGGTGGCCGGCGCCCTCATCCTCCAGTACGTCGGCACGGCCTTCGCGGGCGCCGCCCTCGGCGTGGCCCTGTCCTATGCCGCCGTGCCCGCCGTGGCCGCCGTCCTCAAGCGCCAGTCCAGCATCGACTGGCGGCCCGGTTTCGACGCCGCCACGGCCCTCCCGACCGTCGTCGTCCTGACCGGCGCCATCCTCCTCGTGACGGCCGCCGCCGCCCGCCGCGTCCGCCGCCTCAGCCCGTTGGCGGCCCTGCGCTCCGGCCTCTCCGCCCACTCCTTCCGCCGCAACTGGTTCCCCCTGGACCGCTCGCGCGGCCCCCTCGCCTGGCTCCTCGCCGCCAAGCAGACCCTCCAGACCACGGGCCAGGCCGCCATGGTCGCCGCCATCACGGCCGTGGTCGCCTTCACGTCCGTCGCCCTGGTCTCGACCTACCACGTGACGGCCGTCGACACCGACCGCTTCGTCGGGCTGATCGCCGGCGAGCTGACCGACGCGCAGGTCACGGCCACACCCGAGGCCGCCGACGCCGTGTTGGCGGACCTCCAGACCCGGCCCGGCGTGCGCAAGGCCTTCCCCTACGTCGGCGGCCTGGCCATGACGCTCGACGGCGACTGGGCCCTGGCCACGGCGACCGCCGACTACGCCCAGCTCGAGGGCTCGGCCCTCTACGACGGCCGCTACCCGGTCCACGCCAACGAGGTCGCCATCGGCGTCGTCACCGCCCGGACCGCCGGCCTCGGCATCGGCGACACGGTCACGCTGGCGGCCGGTGGCGCCGCCGCCGAGTACCTCGTGACGGGGCTGACCCAGGTCTACGGCGACGGCTCCGGCTACCACGTGGCGCTGACGCTCGACGGCCTCGGCCAACTGTTCCCCGGCTACCACTGGACGCTGATCGACGTCTACCTGGACGACTCCGCCGACGTCACGTCGTTCGCCGACGCCGTCACGGCCGAGTACGGCGACGCGGTCACGGTCACGGACACGCGGCGCGCGTGGCAGGCCACCCTCGGCATGTACGGCGACATCTTCGGCGCCGTCGCCGTGGCCATCCTCGCCATCACGGTCACCGTCATCGGCCTCGTCCTCTACATGGTCCTCTCGACCACCATCCGGCGCCGCCAGCGGGCTTACGGCATCCAGAAGGCCGTCGGCTTCACGGGCGCCCAGCTCATGCGCCAGGTGACGCTGACGCTGCTCCCGGCCGTGGCCCTGGGCGTGGCCGCGGGTGCCGCCCTGGGCTACCTGGCCTTCCCCGCCCTGATGGACGCCCTGTTCGCCAGCATGGGCCTGCCGTCCGCGGCCATGACCGCGTCCGCCCTGTTCACGGCCGGCGTCGCCGTCCTCCTGGTGGCCGCCGCCACGGCCATCGCCTGCCTCGTGGCCCGCCGCATCCGCCGAGTCAGCGCCTACACCCTGGTCTCCGAATAGCCCGCCCCACCGTCACGCTCGGACCCACCGTGACACCGTGACATTGGGGACGGTTCCTCTTGTCACACCCCACCGAAAGTGTGACAAACGGAACCGTCCCCAATGTCACACTTCCCAGGGGGTGGCTCTAGAGGGCACCCCGGCCCATGGTCACGAGGCGGCGGCGCGTCGCCAGCAGCGCCAGGCCGGCCAGCAGCGCCACGGCGCCGTAGGCCAGGAAGAAGTTGTGCGGCTGGGTGGGGTCGAAGGCGTGGACCGTGATGGCGTTGATGCCCTGGCCGAGCGCGTCGGCGATGAACCACAGGGCCATCATCTTCGACAGGTGGACGGTGGGCGACAGTTGGCTCGTCACGGCCAGCCCGGTCGGCGCCAGCAACAGCTCCCCCAAGGTCATGAGGACCATCGCCGCGACGATCCACCAGGCGGAAACCTTCTCCTGGCCGGCCAGGTAGGGCAGGGACAGGACGACGAAGCCGAGGCAGGCCACGATCAGCCCGGCGCCGATCTTGGCCACGGGCGACGGCTGGCGGTGGCCCAACCGGGTCCACAGCCCCGCCAACAGCGGGCTCAACACGATGATGACGAGCGGGTTGATCGACTGGTACCACGAGGCCGGGATCGTGAAGCCGCCGACGGCCGACGTGACGCTCTGGTCGATCAGGAGCGCCATCGTGGAGCCCTGTTGCTCGGAGATGGCGAAGAAGCAGGTCCCGGCCACGAACAGCGGCGCGTACGCGGCGATCCGCGAGCGCTCGTCGGACTCCAGCCGGACGTCACGCAGGAAGTAGGCGAACAGCGCCGCGGCGATGGCCACGCAGACGGCCGGCATCGCGTTCGCCACGACCTGCAGGCCCTCCTCGCCGTGGCGGGTGGCCGACACGAGGAGCGAGACCACGGCGACGAGCCCGACCCCGCCGATCGCCACCCAGCGCCGCCTCTCCGCCGGGTCCAGGGGCTGGGCCACGGCCCGGCCGACGCCCTTGAGCGTCTGCCGGCTGAGGCCGACGTAAATGGCCAGGCCGACCCCCATGAGGAGGGCCGGGACGAGGAAGCCGGCGTGGTAGCCCGACCGGTCCGAGACCCAGCCGACGATGATCGGCGAGAAGAAGCTGCCGATGTTGATCGACAGGTAGAGGAGCGAGAAGCCGGCCTGGCGGCGCGGGTCGCCGGCGGCGTAGAGCTGGCCGACCATGACCGACACGTTCGGCTTCAGCAGCCCCGTCCCGATGACGATCAGGTCGAGCGCCACGAGCGTGCCCGACAGGCCGAGGGGCAGGCCGAGGACGACGTGGCCCGCGGCGATCGTGACGCCGCCGATCAGGACGGCCCGGTACGGCCCCAGCAGGCGGTCGGCCAGCCAGCCCCCCACGATCGACGTCAGGTAGACGAGCGACCCGAACAGGCTCATGAGGACCATGGCGTCGGTCTCCGTCAGGCCCAACCCGCCGGCCGCGACCGAGTCGTACAGGTAGAAGACGAGGATCGCCTTCATGCCGTAGAACGAGAACCGCTCGCACAGCTCGGTCGAGAACAGGTTGAGCAGCCCGAGGGGATGCCCGAAGAACGTGCGAGGCTTGGCCTCGCCAACCACCACAGCCACAGCGACCCTTTCCTGTCGCGGAGGCTGGGGGTCATCGTAGACACACTGCGACGCCAGGTCTACCGGCGCGAGGCCGGGCACTCAGGCCATGGGGTCGGGCACGCTGGCTACGGGGTCGGGCACGCCGGCCATGGGGTCGGGCACGCTGGCTACGGAGCGAGGACCGAGCGACAGCCAGCGGGCCTGACACCGGGGCCGGCCCACCGTGACATTGGGGACGGTTCCTTCGTCACGCTGAACGCCGGGCCGGTGGGTCACGCCGGCGCGCTACTGTGGGCACGTGGGACTCGGGGCGGTGGCGTGGGCGGTCATGGCGGTGGCCGCCGTGGTCATGGGCTTCTCCAAGACGGCGATCGGCAACGTCGCGCTCCTCGGCGTCGTCGCCCTGGCCCAGGTCCTGCCGGCCAAGGACTCGACCGGCGTCGCGCTCCTGCTGCTCTTGGTCGGCGATGCCGTCGCCACCGTGACCTACCGGAAATCCGCCGACTGGCCTGTCATCGGCCGGCTCATCCTGCCCGTCGCCGTCGGCCTCGGCCTCGGCGCCGTCTTTCTCCACGTGACGTCGGACTCGGTCCTCAAGAAGACCATCGGCGCCATCATCCTCGCCCTGCTGCTCCTCGGGCTGCGGCCGGACAAGCTCGGCGTCCAGCGCCCGGCCGTGGCCGCGGGCTACGGCGGCCTGGCCGGCTTCACGACGATGGTGGCGAACGCCGGTGGCCCGGCCATGAGCCTCTACCTGCTGGCGGCCCGGTTCGACAAACTCCGCTTCCTCGGCACGTCGGCCTGGTTCTTCGCCGCGGTCAACGTGACGAAGCTGCCGATCTCCATCGGCCTCGGCCTCGTCCGGCCCGACACGGCCCTCATCGCCCTCCCGCTCGCCCCCGCCGTGCTCCTCGGCACGGCCATCGGCCGCCGCGTCGTCCAGCGCCTCGACCAGAAGACTTTCACCGCGCTGATCATGATCTTCGTGGCGATCTCGGCGCTGTACCTGATCGCCAGCTAGGCGTGACAAAGGAACCGTCCCCAATGTCACACACGGGCGTCACGCGGTGTGACATTGGGGACGGTTCCTTTGTCACGCTGGGGCCGAGTCGGCCGACTCGGGCGTGACGCTGCGCCAGACCACGCCGCGGTTCAGGCCGGTCAGCCGCGCCAACTGGCGCACGGACGCGCCACGCTGGAACGCCTCCGCCAGCGCCGCCTGCTGCAGCGGCCGGCCGAGAGCCTGGAAAGCCGTCGCCTGGCCGGCGCCGCTGACAGCCGCCAGGACGCTCCAGGCCTGCTCGTCAGAGGGCCGACGGCCCTGCACGGCCGACGGGGGGCGGGCGGCGGCCTCGTCGACCTCTCCCCGCAACTCGGCCCAGTCGGCCACGCCGGTCAACTCCTTGACGCGCCGCGCGTCCACGACGCGGTCGGGGCCCGCCGCGCTGCTCCACTCGTACTCGGCCGGGGTCGCGCACAGGCCGGCCTCGACCGGATTGCCGTGGACGTAGCGGATCACGTTGATGAGATCCTCGGTCTCCACCACCGGCCGGCTCTTGAACCGGTCTTGCCACAGGTGGCCGACCCGGTCGTACTTGTGGTTGAACCACCACACGTACCGCGCGCCCAACCGGCGGAAGAACTGGCCGACCGGCTCCCGCGTGACCTCAACCACCAGGTGGACGTGGTTCGACATCAGGCAGTACGCCAGCACGCGGACGCCGCTCAGGTCCGCCGCCGCCACGGCGCAGTCGAGGAACCGCCGCCGATCGGCGTCATCCTCGAAAATGTTCTGCCGGTTGATGCCGCGCAGGAACGCGTGATGCACGCCGACCTCGCCGTGAATCCGCTGGCTTCGTGACATGGGAGGCCCCTCCGTTCGTTGAGGACCAACTCAATTCCACCAGCAAGTGTGACAGAAAGAACCGTCCCCCATGTCACGCCGTCACATGTCACGCCGTCACGCCCGTGTGACATTGGGGACGGTTCCTGTGTCACACCTAGCCATGGGGTCGGGCGCCGTGGCTACGGAGCGAGGAACGAGCGATTCCACGGGGCCTGACACCGTGGCGCCCCGCCAGAACACCCCGCCAGAGTGTGACAAAGGAACCGTCCCCAATGTCACACACAGGCCGGCGACATTTCGCGGGTTGTCGTCGTTTACTGAAGTATGGAGACCGTGACCGAGAGCGCTGCCGCCGAGCTCTATCGGCGCCACGTCGGCGCGGTCTACCGCCTCTGCTACGCCTGGCTGAAGCACCGGCCGGACACCGAAGACGCCGTCCAGGAGACCTTCGTCCGGCTGATCCGCTCGGGGCCTCAGTTCGAGTCGGAGGCGCACGCCGAGGGCTGGTTGATCCGGACCGCCGGCAACATCTGCAAGGACATGGCCAAGCGGACCTCGCGGCGGCGTGAAACGACGCTGGCAGAGGATCAGGTAGGTCTGGGTGCGGTCAGCGCGGCAGGCGAGTTGCCTGGGTCGCCGCCCAGCCTGTCGGTCGCGCTCAACCCAACCCTGGCCGCCGTCCTGGCGCTACCCGACCACTACAAGGCGGTCGTCTACCTCTATTACTACGCCGGCTACAGCACGGCCGAGATCGCCGAGCGGCTGCGATTGAGGCCCTCAACTGTCCGCAATCGGCTGGCCGATGCGCGCGCCCGGCTGCGTCGGGCCTTAGGAGACGAGTTCGATGAGGAATAGCCAAATCATGGCGGCCTGGGACGAGGTCACGCCCGACCTGACAACCAGGGACCGGCTGTGGGGCGCGATCGTGGCGGCGACCGACAGCGTGACCGCCGCCAGTCCAGCTCAGCCCATTCACCCGGCTGAGCACGCCCGCCCGACTCGTCGCCGTACCCGTCGGCGCTGGCTCTGGGCGCTGGCCCCGGTCGGCGCCGTCCTGTTGGCCGCCGCCCTGGTCATCCCCCGGTGGGCCGACTGGGGCCGCGCGGTGTCCTTGACCGACTCGCACGGCGTCCGCGTCGCCTACACCGACCCGCCATCCGGCAGCTTGGCCGCCGACCTGGTCCCGATGACCGAGGCGGAACTGCTGGACGGCGCGGACATCTTCGCAGGCACGGTCGTCGGCATCCAGGGCATCAAGGTCACGTTTTCCGACTACGACACCGCGATGAGCCTGCTGACCGTCCGTGTCAGCGAAGTTGTCAGCGAAGCTGTCAGCGGCGAATTGAGTCCGGGCGACGACGTGACCATCCTGGTCTCCCCGGCGGTCGGCCTGACCTGCTCGATTTGCCAGGTCAGCGGTCAACTAGCGGTTGGTGCGGCCGCCGTCTTTGTGGCCCACCCGGCGGCCGAGGGCTGGGCCGCCGCACTCGACGGGTCGGAGGTCTTCTACTACTCCGATGTGGCCGGCTACTACCTACCCGACCCGGTGCGCTACGTCTTCCTGGACACCGACGCCGGCGTCGCCTTCGCGACCAGCGGCTGGCCCAGCCTGGCGCCCCTGAGCACCCCCCTCGACAACAACCTCTCCCTGGCCCCCAACCTGGCCACCGTGGTCGCCTTCCTGCGTACAGCCGCCGGTTAGGACGTGTGACATTGGGGACGGTTCCTCTGTCACGCTGTTGCGGCGCATCCGAGCCCACCCGACGTCACGCGGCGTCAAAGTGTGACAAAAGGAACCGTCCCCAATGTCACACACGCGTGACCGATACAGATCTCTCCAACAGACTTGACAAGCGCTATCTAGATAGAGTATCTATCTAGATATGAAGTCAGACACCGCATGGCCGAGCGAATGGCTCCGAGGCGTGACGGAACTCTGCGTCCTGAAGATCATGAGCGCCGGGCCGACCTACGGCTACGCCATCGCGTCCGCCCTGGGCGACGCCGGGCTCGGCACTCCCAAGGGCGGGACCCTCTACCCCCTCCTCGGCCGGTTCGAGGAGGCCGGCTGGGTGACGACCGAGTGGCGCGCCGGCGACGGCGGCCCCGGCCGCAAGTTCTACTCCCTCACCTCCGCCGGCCGCGCCGCCCTGGACGAGCAGCTTCCCCAATGGCAGGCGTTCACGGCGGCCGTCGGTTCCCTGCTGAGCCCCGTCACCCCGGTCGCCCCGTCGACTCCGGCCGCCCTGACCACCCCAACCACCCCCCACCCCGAAAGGGCACTCTCATGACCGAGAAGTACAGCCTCGAACGCGAACTCGCGCCCCACGTCGACCCCCACTGGGCCGAGTGGTTCCTCGTCACCCTGCGCCTCCAGGAGGTCCCCGGCGACCGCATCGGCGCCGCCCTGGCCGAGGTCGAGGCCCACGTGGCCGAGTCCGGCGAAACCGCCGAAGAGGCGTTCGGCGAACCCGTCGCCTACGCGCGCAGCCTCCGCCTCAAGGCCGACCCCATCGGCACCAAGGGCCAACTCCTGCGCAACCTGCTCGTCGTGCCGTCGCTCCTCGGCCTGGACCTGGTCGTGGAGTCGGTTCAGGGGCTGTCGGATGAGGTCTTCCCCGTTCGGACGGGCCTCCTCGTCACGCTCGGCCTCTACTGCCTCATCCTCGTCACGCTGGCCGCCGCCAGCAGGGCGTTGGTCGCATCGCTGGTGCGCCGCCGGGGCGCGGCGGTCGCCGTCTACGTCGCGGCCGTGGCCCTGCTAGTCGTCCCCGTCGTGCTGTGGCGCGGGACGGCGTTCACGCTCCCGGCGTGGCCGGCGCTGTTGGCCGGCGTCGTCCTGCTCGTCGCCATGATCCCCGTCAACTACCGCCTGATGGCCGGGAACGCCGACCCGGTCACGCCGCCGCTGCCCTCCCCGGACGACCCGGACGGGTCGGTGGCAGCCGCTCGCGCCGCCCGGTCCAACCGCCGCACCGCTTGGGCGTTCGCGCTGATGTTCCCCGTCGTGACGGCCGTCCTGGCCGGCCTGTGGCTCCTGCTGGGCTGAGCCGCGACCGACGGACGGAGGGCGGGTGTGACATTGGGGACGGTTCCGTTTGTCACACCGCGGGGGCGCAGTCGAGCCCAGCGAACGTCACGCGGTGTCAGAGTGTGACAGAAGGAACCGTCCCCAATGTCACACGATCCGGAGAACTTCGAGATCGTGTTGGGTGGTGGAAGGCTGGAATTGGATCGCCGCCAGGTAATGCGTTTTGCCCAGCGAATGGCGTCGCGCGCATCGCCTTGCGCCGGTTAGACTCCTTGCTGTGGGCACGATGTATGCAACGGTGACCGGCAAAGGTCAGATCACCCTGCCGGCGCCGGTTCGCCGGGCGCTGGGGATTGAGGCAGGCCAGCGGATCGAGGTGCGTCTGGAGGAACGGCGGGCCGTCATTGAGGCGCCGGCCCCAGTCGCGCATCTGCGGCAGGCGCTCGAGCGCGAAGCCCGTGAGCGGGGAACCTGGGGCAAGGCATACTCATCCGGAGACGGGTGGGCGGCTCGGGTGCGCGAGGCCGGCGATGCCGAGTCTTGACACGAACGGCGTGCTCCGCTGGCTCATGGGCGACGTGCCGGACCAGGCTGCCGCAGTAGACGCGGCACTGGCCACTGGAACCAAGTTCCATCTGGACGACATCGTCTTGGTCGAAGTGGTCTACGCGCTGGAACACCACTACCTGCTGTCCCGGCCAACTACTGCCGCGTCGTTGCAGACGGTCATGGGCCAGGCCGGGTTCCTCCTCGACCGGCCACTGTGGAGCGAAGTCTTGCCGGTCTACATTGCGAAGCCGAAGCTGTCGCTGGTCGACATCCTGACCGTCGAACGCGCCCGCCGCACCGGTCGAACCCCCGTGGCGATATTCGACCGCAAGATGGCCAGCCAGCTCAAGGACGTGGAACTGCTGTCGTAGTGACGGCGCCGCCGCGCGGTCAGGTGGTGTGGTTTTCAGTTGGGCCCCCGTAGGAAGGGCACGGGCTCCGGGTGTCGTCGGTCAGGCCAGTTCCGATCGCGCGCATGTGACATTGGGGACGGTTCCGTTTGTCACACCGCGGGGGCACAGTTGAGCCCAGTGAACGTCACGCGGTGTGCAACTCGTCACGCGTTCGCCGCTGGGTCACGCTGTCACCAGCCGTCTGGACACCTGTACGTTCTCCCCCAAGCTCGTCAGCACGCTGGCGAGGGCGTCACCGGCGGCGTGCAACTCGTCATCGGTGACGGGGGCGAGCGCGTCGAACACGAAGAACGCGGTCCGGGTTTGATCGGTCAGGCCGGTGCGCCGGCACTGCCGCCAGTTCCACCGCCGACACGTCACCCCGGTCCCGTCGCACCAGACGACCTCGCCGGGTTCGGGGTACTCGACTGCCACCTCGCCGTGCGCGGTCGTGTCGAACGGCTCCATGCCCGTGGCGCGAATCAGACGCGCCGGACCGTCGTAGCGTTCGTAGTCCTCCCCGCCGAGGGGAATCTGGCGCAACACCGAGATTGCGTTGTAGGCGTCGGTCAGCGCGTTCACCCGCGGCAGGCCGGTCTCGGCGCGGCGGGTGAGGGCTTCGAGGCTGTTGCGGGTGCGCTGCGGCTTCGCCCCGAACGCCCGGTACGCCTCCCGCCACGACGCGACATGGGGCAGCTCGTCCACGGACGTGACGGCCAGCAGGTCGTGGGCGTGGGCCTCGGCCGCCGACACGAGCCCGTCGACCGTGCTGTTGCCCTCGCCGGTCACGCCCGGAGCGAGGCCGTCGATGACGAGCAGCAGGGCACGGTAGTCCGGGCGCAACTCGAATACGGCCGGCTCGACCTGGCAAGCCGCCAAGAACGCCTCGGGAGTCATGGTTTCAGGCATTCAGAGTCTCCTCTCCGCAGTCGGCTCTCGCCCCCTGGCCGGCGTGACATTGCGTGACATTGGGGACGGTTCCGTTTGTCACACCGCCCCGCATTCACGCCCAGAGCGGTGTCAGAGTGTGACAGAGGGAACCGTCCCCACTGTCACAAGACCAGCGCAACCACGGTCGCCGCCGCGCGTCGCCGCCTCTTGGGTTTCGCCGCGCCGGTCCCGGGGTCGGGCGCGTCCCAGGCCGGCGCGGCCTCCACCGCGCCGTCCTTGGGCTCATACGGCAGATACGGCGCCGCCACCGGCATCTGTGCCGGGGTCACGCTCTCCGCCGCCGCCGTCACGCGCAGTCCGCCCGGTTGCTCTTCTACCTCGGCCATGGGCTTGGCTCCTTCACGCCGCCGGTTGTCGTGGAGGCCAGTCTACGCTGGCGTGACATTGGCGTGGCGTGACATTGGGGACGGGTCCGGTTGTCACACCAGTCCGCTGGGCAGGTCCGGTGCCACCCCGCCGTCACGCGGTGTCAGAGTGTGACAAAAGGAACCGTCCCCAATGTCACACGACCCGGCGCGCCCGCTACGACCAGTTCTTGGCCCACGCCTAGGCGGCGGCGATGGCGGCCTGGTAGAAGGCGTCGACCCGCTCCCAGAACGCCTCGTCGATGAAGTTAGCGTGGCCGTTGTAGGGCGGCTGGTCATAGATCAGGAACTCGGCCCGCGGGTTCGTCACCTGGTCACGTCGGCCGGCGATCGACACCTCGGCGAACGGTGTCATCGGGTCGTCCGTCCCCTGCGCCACGAGGACCGGCCCGTCGAAGGCGTTGATCGCGTCGATGGCGTTGACAGCGCCGTAGCGGCCAAGACTCAGCTTGGCGTCGAGCCAGACATACGGCCGGGAGACCGCCGCCAGGACCGGGCCGGCGGACTGGCGCCAGTTGTAGTCGAGCTTGGCCAGCGGCGAGTACGCCCCGGCGACGGACACGACCGCCGTGACATCGGTCCGGCCGAGCGTGGCGCCGACCACGCCGCCACCGCCATAACTGACCCCCCACAGGAGCCGGGGAAGGCCCGCCGCCTCGGGCTGTGCCGCCAGCCAGTCGAGCGCCGCCGCCACGTCGACCGCCGACCGTGCCGGATGGCCGGTGTGGCGCCCGTCGGACGTGCAGCAGCCCATACCGTTGGCGAACAGGATCTGGTAACCCCGGCTCAAGAACTCGCGCGCCAGCGAGGCGTCGAAACAACCCGGCATGCCGTGGGCGATCACGACCACGCCGGTCGCGTCCGCCGGACCCCCAAACCAGCCCCGCAACGTCGTACCGTCGGACTGGAACTCGATCTCGCGCAGGTCGTAGCCGGTGTACGTCGTGCTCTGGACCTCGACGTGACTGAACGGCCGGGTCAGGTAGTGGGCCACGGGCAGAGGCGCCAAGACGAGGGCCACGACCACCACGCCGAGAACGATCAGGCGCCGCCGCCGGACGGGCTTCGCTGTCCGAGCTACCACGCCAGCAGCCTATTGGACACCGTGACACTGGGGACGGTTCCTTTTGTCACACTGTTACGGCGCATTCGAGCCCGCCCGACGTCACGCGGTGTCAAAGTGTGACAAAAGGAACCGTCCCCAATGTCACACGCACGGCCGTTCGCGGGCCGGGTGGGAGGATGGTGTTCGTGATCCGCAGGGTGTGCGTCGTGGGGAATGCGGCCAGCGGGAAGAGCTGCCTGGCCGACCGGATCGGCCTGGCGCTGGGTGTGCCCGTGCATCATCTGGACCGGGTGTACTGGCGGGCCGACTGGACGCATGTCAGCCGGGCCGAGTTCCTCGCCGCGCAGAAGGCTCTCGTCAGCGGTGAGGCGTGGGTAATCGACGGGTGTTTCTCGGAATACGGCCTGCGGGAACGGTTCGCCGCCGCCGACCTGGTGGTGTTCCTGGACGTGCCCGCGCTGGCCTGTGTGCGCCGGGCCGTGGCGCGGCGGGGCGGCTCTCATGTCGGCCTGCCGGACGGGGCCGACGATTCCCGGATGGCTCTGGGGCGCACGGTGGCGTTTCTCGCGGAGATGCTGCTGTTCCCTGTGCTGGA
>JAISTC010000125.1 GCA_031272805.1 Propionibacteriaceae bacterium
TGTCATCCTGAGCGAAGCGAAGGATCTCTCCCGACCCTGAGGAGAGATCCTTCGCTTCGCTCAGGATGACAAGGGGGCGCTCGGGATGACAAGAGGGGCGCTCAGGCTGACCCAACAGGTGTAATCTCCGTCACGTTTGGGTGACGACTCCGCCCCCCGTCTTCGTCAAAGGAGATTGCACCATGCCTCAGACCCCTGCCCGCCGCCCGCTCCGCCTGCTCGGCGCGGCCACGCTGGCCCTGATCGCGCTGGCCGGCTGCGGCCAGGCCCCCGTCACGACCGCCGACAGCCCCTCTCCGACCGCCGCGGCGACCACCACCACCCCGCCCGCCACGACCCCGGCCGCGCCCGCCACCACGGCGGCGGCCCCCGTCACGACTACCCCGGCCGCGCCCGCCTCCACTGCCCCCGCCGCCGCACCCACCACCGAGGCGGCGGCCGGGACCGCGTTCCCGCCCGCGGTGGTCGACACGGCCGCCTTGGCCGCTACTTACACGGCCGACGCCACGATCAGCGATCCCTCCGGCCAGTTCCACTGCGGCTACACCGCGCCCAACTCGTCCTACGCCGACGGTTTCCTGCGCTGCACGGCGACGTTCACCGACACGGCGGCCGTAGCGGCGATCCAGGCCCAGTACGGCCAGGACCCCTGCAACCAGAACCCCGAGGCCGGCGTTGTCCCGGTCCAGGGCTTCATGTTGGTCGGCGCCGCCGCCGGCTTCGCCTGCCCGCATGACGCCACGCCTGGCGACGACGTCCTCGCGGCCGGCAGCACGGTCCAATTCGGTTCGGCCTACCAGTGCACAGCTCTGTCCGACGGCCTGACCTGCCGCAGCCTGCTGGGCAACGGCGCCGTGTGGCTGCGCCCCGGCGACTGGCAGATCACCGGCCTGGCCTAGGCCGAGGTGTCGGATGCCGCGGCCTTGGCGAGGTACGAGCCCGGGCGGCGGCATCAGATACCTCGGCCGGGCGTGCGTCTTCTGTCGGCCGCGGTATCAGGTTCCCCCGCCCGGGCTCGTACCTCGCCAGGGCCGGGGAGCCTGACACCTCGACCTTGGCGGAGACTCTCCTGTCCCCGCCCCCTTGGTAGGCTCAGCCCCCATGAACATTGCCGTTGTGGGCCTGGGGTACGTCGGCCTGTCGCTGGCCGCGGTGCTGGCGCAACACCACCGGGTCACGGGCGTCGACATCGACCCCAGCCGCGTGGACCAGGTCAACCGCCGCGTCTCGCCCGTCGACGACGCGGACCTCCCGGAGTTCCTCAAGACCGCCAACCTCGACCTGACCGCCACCACCGACCTGGCACACACCGTGACCACCGCCGACCTCGTGCTCATCGCCACGCCGACCAACTACGACGACGTCACGCACTTCTTCGACACGTCGTCCGTCGAGTCGGTCGTCAACCAGGTCCTGCAACTCCGCCCGGACGTCACGATCGTCATCAAGTCGACGGTCCCGGTCGGCTTCACGGCCCGCCTGCGCCAGGTCCACCCCGGCGCTACTCTCGTCTTCAGCCCCGAGTTCCTGCGCGAGTCCCACGCCCTCTACGACAACCTCCACCCGTCCCGCGTCGTCGTCGGCGACGACTCCGCGGCCGGCCGCCGCTTCGCCGCCCTGCTGGTCGAGGGGGCGGCCGACGCCGACGTGCCCGTCCTGCTGACCGGCCCGACCGAGGCGGAGGCGATCAAGCTGTTCGCCAACACGTACCTGGCGCTGCGCGTGGCGTACTTCAACGAGGTCGACACATACGCCGTGACCCACGGCCTGGACGCCCGCCAGATCATCGACGGCGTCGGCCTCGACCCCCGCATCGGCTCCCACTACAACAACCCGTCCTTCGGCTACGGCGGCTACTGCCTGCCGAAGGACTCGCGCCAACTGCTGGCCGACTACGGCGTCGTCCCGCAGAACCTGATCTCGGCGGTCGTCCAGGCCAACGAGACCCGGATGGGCTTCATCGCCGCGGACATCCTGGCCCGCCAGCCCCGGACCGTCGGCATCTACCGGCTCATCATGAAGACCGGCTCGGACAATTTCCGTTCGTCCAGCATCCAGGGGGTGCTGCAGCGGCTGCGCCGCCAGGGCGTCGAGGTCATCGTCCACGAGCCGACGCTGGCGCCGGGGGTCGACGCGGTGCTGGGGGCGGAGGTCGTGGCGGACTTGGCCGAGTTCAAGCGCCGTTCCGACGTCATCGTGGCCAACCGCTGGTCCGACGCCCTGGCCGACGTGGCGGACAAGGTCTACACGCGCGACGTCTACCACCGCGACTGAGCCCCACAAGCATCAACCGCGGCGGGCTGCTCGGGCAGCCCGCCGCGGTTGTTTCGCTATCCCAGGCCTACGCCCGGATATGGAACCCAAACATAGGCCCGCCGCCGGCCGAATGTAAGAGTTTCCTGATAACAGCCTGATAACGATTCTCAGGCTGACGGCAGGAGTTGGGCCGCCCTCGGGGGCCCGGGGTCACGCTGGCGCCGCCCGCCTTGGCGGCCTATGGCAAAATCGGTAGGACAAGGACCAACTCGACGGGTCCGCGGTCGGGCGACAGATCGAAGGATTGAGAGGGCGGTATGGGTCACGTCAGCGTCGGCCCGCTCCTGCGCCGCCACCACCCGCGCCTGCGCGCCCTCGAACCGCGCTCGCCGCTCCAACTCGGCAACGGCACGTTCGCCATCGCCATCGACCCGACCGGCCTCCAGACCTTCCCCGGCGCCTACCCCGGCCCCGGCGGCTTCCTCCTCGACAGCGTGGCCCAGTGGGCCTGGCGGAACGTCGAGGGCGAGCCGCCCGCCCGCCTGTCGCTCGGCCGGCTCGGCCTCGACGTGCCGCGCGGCGTCACCGCCGCCGACCTCCAGGACATCGACCAGGAGCTGGATCTCAGCCTCGGCCTGGCCGTGTCCCAGTTCTGGCTGGGGGAGTCGAAGTTCGTCGTCCACACGGCCGTCGCCAGCCAGACCGACCGCGTCGTCACGCGCGTGGTCCGGCGCGGCGGCCACCGCACCGGCCTCAAGCTCTCCTTCCCCGGCGCGGGCGCGCTGACCGCGCTGACGGCCCAGGACGCCCCCTCGTCGTGGCTGATCGAGCGCCGGGCCGGCCCCGCCGTCTACTACGTCCGGGTGACGGCCCCCGGCGCCGCCCTGGCCCAGACCGGCAGCCACGAGTTCGTCATCTCCCGGACCGCCCGGCCCGACGACCGGCCCCGCTGGACCGACGGGCTCCTGCCCCGCGCCACGGGCTGGCTGGAGGCCGTGGTCGAGTACGCCGCCGCCCCGCCGCCCGCGCCCGCCGACGTCGACGACTGCCTCGTGACGGCGGCCGTGGACTGGAAGGCGTACTGGAACGAGGGCGGCCGGATCGACCTGTCCGAGTCCGAGGACCCGCAGGCGGAGGAACTGGAGCGCCGCCTCGTCCTCAGCCACTACCTCCTCCGCGTCAACAACACTTCTGTCTGGCCCGCCAGCAACCCCGGCCTCCTCGTCGCGCCCGGCGGTCAGCTCCACCTGGAAACCCAGGTCTGGCACCTGGCCGCGCTGGCCCAGTGGGGCCACGCCGGGCTCCTCGACCAGGTCCTCGGCTGGTACGAGGCGCTGCTCGACGGGGCGCGCGAGGCCGCCGCCGCGCGCGGCCACCCCGGCGCCTACTGGCCCGCCCTGACCGGGCCCGACGGGCGCCCCCTGGCCACGCCGCTGGCCGACCTGATCTGGCAGCAACCGCAACCGGTGTTCCTGGCCGAGCTGGCCTGGCGGGCCCGGCCGACGCGCGAGACGCTGGCCCGTCACGCGGGGGTCGTCTTCGCCACGGCGGAGTACCTGGCCGCGTACCCGGGCGAGGCGGACTTCTCGCTCGGCCCGCCGCTCGTCCCGGCCCAGGCGACCGGCCTCGACCGGGCCGACCGGCTGTCCAACCCGACGTTCGAGCTGACCTGGTGGTTCTGGGGGCTCTCCACCGCCGCCGACTGGGCCGACCGCCTGGGCGAGCCCGACCGGGCGGCCCTGTGGCGGGCCGTGGCCGCGCGCCTGCCCCAGCCCCAGCCCCGGCTCGGCCGCTACCCGGTCCTCTTGGGCGACCCGTGGCCGCCGCTGAACTCCGGCCACCCGGTCCACCTGGCGGCGCACGGCCTCGTGCCCCGGACCGGCCTGATCGACGACAAGATCCTGGAGGCCACGCTGGAAGACGTGCTGGCCAACTGGGACTGGACCGGCGCGGCCGGCTGGGACTACCCGCTGCTGGCGATGACGGCCACGCGGCTGCACCGGCCCGACCTGGCTGTGCGCTGCCTCCTGGCCGACGCGCCGGAGAACGTGTACCTGGCCAACGGCCACAACGTGACCGCGTCCGGCCCGGCCCACCTGGCCGCCAACGGCGCGCTGCTCCTGGCGGCCGGCCTGATGGCGGCGGGTTGGGACGGTAGCGAAGACGCCCCCGGCTTCGGCCGCGGCTGGACCGTCAACCACGAGCGCATCACGCGCCTGCCGTGACGCCGGCCCGGCGGTCCGCGTGACGCTTTTTGACCGATTCCAGACCAGCGACTAACCTTAGCCCTTGGCTCGGACCCCGAGCCCGGTCATCGCTGCGCCTCACAGGCCGTCACGGCCCGCGCGGCGAATGATTGCACGAGCAATCCAGAGACTCAAAGAGAGAAACTGCCAGGTGCCCACTATTCAGCAGTTGGTCCGCAAGGGCCGCCAGGACAAGGTCAGCAAGACGAAGACGCCCGCCCTGAAGGGTTCGCCCCAGCGCCGCGGCGTCTGCACGCGTGTCTACACGACGACGCCGAAGAAGCCGAACTCCGCGCTCCGGAAGGTCGCCCGCGTGCGCCTCTCCAGCTCGGTCGAGGTCACGGCGTACATCCCCGGGGTGGGCCACAACCTGCAAGAGCACTCGATGGTTCTCGTCCGCGGCGGCCGTGTCAAGGACCTGCCCGGCGTTCGTTACAAGATCATCCGCGGCGCTCTTGACACCCAAGCCGTCAAGGGCCGCAAGCAAGCCCGCAGCCGTTACGGCGCGAAGAAGGAGAAGTAATGCCCAGGAAGGGACCCGCCCCTAAGCGTCCGCCCGTGGTCGATCCGGTCTACGGGTCGACCCTCGTGTCGCAGTTGGTCTCCAAGATCCTGCTCAACGGCAAGAAGACCGTCGCCCAGCACATCGTCTACACGGCTCTCGAGGGCCCCCGGGAGAAGACGGGTGGCGCCGACCCGGTGCAGACGCTGAAGCGCGCGCTGGACAACGTGCGCCCCGGCATCGAGGTCAAGTCCCGCCGCGTCGGCGGCGCGACCTACCAGGTCCCGGTCGAGGTCAAGCCGGCCCGCGCCAACACTCTGGCGATGCGCTGGCTCGTGTCGTTCTCCCGCGCCCGCCGCGAGAAGACGATGGCCGAGCGCCTGCGCAACGAGATCCTCGACGCCGCCAACGGCCTGGGCGCTTCTGTCAAGCGCCGCGAAGACACCCACAAGATGGCCGAGGCCAACCGCGCCTTCGCCCACTACCGCTGGTGACCCTGTAGAGCAACGACGCCCTCGGGTTCGTTCCCTGGAGACAGGGAATGGAACCGGGGGTGTCGCGCGTTGAGACCAAAGAACACTTCTTAACCCCTGACCCCTAGAACCCCTAGAACCCACACACGTAAGGACTCCCACCGTGGCAACCATCGACCTCAAGACCGATCTGTCGAAGGTCCGGAACATCGGCATCATGGCGCACATCGACGCCGGCAAGACCACGACGACCGAGCGCATCCTGTTCTACACGGGCATCAACTACAAGATCGGCGAGGTCCACGACGGCGCCGCCACGATGGACTGGATGGAGCAGGAGCAGGAACGCGGCATCACGATCACGTC
>JAISTC010000126.1 GCA_031272805.1 Propionibacteriaceae bacterium
GCGTTCTTCATGGTCACGTTCATGGCGTTCACGTACTCGATCACGAACGGCATCGGCGCGGGCTTCCTGGTCTACATCCTGATCAAGATCGTGCTGAAGAAGACGAACAAGGTCCACCCCCTGCTGTGGGTCGTCGGCGCCATGTTCCTGATCTACTTCGCCCAAGGCGCCATCCTGGACTGGATCGGCGAAGACAAGGCATGGGGTCAGGCAGTGTACACCAGTGCCTGACCCCATGGCCTTCGCGTCGTCTTACTTGAACATGGCGTTGACCTGGTCGTTGAACGCGTCCAGCGCGTCTACCGAACTCTGGCCGGACAAGATCGCGTCCATGATCGGCTGGTGCAGGGCGAGGATGTCGGCGTAGTGCTCCGTGATCGGCGGGGAGAACGTCGTGCCCTCATCGACCTGGACGAAGAACGCGTCGAGCTCTTGCCCGGCCGCCACGCGGGCCGCCTTCGTCTCGTCGGACACGCTCGAGATGGCCGGGAAGACGACGCCCGCCTCGGCCACGATCTCCTGGCATTCCGCCGAGCCCAGGAATTTGACCCACTGCCACGCCTCTTCCGGGTGCTTGGAACTCGTCGTGATGGCGTCGGTCAGGCCGTTGAACATCGAGGCCCGCTTGCCGGACGGCCCGATCGGGTTGGGCGCGTACGCGACCGTGACCCCGTCGAGGGCCTCGTAGGAGCCGATCATCCACGAGCCGATCGGCACCGTGGCGAACTTGCCCGCGCCGAACGACTCGAGCGGGTTGCCGTCCATCGACGTGGCCGTCTCCAGGTCGTTCATGTAGCCGGCCTCGATCATGTGGCGCGCCCACGCGATGGTCGCCTTGTAGCGCTCGTCGGAGAAGTTGTACTGCGTGCCCCACGGGTTCTTGTCCGTGAAGTACCAGCCGGTCGTGAAGAAGTACTGCGAGAACTCGGCCTGGCTGAAGCCGGCGCCGTTGCCGTCAAGCGCGATGCCGTAGACCGCGACCTTGGTCTTGTCGAAGCCCGGCTCGTCGCCGCGGACGCCGTTCTGGTCGACGGTCAGGTGGGCGATGATCTGCTCGTACGTGCCGCCGTCGTCGGGGTTCCACGTCCACGACTCCAGGTCCTCCGGCGTGTAGCCCGCGTCCGCCAGCATCTGCGTGTTGTAGGCCACGGCGATCGTGTCCCAGTCCTTCGGCAGGCCGTAGGCGTCGCCGTTCTGGTCTGACCAGAGGGTCGCCAAGCCCTGGTAGTACTGGCCCATGTCGACGCCGTCACGGTCGACATAGGGCTGCAGGTCGACGATCTGGCCCTTGTCGAGCAAGTCGGCGAAGTAGTTGAGGTGGTCGGTGAACACGTCCGGCGCCGTCCCGGCCACCATGCCAGTGGTCAGGTTGTTCCAGTAGTCGTTCCAGCCGGACTGGGTGATCTCGATCTTGATCGACGGGTTCTCCGCCGTGAAGGCGTCGGCGCAGGACTGGTACTGGGGGAGCTGGTTGGCGTCCCACAGCCAGTAGTTGATCGTGACGGAGCTGCCGCCCGCGGCGCTGCTGGCGTCGCCCGAGCCTGTGCTGGCGCCGCTAGAGCCGGAATCCGCGCTGGAGCACGCCGTCAGTGTGAGCGCGGCGGCGGCCAGGGCGGCGAAGGCGGTCGATCGAATGTGTCGCATGTCTGATGTCCTTTCTTGTGGGTCACGCCCCCCGGTGGCACCGGCGGGTCACTTGATTCCCGAGAAGCCGATGGAGTTGATGATCCGTTTGCCCAGGAGGAGATAGAGGGCAATGATCGGGACCGCCGCGATGAGCGCGCCGGCCATGAGCCCGGCCCAGTCGGGGCCGGTCTGCGGGGTCTGGCTTTGGAAGATGCCGAGGCCGACCGTCAGCGTCTGGACCGACTTGTCCCGGGCGATCAGCAGCGGCCACATGTAGTCGTTCCAGGCCGAGATGAACGTCAGGAGGGCCAGCGTCACGATCGGCGCCGTCGACATGGGCAGGACGACGCGGCTGAAGCGCCGCCAGTGGCCGGCCCCGTCGATGATCGCGGCCTCCTCGACCTCGCGTGAGATGCCGAGGAAGAACTGGCGCAGGAAGAAGACGCTGAACGGCGTCATGAACATGCTGGGCAGCATGATGCCGAGGAACGTGTTGAGCAGGCCCAGGTCCTTCATGAGGACGAAGTTGGGCAGCATCGTGAAGATCGGCGGGATCATCAGCGCCGTGATGAACGCGAAGAAGACGGCGTTGCGGCCCCGCCAGCGCAGCCGGGCGAAGGCGTAGGCGGCCAGCGAGCAGCAGACCACCTGGCAGACCGTGACACCCGTCGACACGATGAGCGAGTTGCGCAGAAGCAGCCAGAAGTTCATCGACGCCCCGGACCCGCCCTGGGCGATCGACTCGGTCGCCGCCTGGAGCCCCAGGACCCGCTTGATCGCGCCCAGCGTGAAGTCGGCGGGCAAGAGGGAGGACGTGTGGCTCGACAGCGACCGGGTCGTCGAGAACGCCGTCCGAACCATCCAGTAGAAGGGGAACAGCGTGACGACGACGAACAGGATGAGGACGACCCAAGCGGCGACGCGGCCGGGCGTGAAGCGGCGGCGGTGGGCGCCGACGGCGCGCTGGACGGTGAGCGCGGGGGTTTCTGTGATGGCCATGGCGGCTCCTCAGTCCAAGTCCGATTGGTCGGCGCGCATCAGCTTGAGCTGGATCCAGGCCAGGGCCGCCAGGATGAGGAACAGAGCGACCGTGAGGGCGGAGGCGTAGCCGAAGTGGTAGCGATTGAAGGCCAGCTCGAAGATGTAGTAGTAGATGACGCGGGTGGCGTTGATGGGGCCGCCGGCCGTCGTGACGGCGACCGTGTCGAAGATCTGGAACGAGCCGGTGACCGTGACCACGAGGACAAGCGCCAGAACCGGCCGGAGCAGCGGCAGCGTGATCCGGAAAAAGCTCTTGACCTCCCCGGCCCCATCGATGGCGGCGGCCTCGTAGAGCTGCTTCGGGATCGTCTGGAGGCCCGCGAAGATGAGGAGGGCCGTGTAGCCCATGTGGCGCCAGGTGTTGACGAGCGCGATCGTCGGGATCGACCAGAACGAGGAGCCGAAGAACGCCTGGGCGGGCAACCCGATCGCCTCCAGGCCGATGTTGATGATGCCGATGAGCTTGTTAGCCATCCAGTACCAGATGAGCGCCACGACGACGTTGGCGATGAGGTACGGCAAGAGGAGGACGCCGCGGATGACGATGTTCGTCGTCAGGCGCTGCATTAGCACGGCGATGACCAGGGCGACGACCGTCTGGACGCCGATGTTGATGACGACGTACTCGAGGGTCACGAGGAGCGCGTTCCAGAACAGCTGGTCCCCGACCATCTGGCGGTAGTTGTCGAGGCCGATGAAGTCGGCGTCGCCCAGGAACTCGTAGTCGGTCACGGAGTACCAGAAGCCGCGGATCGCCGGGATGACGTAGAAGACGAGGAAGCCGACGCTGGCCGGGAGGATGAACAGGAGCGCGGCCCGCCAGTCGTGGCGCCACGGGTTGCCGCGGCCGCGCGGGGGTTTCTGGGCCCGCCGGGCCTGTCGGGTCATCCGCCCATCCCGGCGGGTGGCCGGGGCTTCCGCGATAGCGCTCATGCCGACCCCTCCCTCGTCACGGTGATGAGGACCGGGTCGTCGGGCGGCAGGTCCGGCAGACGGAGGCCGTGGCGTGCCAGCGCCAGCCCGGTCAGCGTGACGCCCTGTGTCCACCAGAGCAGGGGCTGGTAGATGTACGACGCCACGACCGCGCGGCTGAGCTCCGCCGGCTCGACCCGATAGCAGGCGGCGGGGTCGAGGCCCGGCAGCCGCACCAGGCCCGGCGGCGCGGTCATCGACGTCGCCATGGGCACGACCGCGAACAAGGCCCGGGACCGGTCCGCCGCCACCACCCCGTGGCACCAGAAGGCCGGGTTGGGGACATCGCAGTGGACCAGTTCGCCGGTGTGAATGACCTCGCGCCAGTCCTTGTAGAGCGCGATCCAGCGGGCCAGCGCGGCGCGCTCGGCCGGGTCGATGGCGGCGACGTTCCACTCGACTCCGAGCGACCCGAACAGGGCCGTGACAGCGCGCATCCCGAGGGAGAGCCGCCGGTAGGTGCCGTGGTTGGGATCGGCGGAGATGTGGCAGCCCATCATTTCCGGCGGCACGAGGAGGCCCGTGTAGCGCTGGATCATCTGGCGCTCGTGGGCGTCCGTGTCGTCCGAGGCCCACATCCGGTCGACCAGGCCGAGGATGCCGAGGTCCGCCCGGCCGCCGCCGGACGAGCAGGACTCGATCTCGAGGTCCGGATAGCGGGCTTTGAGGCCGGCGATGAGGCGGTAGGCGGCGAGGGTCTGGGCGTGGACGGCGGGCCGGCCCGTCGTCCGGTCGCCGGCCTCGACGAGATCGCGGTTGTGGTCCCACTTGAGGTAGTCGAGCCGGTACTCCTCGATGAGGGCGGTCAGCCGCTCCTCGATGTAGGCGTAGGCGCCAGGACAGGCCAGGTTGAGGACCTGCTGGTGGCGCCACTCGGCCGGCAGGCGCTCCCCAGCAGCCAGGATCCAGTCGGGGTGGGCCCGGGCCAGGTCGGAGTCCGGGCTGACCATCTCCGGCTCGACCCACAGCCCGAACTCGAGGCCGAGGCCGCGGACGTGGTCGACCAGGGGGTGGAGGCCCATCGGCCAGACCCCCTCGTCGACGTACCAGTCGCCCAGCCCGGCGCGGTCGTGACGGCGGTGGCGGAACCAGCCGTCGTCCAGCACGAAGCGCTCGACACCGACCTCGGCCAAGGCGTCGGCCAGTTCAGACAGCGGCTTCAGCCGGTGGTCGAAGTAGACGGCCTCCCACGAGTTCCCGATGACGGGGCGCGGCCGCCGCAGGGGGTGGACGGCGCGGAGTTCCTGGTGGAAGCGGGCGGAGAGCTGGTCGAGGCCGACGCCGTAGGAGCCGTAGAGCCACGGCGTCTGGTACTCCTCGCCCGGGCCCAGTTCGATCTCGCCCGGCAGGAGCAGTTCCCCGCCGGCCAGGAGCCGCTCGCCGCTCGGCTGGCGCTCGGCCAGGGTCCGGTGGTTGCCCGACCAGGCGACGTGGACCCCCCAGACCTCGCCCGACCGGAAGGAAAACCCCGGCTCGCCCGCGATCAACAGGAGCGTCGCGTCGAGGCCCGTCCGGCCCCGCCGGTTCTCACGCAGGTGGGTGCCCTGGGTGAAGGCGTGGCGTTGGGGCGCGCGCTCGTGGCCGTGGTGGCCGCCGAAGTCGAGGATCTCTCCCGCCTGCTCGGGGACCGGGAGGGCGAGAGTCAAGCCGTTGAGCGTGTAAGGGCCGCCCTGGTTAGTCAGCCGGGCCTGGACTCGGACGAGGCCGGTCGGCGTCAGGTCGAGGGTCACGGTCAGGGCCAGCTCGGCGGCGGCGTCGGCCGCGGTCACAGTGAGGCGCTGGACCCCGCGGTCGTCGTCGGCCAGAGTGACACCGGTGGGCGCGAAGCGCGTGGCGAAGGCCCGGCCGCCGCGGTGGCCCTCGAGGCCGGGCCAGCCCGGCCACGACCAGGCGTTCTCGGGGACGAGCGTGGCGACGATGGCCTCGTCGGGCATGGACGACGCCGACTGCGGGGACGCCGCGACTGCGAGATCCGCCAGCGCGGCGTCGTCCAGGTCGCCGAGATCGGCGCCCCAGTGGAGGACGCGGGGGAGGGCGAGGGGGGTCACGCTGACCACGAGCGACACGCCGGCGGCGCGCAGGTGGACGAGTTGGGGGCCATGGTCGGAAGCAGTCATCGGGCACATCCTTGGTCCTGATCGACGGTTGATTTACTTTCTCACGAAAGTTAGTCGGGGTCAATGGTCGCCCATCGGTCGTTATCAGACCGTTATCTATGGCCGAGAAAGTTGTTGCCGATAACTAAGTCCGGTGACTAGACTGAGTGTCAGCCCCGTGAGAGGAGGCGGACGTGGCTGCCGCGTCCCCGTCGTGGCGGCCCCTGGAAGGCGCCGCCCACCAGATCGCCGTCGAGGTCCTCATCCACGGCCCGATCTCCCGCTCGGAGATCGCCCGGCGGCTGTCGATGTCCCCGGCGACTCTGACCCGCGTGACGAAGCCCCTCCTCGACGCCGGCCTGCTGTTCGAAGCGACCAAAGAGGAAGGCGGGGCGCGCCTTGGCCGGCCGTCCCAGCCGCTCGACGTCGACCCCGCGTCGCGCCACTTTGTCGGCGTCAAGATCACGTCGGACGCGGCCCACGGGGTGCTGACTGACCTGCGCGCCAACGTGCAGTCCCAGGCCGTCCGGCCCATCGCCGACCGGGCGCCGGACTCGGTCGTCGCCACGATCGCCGCGCTGACGGCGGAGCTGGCCGCCCAGGTCGACCGCGTGACAGCGCTCGGCGTGTCCGCGGGCGGCGTGACGGAGGACAATGCCTCGCTGAAGTGGGCCGCGTACATGGGCTGGCCCGACGCCGTGCCTTTGGGGCCGCTGCTGCAGGAACGGACCGGCCTGCCGACGGTGGTCGAGAACGACGTGGCGGCGTGGACCGAAGCCGAGCGCTGGTTCGGCGACGGGCGGGACGAGCCGAGCTTTGCCCTGGTGACGACGGGCATGGGCGTCGGCTTCAGCCTCGTCACGCACGGCGGACGGGCGGCCAGCCGGGACATCGGCGTCGGCAGCCTGGGGCATGTGCCGCTGGACCCGCTGGGGCCGCCGTGCGCGCAGGGCCACCACGGCTGCGCCGAGGCCATGCTGACGTCGGGGGCGATCGAGGCGACCGTCGGGATTGGGCTGGGCCGGTCCGTGGCGTACGAGGAGGTGCTGGCGCTAGCGGCGGAGGGCCAGCCCGTGGCCGTGTCGACCGTGGCCGCGTCCGCCCGGGCGCTGGGGCGGCTTCTGGCGCTCATCGCCAACACGACGTTCGTGCCGCTGATCATCGTGTCGGGCGAGGGCATCGGCCTGGCGGTGCAGCAGGAAGCGCTGGTCAGGGCAGAGTTCGCAGCCGGACGCCACCCCATGGCCCGCGACGTGCGCTTGCTGCTGAAACAAGCGCCCTTCACCGAATGGGCCAGAGGCGCGGCGGTGGTAGCCGTGCAAACCTACGTGCTGGGTCGCTGAGGGTGTCCAGGGCTGTGGCCCCGGCCGCGGGCGTGTCGCTGTCGACCTCGTTCACCGCGAACTGCATGGAGTCGGCTTCCGGCTAAGAAGACGAACAGGGGCACCCGCTGTTGTGTGTGGTCGGCGCCATGTTCCTGATCTACTTCGCCCAAGGCGCCATCCTGGACTGGATCGGCTAGTCAGTTGCCAGCGCCGGCTGACTCCTGCGCCTCGTCCGCGGCCGTGACGTGGGCGTGGCGCAGGAGGGCGGCCACGATGGCCGGGTGGAACCACCGCACGGCTCCCCACCAGTAGGCGGCGCCGAACCGGTTGTTGAGAGTCACGGTCGTGGTCAGCGTGACGCGCTGGTCGTGGGTGTCGACGCCGAGGCAGAAGTTCAGGTGCTGGTCGGTGAGGCCCGTGACGAGTTCGTGGTCGCCTTCGGCCAGCACGGGGAACCGCGAGGCGGGCAGGTCGTGGTCGGCGACCGCGGCCAGGCCAACCAGGCGGACCACGGCGTTGCGGACGCGCATCAGCGCGGCGACGGCCGGCAGGTTGAACGCGGCGGCGCCCAGGGCGCGTGTCCAGGCGAGCGGATCGTCGGTCTCGCCGTCGGCAATCGGGGCGGCCCACGCGTCGGCGTAGTCGATGCGGCCGGCCTGCTGGAGGAGCAAGTCGGACAGGATCGGGTCGGTGCGCCGGGCGGGCCGCGCCCCCGGCCGGTTCAACTGCCACAGCAGCCACCCGGCTCCAGCGATGGAGGCCAGGGCCAACGGCCCCCAGATCTTCTGGGCAACCATGTCCGAACTGTAGCCCGGGCTCGTTCAACGGTGGGTTTGGGCGCTGACTTGAGCGATCTGGGGCCGATTGCGCGCCCAAACCCACCGTTGAACCAAGCAGCGAGAACCCGCCTTCGCCGTTCGGCAGCGGGGGACCTCAGCTTCTGATAACGGTTTGGTCACAACCCTTGGCGGACCGTCGGCGCGGTGCTAGCGTGACTGTCGAAGCGTTTCGACGAAGCGTTTCGACAACTGTTTGGCGGTGACTGTCAATGGCGACAATGAAGGATGTGGCCCGCGAGGCCGGCGTCTCGTTGTCCACCGTGTCCTACGCCTTGAACGGCACCAGGCCCATCTCGACCGCCACGCGGGCCAAGGTCGAGCGGGCGGCGGAAAAGCTGGGTTTTCGACCCAACGCCTTGGCCCGCGGCCTGGCGAGTGCCAAGAGCGGGGTTCTCGCGCTGGTTCTGCCCCCGGAAGGCGGGTTCACCGCCACGATGGCCGGGTTTGTCCGGGGCGCGCGGGAGAGCGCGGCCGACGAGGGGTTCTCGCTTGTCATTTGGCCTTTCGCGCCAGATGACCACCAGCGTGTCCACGACCTCGTCCACCAGCGGCTGGCCGACGGCGTCATCGTCATGGAGGTCTATCTGGACGACCAGCGGATTGACGCCCTGGAAGAGAGCGGCGTCCCCTTTGCCATGATCGGCCGGACGAGGGAATTGGCGAACCGCGCTTGGGTCGACACGGACTTCGCCGCGAGCGTGGACGAGGCGGTCGGCCTCTTGGCGGACCTCGGCCACACTCACGTGGCGTTCTTGAGCCACTCGGAGCGGTCTTACCAATTGCAGTACGGCCCCTCTGTCCGCGCGGTGGACGGGTTCGCGGACAGCACGCGCCGCCGCGCCATTGTCGGCCAAGTCGTCTTCGCCGAAGATTCGGCCGGCGACGGGCGGCGGGCCCTGGGCGCGATCCTCGACGCCGACCCGGCTACCACGGGCATCGTGGCGATGAACGAGTTCGCCGCCATCGGAGCCGTGGCAGAACTGGGCCGCCGCCACCTCTCCGTGCCGGGTGACCTGTCGATCATCGGCGTGGTCACGTCGCCGCAAGTGTCCTTGCTGACCGTCCCGGAACTCACCCGTTTGAGCATTCCGGCGGAGGAGATGGGCCGGGCGGCCGTGGCCGAACTGATCGACGCGATGGCAGCCAAGCCACGCCGTGACCGGCCCCGCCTCTTCCCCTGCGTCTACGAACCTGGCGGCTCAATGGGACCCGCCACAACGCCTCCACTCACCACCACAAGAAAGGGAACGACATGTTGAGGATTCGCCACGCCACGACCGCGACCGTGCTGGGTCTCAGCCTCACCTGCGCCGTCGCTCTGGCCGGCTGCAGTTCCGGCGGTTCCGGAGACTCCGGCACCGCCGGGGCCACCGGGCAGGCCGCGGACACGGCCGGGGCCGCGACGACGGCCGCCGCCGACTACACCGGCCGGACTTTGACCATCTGGCATTACGAATCGGAGAACTCCGCCATGGGCCTGGCCTGGGCCAAGGCCGAGGAGATCTTCAAGGCAGAACACCCCGGGGTCACGGTCACGGTCGTGCCCCAGACGTTCGAGCAAATCCAGAAGAACGCCAAGATCATCCTGACCGGCGATGACGTGCCGGACGTCATGGAGTACAACAAGGGCAACGCCACGGCCGGCCAGTTGGCCTCGCAGGGCTTGCTGACCCCCCTGGATGACGAGGTCACGGCCCGGGGCTGGGACAAGATCGTCAGCGGCGCCTTGGCCGCGACCGGCCAGTACGACGACCGGGGCCTGATGGGCTCGGGCTCCTGGTATGGGATCACGAACTACGGCGAGTACGTCACGGTCTACTACAACGCCGACCTGTTCGAGGCCAACGGCATCGCCGTGCCGACGACCTTCGACGAGTTCACCGCCGCGATGGACGCGTTCGTGGCGAAGGGCATCACCCCCCTGGCGGCGGCCGGCGCCGAGTACCCGATGATGCAGATCTGGTACGAGCTGGCATTGTCCAAGGCCGACCGCACGCTCGTCAACGAGTTCGAGCTGTTCGACGGCGATCTCGACTGGCACAATGCGGCGTTCACGTATGCCACGGACACGCTGCGGGAGTGGGTCGACAAGGGTTACATCGCCTCCGACTCGGCGGGGCTCGTGGCAGAAGACATGGGCACGGGCTTCATCTCGGGTCAGTACCCGATCATGATCTCCGGCTCCTGGTGGTTCGCCCGGGTCAAGGACGAGGCCCAGTTCAACTGAGGCCAGTTCCTGTTCCCCGGCAACACGTTGAACACCGGTTCTTCAGGCAACATCTGGGTTGTGCCCGACTCGGCCAAGAACAAGGACCTGGCCTATGACTTCATCGACGCCACGCTGCGCTCCGAGGTCCAGAACATCTTCGGCCAGAACGGCGGCCTGCCCATCTCGGGCGACCCGTCGACGATCACCGACGAGGCCACGCGCGTGTTCACGGAGAACTTCCAGACGGCCGTCGACGGAGACCAGTTGGCGTTCTACCCCGACTGGCCTGTGGCCGGGTTCTACGACCAACTCGTCAGCGCCTTCCAATCGATCGTCAACGGATCGAAGACAACCGATGAGGTCTTGACCGCGCTGGGCGACTACTACGACGCCGGCAAGGCCGACCTGTTGAACGGCTAGAGCCGCGGCCGGCTGTGGGGCAGAGCCGCCCCACAGCCGGCCCCGCCGCCGCCCAGCCCGCGAAAGATGCCGCCTATGAGCACCAAGGCCCGCCACCGCCGCCCCTCGTCGTACTGGCTGTACCTCGTCCCGGGGATCCTGGCCTTCCTCGTCGTCATCGGCGTGCCTTTCGTCCTCAACCTCTGGTACTCGCTGAACTCGTGGAAGGGCGGCAAGTCGGCGATGCGGTTCATCGGGCTGAAGAACTACGCCGACCTCCTCCACGATGCCGCCTTCTGGACGAGTTTCCAGAACTCCGTCTGGATGATCGTCGCCATGGTCATCATCCCGACCGTCATCGGCATCTTCCTCGCCGCGATGCTGTTCGACTTCATCGGCAAGCACTTCTCCGGCCGGGTGGCCTCGTTCCTGCGCGCCACCTACTACTTGCCCCAAATCCTCCCGGTGACCGTCGCAGGCATCCTGTGGAACTGGATCTTCAACGCTCAAACCGGTGCCCTCAACACCTTGCTGCGCGCCCTCGGCGTGGACTCGCCCCCGAACTGGCTGGGCACGCCGCAGATGGCGATGCCGTCGGTCATGATCGTCATGGTCTGGATCCAGATCGGCTATCCCACCGTCATCTTCATGTCCGCCCTGCAACGGGTCGACCCCGACCTGTACGAGGCGGCCGAACTGGACGGAGCCGGCTGGTTCGCCCGGTTCCGGGCCATCACGATTCCCCAGATCCGGCCGGAAACGTTCGTCGTCACGCTGACCTGCACAGTGGCCGCGCTGAAGGTGTTCGGCCCGATCTACGTCCTGACCCGGGGCGGTCCGGAATCGTCCACGCTCGTGCCGAGCTACTACTCGTACCTCAACTTCTTCGACAAGTCGAAGGTCGGCTACGGCGCCGCCGTGGCCACGGTCCTCACGGTCATCATCGTGGTCATCGGCGGCGGCATCCAGGTGGCCCAGAACCGGTGGGCCGCCCGCGACGAGGCGGGTGAGCGACCGTGACCAGCACCACGTCCGCGGCGGCCGCGCGGCGCGGGCCCGACCGGTATCACCGGGGGCCCGTCCGCTGGGTCGTGCTGGCGCTGGCCGTGGTCATCGCGCTGGCCATGCTGTCGCCATTCGCCATCATGTTGTTGAACGCGTTCAAGGGCCCCGCTGACTACTCCGCCAACGGTCCTCTGTCCTGGCCCGAGGAGTTCTACACGCAGGGCCTGGCGACGTTCTGGAGCCGTACCCACTTCTCGATCAAGTTCTGGAACTCGCTGTGGACCTCGGGCCTGGTGGCGCTGTTCGCCGTGGTCCTCTCCCTGTTGTCCGCCTACGCCATCGGGATCGGCCGGGTCAAGGGCCGGGTCTGGCTCGTCGGCGTGTTCCTGATCGCCAACATGCTGCCGCAAGAGGTCTTGGTCTACCCGTTGTTCACGATGGCGCAGAAGGTTGGGTTGGGCAACTCGGGCTGGTCGATCGTCATCATCTTCACGGTCATCCAGTCCGCCTTCGGGACCTACCTATTGGCCAGTGTGCTCGGCGAGTTTCCGGCGGCCCTCGTCGAGGCCGCCGAGATCGACGGCGCCAACCGTTGGCAGATCCTGGTCCGGGTCGTGTTCCCCATCGTCCGGCCCACCTGTTCGGTCCTGATGATCTTCTTCTTCATCTGGACGTGGAATGAGTTCTTCATCCCACTCGTCATGCTGACGTCGCCGGACACGCAGACTGTGCCGATCGCGCTGGCCTCCCTCCAAGGCGACCGCATGCTGGACGTGCCCACACTCAACGCCGGCACGCTGGTGTCGTTGTTGCCGACATTGGTCTTCTTCCTCATCTTCCAACGCACCCTCACGAGGGGCGTCACGGCGGGAGCGGTCAAATGAAGTTCACGCATGGCTACTGGATGCTCCGAGAGGGCGTCACGGCTCTCCACCCCGTCGAGGTGGCGTCCGTCGGCGCCGACGCGGACGGCTTGACGGTGTACGCGGCCACAGCCCCCGTGGCCGGGCGGGGCGACACGGTCAACCGGGCCCTGCTGACGCTCCGGCTCACCTCGCCGGCCGAGGGCGTCATCCACGTCGAGGCCGACCACTGGACCGGCATGCCCCGCCGTGGCCCCGCCTTCGACATCGCCGTCGATCCAGGATGGGTTCCCGCGGTGCGGGTGGACGGCGACGCGGCTGTGCTCGACGCCGGGCAGTTGACCGCCCACGTCCCCGCGGGCGGGCCGTTCAGCCTCGAGTTCCGCAGCGGCGGGCGGACTGTGACCGCCAGCGGGCCGAAGGCGCTGGCCTTCTTGACCGTGGCCGGCGACGGGGATTACGTCCGGGAGCAACTGGCCCTGGGCGTCGGCGAGCGGGTGTACGGGCTGGGCGAGCGGTTCGGCCCCCTGGCCAAGAACGGGCAGGCGGTCGACCTCTGGAACGAGGACGGCGGGACCGTCTCCGAGCAGGCGTACAAGAACGTGCCGTTCTACCTGACGAGTGGGGGCTACGGCGTGTTCGTCGACCACCCGGAGAAGGTCTCGTTCGAGATCGCGTCCGAGAACGTCGAACGGGTCCAATTCTCCGTCCCCGGGCAGCGCCTGTCCTACTACGTCATCGCCGGGCCGACGCCCAAAGACGTCTTGCGCCGCTACACCGGTTTGACCGGGCGGCCGCCGCAGGTGCCGGCCTGGTCCTACGGGCCGTGGCTGTCGACCTCGTTCACGACCAACTACGACGAGGCCACGGTGACCGCCGCGATCGACCGCATGGCCGAACTCGGGTTGCCGCTGTCCGTGTTCCACTTCGACTGCTTCTGGATGCGGCCGTACGAGTGGTGCGGCTTCGAGTGGGACCCGGTGGTGTTCCCCGACCCCCAAGGCCTGATCGACCGCCTCCACGCCAAGGGTGTGCGCGTGTGCGTCTGGGTCAACCCCTACATCGGCCAGAAGGCCGCCGCCTTCGCGGAGGCCGCCGAAGCGGGCTATCTCCTCCGCCGGACGGACGGGGGAGTGTGGCAAACGGATCTCTGGCAGCCTGGCATGGGCATTGTCGACTTCACCAACCCGGACGCCCGCGCCTGGTATGCCCACAAGATCGAGGGCTTGCTCGATGTCGGCGTGGACGCGGTCAAGACCGACTTCGGCGAGCGCATCCCCGCGCGTGACGTGGGGTACTACGACGGCTCCGACCCCGTCACGATGCACAACTACTATTCCTTCTTGTACAACGCCACGGTGACGCGGGTCCTGCGCCAGCGCCAGGGCGTCGGCGAGGCCGTCGTGTTCGCCCGGGCGGCCACGGCAGGCGGCCAGCAGTTCCCCGTGCACTGGGGCGGCGACTCCTATTCCACGTTCCCCTCGATGGCCGAGACGCTGCGCGGCGGCCTGTCGCTGGGGCTGTCGGGCTTCGCCTACTGGAGCCATGACATCGGCGGCTTTGAGGGCACCCCGCCGACCGACGTGTACCTCCGCTGGACCGCCTTCGGGCTCCTGAGCTCGCATTCCCGGTTCCACGGCTCCACCTCGTCCCGCGCGCCGTGGGTGTTCGGGGAGGAGGCCGTGGGCGTCGCCCGCCGGTTCAGCCGCCTGAAGCTGCGCCTCATGCCGTACCTCGGCCAGGCCGGGCGGGCGGCCACCGACGAGGGCACTCCCATCCTCCGGGCGATGGTCCTCGAGTTCCCCGGCGACCGGGGCGCCTGGGACGTCGACACGCAGTACATGTTCGGGCCGAGCCTCCTGGTCGCCCCCGTGTTCAGCGCCGATGGCGAGGTCCACGTGTACATTCCCGAGGGCCGCTGGACATCGCTCCTCGACGGGACCACGGTGGCAGGCCCCCGGTGGGTGTGCCAGCGCCATGCCCTCGATTCCCTACCCCTGCTCGTCCGGCCCGACACGGTGCTGCCCCTCGGCGCACAGGACGACCGGCCGGACTACGACTGGGCCGACGGAGTGGAGTTGGCCTGCTTCGAGCTGGCCGACGGCCATGATTCCACGGTCGTCATCCCGGCGGCCGACGCCGGCGTTGGCGCCCGCGACGTGACGTTCCGCGTCCGCCGCGTCGGCTCGGACGTGGCGGTCACGACCGACAGCGACCGGGCGTGGTCGCTCACCGTGGGCGGCGTCAAGCACTCATTCCCGCCGGGCACGACCTCGGCCTCCATCCCCGGGACGCCGGGCGGCTGGGCCGGGGTGACCTGACCGCCCGGCCGGGGCGGCGCCGTCGTCAGGGCGCCAGGGCGAGGGCGTGGCCGATGGCTTGGGCGAGGGCAGGACGACCCACGAGGCCGGGCGGCACTCCGATCACCCCTTGTGGACCCCGGCTGGGCGGACTAGATTCGGCAACAGGGCCGGGCGGCGCGGCAGCCGCGGCCGGCTTCCGTCACACAACTTCCCGAGGAGCACGATCGCACCATGTTCAGGACGTCCAGGCGCTGGTTCCGGAGCGCCACAGCACTGGCCCTCGCCGGCCTCAGCCTTTCCGCCATCACCGCGTGCAGCGGCGACACCGGCAGCAGCGGGACGACCACCGCGGCGGAGTCGTCCGCGGCGGCGGAGGCCACCTCCGCCGCCGCGGCCGAAGCCGTCACCATCAGCTACTGGATCTGGGACAAGAACCAGCAGCCCGCCATCCAGCAGATCGCCGACGATTTCCACGCCGCCAACCCCAGCATCACCGTGACCGTCGAACTCGCGTCCGCCTACCGTGACTACTGGACGAAGCTCCAGACCGCGGCGACCTCCGGCACCGCGCCGGACGTCTTCTGGATGAACGGCCCCAACTTCCAGCTCTACGCCTCCAACGGCCAGCTCGAACCCCTCGACGACGTGTTCGCGAGCAGTCTCAGCAGTTCCGACTACCCCCAGTCCCTCATCGACCTGTACACGTACGACGGCCACCAGTACGGCGTGCCCAAGGACTTCGACACGGTTGTGCTGGCCTACAACTCCCAGTTGTTCGCCGACGCCGGGGTGGCCGCGCCGACCGACACGTGGACGTGGGACGACGTCCACGCCGCCGCCCAGGCCCTGACCGACCCGAGTAAGGGGATCTACGGCATGTTCGCCGGGTTCTACAGCCAGGAGGACTACTACGACACGATCTACCAGGCCGGCGGCTACGTCATCAGCGCCGACGGTAAGTCGTCCGGCTACGACCAGCCGGAGGCCATCGCCGGGATCCAGTACTGGATCGACTTCATCAAGGATGGTTCCAGCCCCGACTACGCCACGATGAACGACGTCGACCCCGACCAGTCGGGCGTCATGCTGGGCAACGGCACGGCCGCCATGGAGTACATCGCCTCCTACTCGGCCGCCGCCATCCTCGACACCCCCGAGGGCCAGGCCGGCCACATCAAGTTCGCCCGACTCCCCGCGGGTGTCCAGGAGGCCTCCATCATCCACGGCCTCGGCAACGTCGTCTACGCCCAGTCCGCCCACAAGGACGCGGCCAAGGCGTTCGTGGCCTACCTCGGCAGCAAGGCGGCCGCCGACGTCCAGGCCGAAACGAGCACGGTCATCCCGGCGTTCAACGGGACGCAGGACACGTGGGTGGCGAGCTTCCCGGCCGAGGTCAACGCCCAGGTCTTCATCGACGAGTTGCCCGTCACCGTGCCCTACCCGGTGTCGGCCAACACGTCCGCCTGGGCCAACCAGGAGTCCGAGATCCTTTCCAAGGCCTGGTCGCTGGAGCAGACGCCGGAGGAGGCGTGCGCCGCGATGGCCAAGGCCATGAACGAAGCGCTCGCCGCGGAGTAGGTCACGCGGGCCAGGCGAGGCGGACATGAGCGGGTCCGGCGCATGACGGCACTGACGGCGGCCGGCCTGGCCGGCGCCCGGGTGAAGGGCCAACCTGAACCCGGGGGCCGGCCGGTCGGCCGCCGCCGCGCCACGCGGTTCATCGAGTCCGGCTGGGGCTGGGCGTTCATCCTGCCGACCGCCATCGGCCTCGGCGTCTTCTACATCGTCCCCGCGTTCACGACGATCTGGTTCAGCTTCAGCTCCTGGGGCGCGTTCGGGGGCCACGAGTTCACCGGCCTGGACAACTACCGCCACCTCGTGACGGACCCTGACATCGGCTATGCCCTCGTCAACACGCTGCTGTACACGCTGATGCTCCTCTGCGGGATCCCCCTCGCCATCTACCTCGCCGCCCTCATCAACCGGGAAAAACTCAAAGGCAAGGGCGTCTTCCGGACCCTCTACTTCCTCCCCGTCGTGACGATGCCCGCGGCCATCGCCATGGTGTGGCGCCTGATCTACAACGGCCAGTTCGGCGTCCTCAACTACGCGCTGTCCCTCGTCGGGATCCAGGGCCCCTTCTGGCTCCAGGACCCCCGCTGGGCGTTGCTCTCCATCGGCGTCATCGGCGTCTGGTCGTCCCTCGGCTACAACATGATCCTGTTCTCCGCCGGGCTCCAGGCGATCCCGAAGGAACTGTACGAGGTGGCGATGATCGACGGGGCCACGCGCGGCCAGCAGTTCCGGCATCTCACCGTGCCCCTGCTCAGCCCAACGATCTTCTTCGTCACGATCCTGACGATCATCAACGGCTTCCAGGTCTTCGACCTGATCTTCCTGATGGCGGGCCGCTCCAACCCGGCCATCGACCGGGTCCAAACCCTCGTCTGGCTGTTCTACCAGGACGGCTTCTACAGCCACAACATGGGCTACGGCTCCGTCATCGCCGTCCTCATCTTCCTCTTGACCGCCGTCTTCACGGCCATCCAGTTCTCGGTCCAGCGGAAGTGGGTGAACTATGTCTGACACCCGGTCACGCGGTGCGCGCGGGGCGCGGCCACGCTCGGGCACGGTCCACATCAAGCAGCACAACGGACCGGCCTACGCCATCCTCATCCTGGGCTCGGCCGTCATGGTCTTCCCCCTGGTCTGGCAGGTCATCGTGTCCCTGGAATCGACCGAGGAGTCACGCTCGTTCCCGCCGGTCTTCTGGCCGGCCCACCCGAGCCTGGCCGCGTACACCGCCGTGTTCGAGCAACTGCCCATCGCCCGGCAACTCCTGACGTCGACCCTCATCACGGTCGCCCGGACCGCCGGGCAGCTCGTCTTCTGCTCGCTGGCCGGCTATGCCTTCGCGCGGCTCCGCTTCCCCGGCCGCAACCTGATGTTCGGCTTGTTCCTGTCGGTCCTCATGGTGCCCGGCGCCTGTTTCCTCATCCCGCAGTACCAGATCATCCAGTCGCTCCACCTCGTCGATACGTGGCAGGGCGTTGCCCTGCCCGGCCTGTTCAGCGCGTTCGGCACGTTCCTGATGCGCCAGTTCTTCGCCGGCCTGCCGCGGGAACTCGAGGAGGCCGCGCGGCTCGACGGCGCGGGCACCATCCGGACATTCGCCCAGATCATGCTGCCCCTGGCCCGGCCCGGCCTCGTCGCGCTGACAATCCTGACGGTGCTGTGGAGCTGGAACGACATGCTGTGGCCGTTGATCGTCACGACCGGCCAGTCGAAGATGCCGATCTCCGCGTCGCTCGCCACGCTCCAAGGCGAGCACATGACGAACTACCCCCTGATGATGGCCGGCGCGGTCATCGCGATGCTGCCGATGATCGTGTTGTTCATGGTCCTGCAACGCCAGTTCATCGCCGGCATCGCCTTCCAGGGGACGAAGGGCTGAAAGGAGCTCCCATGTCGGTCACGGACAGGCGGGACGGGCCTGATGCGGCGGTCACGCCGGACGCGCGGGCGGTGCCGGACCTGCGCCTCGGCGTCATCGGGCTGGGCGCGCGGGCCGGGTTGGGCCAATTGGCCGACCGGCCGGGGGAGGGGTCCGCGGTCGTGGCGATCTGCGACCCGGACCCGGTCCACCTGGACCGGCGGCGGCCGGACTTCCCCCGGGCGACCGGTTACTCGGACCACCGGGCCCTGCTGGAGCTCGGCCTGGACGCGGTCCTCGTGACGTCGCCGGACTGGACCCACGAAGACATCGCGGCGGACGTCTTGGAGGCGGGCGTGGCCCTGTTCCTCGAGAAACCGATCGCCATCACGACGGCGGGTGCCGACCGGCTGTTGGCCATCGCCGCGCGGACGGACACGCCTTTCTACGTCGGCCACAACATGCGCCACATGCCCGTCGTCACGCTGCTCCGCGACCTCATCCGGCAGGGCGCGGTGGGGGAAGTCAAGACCATCTGGTGCCGCCACTTCGTCGGCCACGGCGGCGACTTCTACTTCCGCGACTGGCACGCCGACCGCCGCCTGGTCACGGGCCTGCTCCTCCAGAAGGCCGCCCACGACCTCGACGTCATCCACTGGCTGGCCGGCGGCTACACACGCCGCGTCCAGGCGTTCGGCGACCTCATGGTCTACGGCCAGATCGCCGACCGGCGGGGCCCGGGCGAGGCGCTCATGCCCGACTGGTGGACGCTCGACCACTGGCCGCCGCTGGCGCAGACCCGGCTCAACCCCGTGGTCGACGTCGAGGACGTCAGCCTGGTCAACCTGGTCCTGGACAACGGCGTCCTCGCCGCCTACCAGCAATGCCACTTCACCCCGGACTACTGGCGCAACTACACGGTCATCGGGACCGAGGGCCGGCTGGAGAACTGCGGCGACGGGCCCGGCGGCGTCATCCGGTTGTGGAACCGGCGCCACCAGGGCTGGGACCTGGAGGGCGACGCGGTCTTCCCCATCGCCGATCCGGGCGGCAGCCACGCGGGCGCCGACCCGCGGCTGATCGCCGAGTTCCTGGACTTCGTGCGGGGGCGGGCGCTGCCGACGACGTCCCCGGTGGGCGCGCGCGAGGCCGTGGCGACGGGTTGCGCGGCGACGGATTCCCTGAGGGCCGGCGGCGAACTGCGGCTGGTCCCGGAACCGGACCCGGCCGCCGTGGCGTACTTCGCCCAGCGGACGCGGCCGTGACAAGCGGCTGCTCCCGCTGTCGGCGTGCAACGCCTCCTGAAAGCCATGGCCAAAGGCACCTGACCCCGCAGCCCAGGCCGAGGTGTCAGGCGCCGTTAGGCCGAGGTGTCAGGCGCCCCGCCCTGGCGAGGAACGAGCCCAGGCGGGGGCACCTGATACCGCGGCCGATCCCACACACAACCCCCAACGGCCGAGGCATCAGGCCCCGCCGCCCGGTCCTGCGACTCCGGCGCTGGCGCGCCTCCGCGCAGGATGACGTGTTCCTCGCCAAGGCCGCGGGGCCCGACGCCTCGACCCGGCCCAACGTCACGGCGGCCGTTAGTCTGTGGCTGTGAAGTTGCCGTGGCGGCGGGAGGCCGAGGCCCGGGCCCTGGCGTTGGCCCGGGAGACGGAGTTGGCCGTGGCGGCGGAGCGCAACCGGATTGCCCGGGAGATGCACGATGTCGTCGCCCATTCCCTCTCGGTCATCGTCCTGCAAGCCGATGGCGGCCGGTACGCCGCGGCGGCCGACCCCGAGGCCGCCCAGCGGGCGCTGGCTGTGATCGCCGAGACTGGCCGGGCCGCCCTGGCCGACACGCGCCGCATCCTCGGCCTGCTGCGCGGGGACGATGAGGCCGAACGCGCCCCCGTGCCCGAGGTCGACTCGCTGGCCGACCTGGTCGCCATGATGCGGGCCTCCGGCCTCGACCTGGCCCACATCCAGACCGGCGTCCCGCGCACCCTCCCGCCCGGCGCCGGCGTCGCCGCCTACCGGGTTTGCCAGGAGGCCCTGACCAACGTCGTCAAGCACGCCGGGCCCGGCGCCCGCGTGACGCTGTCCGAATCCTGGGGCGAGCGCGGGCTGCGCCTCGTCGTCGCCAACACGCCCGGCCAGGCCGCGCCGGGCGGGGCCGCGCTGGCCCAGAATCACGCCCCCGGCCACACGTTCGCCGGCCCCGGCCACGGCCTGGTCGGTATGAGGGAGCGCGCCGAGCTGTTCGGCGGCACCCTCGACGCTGGGCCCACGGCCGACGGCGGCTTCCGCGTCCAACTCGACCTGCCGTTCCCGGCCGACGGCGCGTGGGACCCCGGGAGATCGGTAGAGTAGGGCAGCGCGCAGGCCGACCATACGAAAGGTACACATTTCATGAAGCGGTTCCGCCTCTTCCCCGCGGTCATCGTGGGCCTCGCCCTGGCCTTCGGGCTGACCGCCTGTTCGGACGACGCCACCGGCCAGGACAAGATCACGCAGCTCAAGGAGGAGAAGGGCCGGGTCGACGTCACGTCGGCCGAGGCCGAAGCCCTCATCGTGGACACGGATCTCGTCAACACGATGGTCATCTTCGACATCCGCACGGCCCCGGAGTACCAGGCCGGCCACATCGCCAACGCCTACAGCGTCGAGGTCGAGAGCCCGACCTTCGGCACGGCGTTGACCGGCTTCTCCAAGGCCGCCATCTACATGGTCTACGGGACGGACAAGGACGACACGAGGGCCGCCTCCGCCGCCGACCAGATGGTCGCCTACGGCATCGAGAAGGTCTTCGTCCTGACCGACGGCTACGACGGCTGGACCGGCGAGAAGGTCGTGCCCTGACGCTGGGCCGACAGCAGACACACCCCCGGCCGCGGTATCTGACGCCGCCGCCCGGGCTCCTGCGTCGCCAAGGCCGCGGCATCCGACACCTCGGCTGGAACGTGATCCAGGTCACATCTTCGTAATCTGCGCCGCCGTCCGGCGTAACAAGTTGCTGGTTTATTGGGCCGCACGCTCCGAACACCCACCTGGGAGGAACCCCAATGAACCGCAACCATCTGCGCGTGGGCGCTGCCGCCGTGGCCGCCCTGCTGGCCTTCGCCGGCTGTGGCGCCCGCTCCGACACGACCGACGAGTCGACGTCGGGCGGCGACGCCAACAAGACCGTCAAGATCGGCGTCATCGCGCCCCTGTCCGGCGATCTGAGCAGCTTCGGCGCCGGCATCCGCAACTCGGTCGAGCTGGCGATCCGGGAGGCCAACGAGTCCGGCGCCATCCCCGGCTGGACCATCGAACTGGCGGCCGAGGACGACCAGGCGACGCCTGACGTCGGCCAGAACGCCGCGACCAAGCTGGCGGGCGACGACACGGTCGCGGGCGTCGTCGGCACGATGAACTCGTCGGTCGCCCAGCCCGTCATTCCGGTCCTCGACGCCGCCAACATCCCGATGGTGTCCCCGGCCAACACGCTGCCCGCCCTGACCAAGGGCGCCGACCTGACCAACCCGGTCCGGCCCAACGCGAACTTCTTCCGCCTCTGCGCGTCCGACGACAAGCAGGGCCCCTTCGCCGCCCAGTACCTCCTCGACAGCGGCATCACGAAGGTCGCCACGGTCCACGACAAGAAGGTCTACGGCAAGGGCCTGGTCGACGAGTTCGCCAAGTACTTCGAGGCCAACGGCGGCGAGATCGTCGCGGCCGAGACGATCAACCCGGACGACAAGGACTACAACACGGTCATCACGAAGATCAAGGAGGCCAACCCCGAGGCGATCTACTACGGCGGCGAGTCGCCCCAGGCCGGCCCGCTGTCGGCCCAGGCCAAGGCCGCCGGGCTCAACGTGCCCCTGATGGGCGGCGACGGCCTCTACGACGCCTCGTTCATCGACCTGGCCGGCGCCGCCGGCGAGGGCGACCTGGCGACGTCGGTCGGCGCGCCGGTCGACACGCTGGCGTCCGCCAAGGCGTTCGTCGACGCCTACAACGCGGCCGGGTTCGACTCCGGCTACTCCGCCTACGGCGCCTACGCCTACGACGCGGCCAACACGATCATCGAGGCCCTCAAGGTCACGCTGCCCGGCGCCGCCGACGTCAAGTCGGTCCGCGCCCAGATCGTCGAGGCCGTCGGCAAGGTCAGCTTCACGGGCGCGACCGGCGACATCGCCTTCGACGAGTTCGGCGACAACAAGTCCCGCGTGCTGACGGTCTACAAGGTCGAAAGCGGCGCCTGGACGCCCGTCAAGTCCGGCGAGGCGTAAGTCCAACCACAGTCCGGGGTCCCCGGCGGCGCCCGCCACGGCGCCGCCGGGGACCGCGCGGAGCCAGCCATGAACGTGACCCTCTTCTTCGAACAACTCGTCAACGGACTGTCCCTCGGGTCCCTGTACGCCCTCATCGCCGTGGGCTACACGGTCGTCTACGGGATCATCCAACTCATCAACTTCGCCCACGGCGAGATCTTCATGGTCGGCGCGTTCGGCGCCTACACGGTCTGGATGGTCGTCGGCTCGCCCACCGCCCTCTCCTGGCCGATGGCGCTGTTCGTCCTCCTCCCCGCCATGATCCTCGGCGGCGTCGTCCTCTCCGTCGGGACGGCCCTCGCCACCGAGCGCTTCGCCTACCGGCCCCTGCGCGGCGCCCCGCGCCTGGCCCCGCTCATCTCCGCCATCGGCATCTCCGTCTTCCTCCAGGAGTTCGTCCGGTTGTTCTACCGCAAGCTCCCCGGCGCCCCCGACTCCAAGCGCGCCATCCCGTTCCCCCGCATCGAGGGCATCACGGGCCACTCCCTCCAAGTCGGCGCCGTCGCCATCAAGCTCAGCTCGGTCTTCACGGTCGTGGCCCTGGCCGTCTGCACGGCGTTCCTCTGGTACTACATCAACAAGACCAAGACGGGCCGCGCCATGGTGGCCACGTCCCAGGACCCGGACACCGCGCGGCTCATGGGCATCGACGTCGACGCCGTCATCATGCGGGCCTTCGCCGTCGGCGCGGGCCTGGCCGCCGTGGCCGGCGTCGCCCACGGCCTCTACATCGGCAACATCGATTTCAAGATGGGGTTCATGGCCGGCCTCAAGGCCTTCACGGCGGCCGTCCTCGGCGGCATCGGCAACATCAACGGCGCCGTCGTCGGCGGCCTCGTCCTCGGCATCGTCGAGTCGTTCGCCGCCCAACTGGGCAACTCCGCCTGGAAGGACGTCTGGGCCTTCGTCATCCTCATCCTCGTCCTCGTGTTCCGGCCCCAGGGCATCCTCGGCGCGAAGGTGGCGGACCGCGCATGACCGAGAAACTTCTCGCCCGGGCCGGGGCCGTCCGCGTCGCCGGCGTCGTGGCCGCCGCCCTGGGCCTCGTCACGGTGTTGCTGCCCTGGGCGTACGGCAAGACGGCGCTGGACAACATGACGTACTTCTTCGGGCCGAGCTTCCTCCAGCTCTGCTACGCCATCCTCCTCCTGGTCGCCCTCGTGGCGCTGGCGGCCAAGTGGTTCCGCGGCCGCCTCGGCCGCTTCGCCAAGGCTGTCGCCTGGGCCGACACGGCGAAGGCGGCGGGGCTGGGGGCCGCCGGCTACGCCCTGGCCTGCCTGGTCGCCATCGCCGTCCAGAACGGCGGCCTCGTCATGATCGAGCCCGGCGGCTGGGCGGCCTTCGGCCTGGCCCTCGTCACGGGCGGCGCGGCCCTGGTCCTGCCGGGCTCCGCCAAGCCGACGCTGGGCAAGCTGAAGAGCCCGCCGTGGGTCCAGATCCTCGCCATCGCCGCCGCCATGGCCGTCGTCCTGTTCGCCGCCGCCTACGAGCTCAACCGGGCCGACATCGAGGACTTCCTCGTCTTCGGCTGCTTCGCCGTCGCCGTCGTCGTGGTCGGCCGGGCGGCCGGGCTGTTCGGCTGGCTCTCCCTGGCCGCCGCCAACAACCGGCGCGTCCTCTCCCTGGCCGCGTTCGCCGTGGCGTTCGCCTTCCCGTTCACTCAGAACGGCTCCGACGCCAACATGTCCGTCGCCAACCAGGTCCTGATCTTCGCCGCCACGGCGATGGGCCTCAACATCGTCGTCGGCTTGGTCGGCCTCCTCGACATGGGCTACATCGCCTTCCTCGGCGCCGGCGCGTTTACGGCCGCCGTCCTCTCCAAGTCGGCCTTCGCGACGCTCAGCGTCGACCTGCCGTTCCCCGTGACGGTCCTCATCTCCGGCGTCGTCGCCTCGCTCCTCGGCCTCCTCATCGGCACGCCGACGCTGCGCGTCTCCGGCGACTACCTGGCCATCGTGACGCTCGCCTTCGGCGAGATCTTCCGCATCACGATGAACAACCTGGACGGCGTCGACGGGCCCAACATCACGAATGGTTCCAACGGCGTCCCCGCCATCCCCAACCTCGACTTCTTCGGTTTCAACCTGGGGCAGGTCCACCACTTCCTCGGCGTCGACCTCGGCCGCCAGTCGAACTACTACTGGCTGCTGCTCGTCGTCATCGCCGTCGTCATCGTCGTCTTCTCCAACCTGGCCCACTCGCGCATCGGCCGCGGCTGGGTCGCCATCCGGGAGGACGAGCTGGCGGCCGAGGCGATGGGCGTCAACACGTTCGCCCTGAAACTCCTGGCCTTCGCCGGCGGCGCGTTCCTGGCCGGGATGGCCGGCTCGGTCAAGGCCTACCGCGACACGGCCGTCAGCCCCGACCAGTTCGTGTTCCTCGAATCGGCGTTCCTGCTGGCCGCCGTCGTCCTCGGCGGCATGGGCACGATCGGCGGTGTCCTCATCGGCGCCACGCTCCTGAAGCTCCTGCCGGAGAAGCTCCGCTTCTTCGAGGACTACCGGCTGCTGCTGTTCGGGGCGCTCATGGTCCTCATGATGCGGTTCCGGCCCGAGGGCATCGTGGCCGACGAGAGGCGGCAACTGGAGTTCCACGACGCCGACGAGGAGCTGGCCGAGGAGGTCGAGGAGGACCTCGTCTCCCACCACTCCCTGCTCAACCCGGAGACCGACCGGGGGGCAGTCGCATGAGCGCCCCGGTCTTCGCGTCCGGCGCGACCAAGCCCGGCGGCGAGCGCGGCGTCCTGCTGGAGGCCCGCGACGTCACGATGCGCTTCGGCGGCCTGACGGCGGTCAAGCAGGTCTCGCTCCAGGTCCACGACGGCGAGATCGTCGGCCTGATCGGCCCCAACGGCGCGGGCAAGACGACGTTCTTCAACTGCCTGACGGGTCTCTACAAGCCGACCAGCGGCCAGGTCACGCTCCGGGGCGACGTCCTGCCGCCCAAGCCGCGCGACGTGGTCAAGGCGGGCGTGGCCCGGACGTTCCAGAACATCCGGCTGTTCCACAACATGACGGCGATGGAGAACGTCATGGTCGGGACGTACTGCCGGACCAAGGCCAACGTCATCGACGCCATCTTCCGCCTGCCGCGCCACCGCCGCGAGGAGAAGGCGTCGACCGCGCGGGCCGGCGAACTGCTGGCGTTCGTCGGCCTGGCGGACAAGGCCAACACGCTGTCGCGCAACCTGCCCTACGGCGACCAGCGCCGCCTCGAGATCGCCCGGGCCCTGGCGACCGACCCCAGCCTGCTGCTGCTGGACGAGCCGACCGCCGGCATGAACCCGAACGAGACCCGCGACGCCGAGGACCTCATCTTCCGCATCCGCGACCTCGGCCTGGCCATCCTCGTGATCGAGCACGACATGCGCTTCATCTTCAACCTGTGCGACCGCGTCCTCTGCCTCGTCCAGGGCGAGGTCCTGATCGACGGGACGGGCGACGAGGTCCAGAATGACCCGCGGGTCATCGAGGCGTACCTGGGCAGCCCCCAGGCGGAGGCGGGTGACTGACATGGCCATGCTGGAGGTCAAGGACCTGGAGGTCGCATACGGCCGGGTCAAGGCGGTCAAGGGCATCTCGCTGGCGGTCGAGCAGGGCCAGGTCGTGACGCTGCTGGGCATCAACGGCGCGGGCAAGTCGACGACGCTGCGCTGCATCTCCGGGCTGATCCCGCCGGTCGTCGGCGAGGTCTGGTTCGAGGGCGAGCGGATCGACAAGCTGCCCGCCCACAAGATCGTCCGGCGCGGTATCGCCCAGTCGCCCGAGGGCCGGCGCCTGTTCAAGAACATGTCCGTCGAGGACAACCTCCTGCTCGGCGCGTTCTCGCGCCAGGACGCGGACGGCGTCAAGCGTGACCTCGACCGCGTCTACGGCATGTTCGACGTCCTGCGGTCGCGCCGCCACGAGCCGGCCGGCCTGTTCTCCGGCGGCGAGCAGCAGATGCTGGCCATCGGGCGGGCCATGATGTCGAACCCGAAGCTGCTCATGCTGGACGAGCCGAGCATGGGGCTGTCGCCGATCATGACGCAGCTCATCATGCGCACGATCGGCGAACTCCAATCGGAGGGCGTCACGATCCTGCTGGTCGAGCAGAACGCGCAGGCCGCGCTGTCCCTGGCCGACCGGGGCTACGTCCTGGAGGTGGGCCGCATCGTGCTCTGCGACAGCGCCGCCAACCTGCTGGGCGACGACCGGGTGCGCCAGGCGTACCTGGGGGCCGACTGAGGCGTCAGTAGCGGCGGGGGGCCAGGTCGGCCATGGCCGGGGTGAACGGAGTGAACCTCAGTTTCAGGCCCGCTTCCTTCAGCGTCAGCGAGTCCTTGCGGCGGTTGCAGTCGAGGCACGCCGCCACGCAGTTCGTCCAGTTCGACTTGCCGCCGCGGGCGCGCGGGACGACGTGGTCGACGGTGGTGGCGGCGCGGTTGCAGTAGGCGCAGCGGAAGTGGTCACGCCGGAGCACGCCGGTCTTGGAGTAGGGCACCCGGCCCGTGGTCTCGTAGACCCAGCGCGTGTAGATGTACTGGACCAGCTCGACCGAGCGGGGGACCGGATAGGGGCCGAAGGAGGCGCCTGGCACGGCCTCATGGACGCGCGCCACCTGGCGGTACAGCATGCCGATGGCGTGTTTCAGGCTGACGCGGCCCAGGACCTGCTGGCCGCCGGCGTTGAGGATCAACACCTGGGTCACGGGCGCCCCCTTCCCGAGCGTGCCGAAGGCGGCTATCCGGGGAAGCCGGCCACGCCGGGGACAGACAGGGACATTCTTGCCGATTCCGCGGGCAACGTGATATCGGACACACCGTGTTCAGGGCCGGGGCCACGGTGTCAGGCCCGGTGGAGTCGTTCGTGCCTCGCTCCGTAGCCACCGTGCCCGACCCCGTGGCCTGGTCAGATGTGGTGGCGGCGGTGTTTCAGCTCTTGTTCCTGGCGGGCCGATTCGTCGTAGGGCATCGGCGGTTCGGGGCTGACGATCATCGTCCGGGCGCCGATGGCGGAGACGTTCATCGGGATGGCCTCGGCCATCTCCTCGTCCAGGGCCAGGCCGCGGCCGCGCATCCGGCCCGCCAGGTACTCGCCCAGCTTGCCCAGGCCGTAGTTGATCAGGATGAAGATGACCGACGCGACGGCGATCGTCTGGAGCGTGGCCAGGGGAGTGCCGAGGAGGCGGGCCTCGCGCAGCAGCTCCGAGTAGGCGATGGCCTGGCCAAGGGCGGAGTCCTTCAGCGCTACGACGAGCTGGGCGATGAGCGCGGGCAGCATCGACAGCAGGGCCTGCGGCACGAGGACCTGGGCCAGCGCCTGGGGGCGGGTCAGCCCGATGGCGGCGGCCGCCTCGTGCTGGCCGGTCGGGAGGTTGTGGACGCCGGAGCGGATGAGGTCGGCGCAGACCGAGCCGTTGTAGACGATGAGCGCGATGACGACGGCCCAGAAGCTCGGGTCCGGGGCGTGGAGCAGGCCCAGGAACTGCCACATGAAGATCATCATGAGCAGGACGGGCACGGCCCGGAAGAACTCCACGATGACGTCCGAGGCCCAGCGCAGCGGCTTGATCGTGGCCAGCCGGCCGACGCCGAAGATGAGGCCGAAGACGAAGGCGCCGACGATGGCGATGACGGCCGCCAGCAGCGTGTGGTAGAGGCCGGGCAGGAAGTAGGCCGTCCAGGCCTCGGCCGTGAACGCCTTGCCCCAGAGCGCCGCGTCCCACTGGCCCCGCTCGTGGAGCTTGAAGCCGGCCCAGGCCAGCGCGGCGGCGACGACGACCACGCCCGCCAGGTTGACGATCAGGATGCGGCGCTTGGCCTTGGGGCCCGGGGCGTCGAAGAGGAGTTCGTGCTCGCGCGGCTGGCTCATCGCTTCACCGCCAATCGCCGGGACAGGGTCGTTGTCAGGACCCCGACGGGGATGACGATGATGACGTAGCCGAGGGCGAACGTCAGGAAGATCAGGATGATGAACTGCGGGCCCATCTCGATCATCCCGCTCATCGTGGCGGACGTTTCGACGGCCACGCCCGTGACCGATGCCACGGTCGTGTTCTTGATCAGCGCGATGATCGTGTTGCCGATCGGCGCGATGGCGCCGCGGAACGCCTGCGGCAGGATGACGATCCGGGCCGACTGGAGGAACGTCAGGCCGACCGCCCGCGCCGCCTCCGCCTGGCCCAGCGGGACTGTGTTGACGCCCGAGCGGATGGCCTCCGCGATGAAGCTGGAGTGGTACAGGCCGAGGCCGATGATGGCGAGCAGGTAGAAGTTCGCCATCATGCCGACCGACGTCTCCGGCGCCTGGCCGAAGTAGACGACGCCGACGTAGAAGTCCGTCGCCAGTTGGCCGGAGAAGTCGACGTCGAGGGAGAAGTAGACGACCGTCGTCATCGCCACCATGACGACGGTCAGCGGGATGTCGCGCAGGACGTTGACGTAGAACGTGGACACCGCCCGGAGCGACGGGATCGGGCTGATCCGCATCGTCACGGCGATCGTGCCCAGGATCAGCGCCAGCGCGCCGGAGAACACCGTCAGAGTGATGTTGACCCAGAACGCGCGGAACACCGGGTAGTTCGCCATGAACTCCAGGTAGCGGGTCAACAGGGTCATCGTGGTCTTTCGGTCTTCGTGTCTGGCGGTCTCTTGTCATCCCCGGTCGGGGGGCCAGGGTGTCAGGCCCTGTGGCTGTCGCTCGTTCCTCGCTCCGTCGCCACAGTGCCCGACCCCCTGGCTGCCCGACCCCTGGCTCAATTGGCCGCGGCGGCGAGGCCGGCCAGGATGATGTCGTCGGTCGTGACGGCGTCGACCTTGTTGGCCAGCAGCGCCTGGACGCACTCGGAGTACGTCTGGAACTCGATCAGCTCCACGTCGGTGGCGTAGGAGTCCTTGATCTTCTGGGCCGGCGTCGATCCGGCGACCGAGCAGAGCTTCTTGCCGTTGTTGAGCGACTCGGGGCCTGTGATGTCGGTCGTGCCCGTGCGGATGAGCAGGTCCTGGCCGGCCACGAAGTACGGACCGGCGAACTCGACCTTCTCCTTGCGCGCGTCCGTGATCGAGTACGTCGCGAAGATCATGTCGACCTGGTGGTTCTGGAGCAGCGTCTCGCGCTGGGCGGAGACGGATTCGACCCAGACGATCTGGTCTGCGCTGAAGCCGAGCTTCCCCGCCACGTACGTCGCCACGTCGACGTCGAAGCCCGTGTACGTGTTGCCGTCCTTGAAGCCCAGGTGCGGCTGGTCGAACTTGATGCCGATCGTGATCTTGCCGGCCGTGACGAGGCCCGCGTTGCCCGTGTGGTCGCAGACCTCGAAGTCCTTCGGCGGGTTGGTTTCGGGGTTGGGCGTGTAGGCGACGCCCTGCATCTCGGCGTCGAGCTTGGCCTGCCACGTGCCGTCGTCGATCATGTCCTTGATGGCGGCGTTGACCTGCTCGCAGTACGGCGAGTCGAGCGGCAGGCCGACGCCGTACAGCTCGGTCGTGAACGGCTTGCCGACGACGGTCAGCGCGGGGCCGGACGTATCGCCGCCGGCCGAGCTGCTGGAGCCCGAGCCGGAGTCGGACGAGGAACAGGCGGCCAGGCCGAAGGCCAGGCTGAGGGCGGCGAGGCCGGCGGCCGCGCGGTGAATGGCTCTCATGGATTCTCCTTGGGTGGGTTACGGGTTGGATCGGTCGGTTCAGTGCTGGAGGATCTTGGCCAAGAAGTCCTTGGCGCGGTCGGTTTGCGGATGGGTGAAGAAGTCCTCGGGCGGCGCCTCCTCGAGGATCTGGCCGTCGGCCATGAACAGCACGCGGTGGGCGGCCCGGCGGGCGAAGCCCATCTCGTGGGTGACGACGACCATCGTCATGCCCTCGGCGGCGAGGCTGACCATGACCTCGAGGACCTCGTTGATCATCTCGGGGTCGAGGGCGCTGGTCGGCTCGTCGAAGAGCATGAGCTGCGGGTGCATGGCGAGGGCCCGGGCGATGGCGGCGCGCTGCTGCTGGCCGCCCGAGAGCTGGGCCGGGAGCTTGCTCGCCTGGTTGGCGATGCCGACGCGGTCGAGCAGCTCGAGGGCCTCCTTCTCGGCCGCCGCCTTGTCCTGTTTGCGCGCCTTGCGCGGCCCCAGCGTGACGTTGTCGAGGATCGTCTTGTGGGCGAACAGGTTGAAGGACTGGAAGACCATGCCGACCTCGGCGCGGAGCTTGGCCAGGGCCTTGCCTTCTTGGGGGAGGAGTTTGCCGCCGACGTAGATTTCGCCGGAGTCGATCGGCTCCAGGCGGTTGATGGTCCGGCAGAGCGTCGACTTGCCGGAGCCGGAGGGGCCGATGACGACGACGACTTCGCCCTTGTGGATCGTGAGGTTGATGTCTTTCAGGACATGGAGCTGGCCGAAGTGCTTGTCGACGTGGCGCAGTTCGGCCACGACGGGAGATTCTTCAGAGGCCATCCGGGTTCCTTCGGTCGCGGTTCCGCCCACGCTGCCCGATCGAGGTTTCACGGGGTCGCGGGAATGTTACGGTCAGGTTACGACGGGCTTGTGGGGGGACGATTGTGCAGTATGACACGTGACGCCGGGGGCGGTGGGCGCAAAAATTCACCGAAGTCTCACCCAACCGTCACGCCGTTTTCGCCCGATTCGCCGGTAGAGGTTCTACGGTCAAGGCGGTGGCCGGAGCACCGTGGCGATCGGGGGTGGTCCCACGCGGCGCGGGCAACCGGGGGGTGCTAAGTCCCGCGCGGCCCGGCCACCGCGGGTGGATAGACGGGCGGGGCCAGCGGCGCTGGCCCCGCCCAACGCCTCAGCGCCGTGCACACTCCTGGCACAGGCCGTACAGCTCGATGGCGTGGTCGACGTCCGTGAAGCCGTGCTGGTCCGCCACGGACTGCGCCCACTGCTCGATGGCGTCGCCCGCGACTTCCACCGCGGTGTGGCAGTGGCGGCAGACCAGGTGGTGGTGGTGGGCCGTGGTGGCGCAGTGGCGGTAGGCGGTCTCGCCGCCGGCCAGGCGGAGCTGGTCGATCTCGGCCGCGTCGGCCAGGCGCGTCAGCGTCCGGTAGACGGTCGGGAGGCTGACCGCGTGGCCCAAGGACCGGAGGTGGTCGAAGATCTGCTGCGCCGTGCGGAAGTCCTTGGCCTCGGCCAGGTACTGGCTGATCGCCGTCCGCTGGCGGGTCGTCCGGGACGCCCCGGCGGTCCTGGCTGCGGTCATGTCCGGCTCCCTCCGTGCGTGACGTGGCGGTGGGTCAGCGCGGCCACCGGCCACGACGCCGCGAAGACCGCGATGGCCAGCAGCACGATCGTGGCGCCCGGTGCCAGGTCGGCGTAGTACGACGCCACGACGCCGGCCAGCGCCGTGGCCAGCCCGATCCCCATCGCCCCCCAGAGCCCGGCGAAGAAGCCGCGGAAGACGTTCTGGGCGGCGGCCACGGGGATGACCATGAGCGCCGACACGAGCAGGAGGCCGACCGTCCGCATCGCCGTCGTGACCGTGACCGCGGCGAGGACGACGAGGCCGAAGTTGTAGACGCGGACGGGCAGGCCGAGGGTGCGGGCGTAGTCCTCGTCCGCGCAGACGGCGAACAACTGCGGCGAGAAGCCGAGGGCGACGACGAGGACGACGGCCGACAGCGCCACGACCAGGCGGAGATCGGACGCGGACACCGTGACGAGCGAGCCGAACAGGTAGGACTGGAGCCCGCCGGCGCCCTGGCCCGCCAGCGAGGCCATCAGGACGCCGGCGGCCAGGCCGCCGTAGAACAGGATGGCGAGGCCGATGTCGCCCGTGGCGCGGCCCTTCTGGCGCAGCAGCTCGATGAGGACGGCGCCCGCCACGCAGACCGCCACGGCGGCCGGCAGCGGCGCCGTGCCGGTCAGGAGCGCCAGGCCGACGCCGGCCATGGCGACGTGGCCGAGGCCGTCGCCCAGGAGCGACAGGCGGCGCTGGACGATGTACGTGCCGATGGCGGGCGACGCCAGGCCGGCCAGCGCGGCGGCGATCAGCGCGCGCTGCATGAACGCGAGGGTCAGGATGTCCACTGCGGCTCCATTCCCGTCATGACGCCCGCGGCCTTGGCGGGCGGCTCGTGCTCGTGGCCGTGGCTGGCGTCCGGGGCGCCGGCCAGGGGGCCGGAGTAGGCGACCCGGCCGCCGCGCAGCACGACGGCGTGGTCGACCAACTCGGCCAGGCTGACGACCTCGTGGAGGACGACGAGGACCGAGCCGCCCTGGGCCTTGAAGCCGGCCAGGGCGTCGTGGATGGCGGCCTGGTGGGCCAGGTCGACGCCGGCCAGCGGCTCGTCCAGGACGAGGACCGCGGGATCCTGGGCCAGCGCCCGGGCCAGGAGGGCGCGCTGCTGCTGGCCGCCGGACAGGTGGATGAACAGCTCCTTGGCCTGGTCGAGCAGGCCGACCGCGTCCAGGGCGGCGGCGACGACCGCGCGGTCGCGGCGGCGGTGGGCCAGGGTGGTCAGGCCGCGGACGGCGCCGTGGCGGTAGGCCAGCGTGCCCGTGTGGACGACCTCGGCCAGGGTTGTGGCGTGGAGCGAGATGGCGGCCTTCTGGGGCACGTAGCCGAGCCGCGGCCAGCCGCGGAACTTGTCCTGGGGCTGGCCGAACCACTCGACGGTCCCCGCCTGGTGGGGCGCCAGCCCCAGGACGGCCCGCAGCAGTGTCGTCTTGCCCGATCCGTTGCCGCCCAGGAGCGCCGTCACCGCCCCGGCGGCCAGCGTGACGTCGACGCCGTCGAGGATCAGGTTGCCGCCGAGGCGGACGTCGAGGCCGCGGACGGCCAGGACGGGGGTGGGTTCTAGCGGCATCCGTTGGCCTGCCTCAGCGCCGCCAGGTTGGCTTCCATGAGGCCAGGGTAGTCGGGCGCGGCCGACTGGTCCGTGATGCCCTCGATCGGGTCGAGGACGGCCGTCGTCAGCCCGAGGTCGCCGGCGATGGTCTCGGCCAGGGCGGGGGAGGCGAGGGTCTCGAAGAAGATGGTCGTCACGCCGTACTCCCGGGCCAGGGCTTGGACCGCCGCGACGCGCGCCGGGCTGGGCTCGGCGTCGGGGGCGAGGCCGGCGATGGGGACCTGGACGAGGCCGTAGCGGTCGGCCAGGTAGCCGAACGCGGCGTGGGCCGTCACGAACGCGTCACGGTCACAGTCGGCCAAGCCGGTCCGGTAGGCCTGGTCGAGGGCCTGGAGCTCGGCGCTGACCGTGGCGGCGTTGGCCTGGTAGTCGGCCGCGTGGTCCGGGTCGGCCGCGGCCAAGGCCCCGGCGATGGCGGCGGTGATGTCCACCATGCGCTCGGGGTCGAGCCAGACGTGGGGGTCCAGGCCGCTGAGGGCGTGGTCGTCGTCGGCGTCGCCTGCCTCGGCCCCCGGCCCGGTCAGAGCCACGAGCTCGACCACGTCCGCCACGTCGACCGCGTGGGCCGGCTGTCCCTGGGCGACCGCGTCGTCCACGGCCGGCTGGAGCCCGGAGAGGTAGACGACGACGTCCGCCTCGGCCACGGCCGCGACCTGGCGGGCCGTCAGCTCGAGGTCGTGGGGTTCGGCGCCCGGCTGGGTCAGGTTGGCCAGGGCGACCTGGTCGCCGCCGACGCGCGCGGCCAGGTACTCGAACGGGTAGAGTCCGACGACGACCGTGACCGCGTCGCTGGCCCCCGTGGCCGGAGCCGCCGGCCCGGCGGCCGCACAGGCGGTGGCGCCGAGCGTGACGAGCGCGGCGACGGCGGCGAGCGTGACCCTTCTGAACATGAGAATCAGTATCAACAACGGGGTGCGATCTGTCAACCGGGCGGGCGCGCGTGGCGGGGGCGCGGGGCGGGTAGCATTCTCCGAATGGACGGCCAGCCGGGCCGCCCGCCTCTACTGGAACGGAGCCTCTTGATGGCCAGCACCCTCGACAAGGTCACGACCCTCGCCAAGGACCTCGGGTTCGTCTTCCCCTGCGGCGAGATCTACGGCGGGACGCGGGCGGCCTGGGACTACGGCCCCCTCGGCGTCGAGCTCAAGGAGAACATCAAGCGGCAGTGGTGGCGGTCGGTCGTGACGAGCCGGGACGACGTCGTCGGCCTCGACAGCTCGGTCATCCTGCCGCGCCAGGTCTGGGTGGCGTCGGGCCACGTCGGCGTGTTCAACGACCCGCTGACCGAGTGCCTCAACTGCCACAAGCGCTTCCGCGCCGACACGCTGGAGGAGGAGTTCGAGAACCGCAAGGGCCGCAAGCCCGAGGGGCTGGCCGAGATTCCCTGTCCCGACTGTGGCACGCGCGGCGAGTGGACCGAGCCGCGCGACTTCAACATGATGCTCAAGACCTACCTCGGCCCGGTCGAGGACGAGTCCGGCCTCCACTATCTCCGACCCGAGACCGCGCAGGGCATCTTCGTCAACTTCGCCAACGTGGCGCGGGTCATGCGGATGAAGCCCCCGTTCGGCATCGGCCAGACGGGCAAGAGCTTCCGCAACGAGATCACGCCGGGCAACTTCATCTTCCGGACGCGCGAGTTCGAGCAGATGGAGATGGAGTTCTTCGTCGTGCCGGGGACGGACGAGGAGTGGCACCAGTACTGGATCGACACGCGGACCCAGTGGTACGTCGACCTCGGCATCGACCCCGAGCACCTGCGGCACTACGAGCACCCCAAGGAGAAGCTCTCCCACTACTCCAAGCGGACCGTCGACATCGAGTACAAGTTCGGCTTCGCCGGCGGCGACTGGGGCGAGCTGGAGGGCATCGCCAACCGGACCGACTTCGACCTCTCGACCCACACGCAGCACTCCGGCCAGAACCTCAAGTTCCACGACCCCGTGACGAACGAGGAGTACTTCCCGTACGTCAT
>JAISTC010000169.1 GCA_031272805.1 Propionibacteriaceae bacterium
CCGCCGACGAGATCCGCTACCTCAAAGGCCGGATCACCTTCCAAGGAGCCGCGCACCCCGCGCCGTTCCCCAGCGCCATCGCCATCTGGCGAGGACGCGACTAGCCCGCACCCCTTCCCCAAGCAAGAGGGCCTGCCATCCGGTGATCCGGTGGCAGGCCCTTTTGACGCGTGCTAGCCGAGGAACTGTTCGGACCAGCGGCGAAGCTGCTGCGCGCTGGTGTTGGCGGCGAACCGAATCGCCGGACGCAGGTCGGCGTCCGGACAGGATGCGCGCAGCCGGGCGTCGGTGCCGCCGACCGGGCTGGAGCCCGAGGTGACGAATGGGACCACCGTCTTGCCGGACAGATCAACGCTCTCCAGGAACGTGTTCACGATGGTGGGCGGCACACCCCACCAGATCGGCGACCCGAGGAAGACCACGGTGTAGTCAGTCAGGTCGGGGCCGGTCCCGGCGATGGCAGGCCGCGATGACGGGTTGCCCATCTCGACCGAACTACGTGAGCGCTCGTCGTGCCAGTCCAAGTCGGCTGCGGTGTAGGGCTCTGCCGGTTCGATCCGGTGCAAGTCCGCGCCCACAGCCGAGGCGAGGTCCTCGGCCAACCGCCCAGTCGTGCCGGTACAGGAGAAGTACGCGACCAGTGTCTTGCTCATGCTTTTCCTGTCGTGTGTGGCGGCTGCGTTCAGCGGGCGAAGCCCATGAACATCTCGGCGGTCTCGGGGTCGGCGTGGTGGAAGAACTGGCTCTTCCCGAGGTCCAGGCGTCCGATGGCGGCGGTGTCGTCGGCGTCCAACGCGAAGTCGAACACGTCGAGGTTCTCCGCGATCCGCTCCCGGTGGGTGGACTTGGGGATCACGACCACGCCGCCCTCGATCAGGAACCGGAGCGCGACCTGGGCGGTCGTCTTGCCGTGCTTGTCCGCGACAGCTTGGAGGACGGGGTTGGTGAATAAGCCGTTGCGGCTTTCGGCGAACGGCCCCCACGATTCGGCCTGCACGCCGTACTTGGCCATGTACTCGCGGGCTTTCGCCTGCTGGAAGAAGACGTGGGTTTCGACCTGGTTGACCATCGGCTTGACCTCGCTGAACGTCACCAGGTCGATCAGCCGGTCGGGGTAGAAGTTCGACACGCCGATAGCTCGCAGCTGGCCCGCCTGGTAGGCGTGTTCCATGGCCCGCCAGGTGCCGTAGTAGTCGCCGAACGGCTGGTGGACCAGCAGCAGGTCGAGGTAGTCCAGGCCGAGCTTGGCCAGCGACTCGTCGATGGACTGGGCAGCCTTCGCCTCGCCGGCGTTGGCGATCCACACCTTCGTCGTGACGAACAGATCGGCCCGGTCGATACCGCTGGCGGCGATAGCCGCGCCAACCGACGCTTCGTTGCCGTAGGCCTGGGCCGTGTCGATCAGACGGTAGCCGACCTCCAGGGCGTCACGGACGCCCCGCTCGGTTTGGGGGCCGTCGGGGATTTGATACACCCCGTAGCCGAGCATCGGCATCGTCACGCCATTGTTCAACGTCACGTACTCCATTAGTTGTCCTTTCGTGGGCCGTGGTAGTCGGCGTCGGTGACGGGTTCGAGCCAGGTCGGCTGGTTCGTGGACGCCTTGGGCGAGATGCCGATGTGGGTGAACTCGCTGTCGGGGCTGGCGCCGTGCCAGTGGTCGGTGTCGGGCGGGCAGACGATGACGTCGCCGGGCCGCATCACGTCGATGGCCTGGCCGCGAATCTGGTGCAAGCCCACACCCCTGGTGGCGAGCAGGACTTGGCCTTCGGCGTGGCGGTGCCAGTTGTTGCGGCAGCCCGGCGCGAACGTGACGTTGTAGATCATCGTGTCGGTGGCGGCGATCTGGTCGGGGTCGAGGAGTTGCGCCAGCCAGACCGGACCGGAGAACACCGGGCTGGAGGCGTCGCCGCCACGCGGGAACAAGTCAGGCGTTGCCATTGGGGGTGTCCTTTTCAGGGTTGCAGGAGGGCCTTGATGGCGCGGCGTTCGTCCATCGCCTTGTACGCTTCGGGGGCCTGGTCGAGGGGCAGAGTGAGGTCGAACACCAGGCCGGGGTTGATGGCCCGGTCCCAGATCAGCTTGATCAGGTCGGGCAGGAAGCGCCGCACCGGGGCGGGGCCGCCATGCAGATGCACACCGGAGAAGAACAGATCCAGCCCGTTCAATGCGACCTCGTGGGCGATGCCGACGAACCCGACGTGCCCGCCAGGTCGGCAGGCGTGGATGGCCTGCTCCATCGACTGCTGCGTGCCGACCGCCTCAATCACCGAGTGTGCGCCCATCCCGCCGGTCAACTCCTTCACCTTGGCCACGCCCTCGTCACCGCGTTCGGCCACGATGTCAGTCGCCCCGAACTCGCGGGCCACCGCCTGCCGGGCGGGGTGGCGGCTCATCGCGATGACCCGCTCCGCGCCAAGCTGCCGGGCCGACAGGACGCCCAACAGCCCAACCGCGCCGTCCCCGACGACCGCGACCGTCTTGCCCGGCCCGGACTCGGCGGCGACAGCGGCGAACCAACCGGTGCCCAGCACGTCGGAGGCGGCCAGCAAGGAGGGCATCAGGTCCGGGTCCGGCTGGCCCGGCGTGGCCACGAGCGTGCCATCGGCCAGCGGCACACGCAGGTATTCGGCCTGGGCCGCGCCCACATGCTCGTTGATGACACAACGGGACTGGTAGCCGGACCGGCAGATCTCGCAGGTGTTGTCCGAAGCGAAGAACGAGCCGACCACGAAGTCACCCGGTTTCACCAACTTGACCTCGTTGCCGACAGTCTCGACGACGCCGACGTACTCGTGGCCCATCGCCGCCGCCGGGCCATAATCGGCGATCCCGCGATACGGCCACAAGTCCGACCCACACACGCACGCCGCCACGACCTTGATCACCGCGTCAGTCGGCTTCTCGACCAGCGGCTTGGGACGTTCCTCGACGCGCACGTCGCCGGGCCCGTGCAAAATGGTGGCTCTCATGGTTGCTCCCGTTCGGTTGGCTGCACACCAAGCCTATGAACCTTCAAGCGCTTGAAGGCAAGTCGTTGTGCCAGATGCGCTGGTCAGCTTCCGGCTGACAGCGTGACGGTCACGCCGCCGTCGCCGAGGACAGCCAGCAGGTCGGCCTGGGTGAGACCGTCGATGTGGCCGAGCTTGGTGAAGTTCCAGGTGTTCGGCGCGTAGTAGATGACGAACGCCGTCCCCTGGTACAGCACCAGGTCTCCGGGTTCGGTGGTGAACTCGTGGTCGTTGCGCGGCAAGGGCTGTGGCAGTTGGCCGACCTTCTCCATGCCGCCGTAGTCCTCCATCGCGATCTCGAT
>JAISTC010000177.1 GCA_031272805.1 Propionibacteriaceae bacterium
GGGGCCCCGGGGGCCTGTGGGGGCGGGCCGGGGGGGCTGCGCCCTGGGCGGGGGGGGCGGCCGCGCCGGCGGGGGGCCCCGCCCCCCCCGACCCTTACAGCAATCAGTACAGCAATCAGTCGGCGGCGGGCGCGGCCGCCTCGGCGGCTTCGACCTTGCGGCCCGGGTCGACCTGGATGCCGGGGCTCATCGTCGAGGAGACCGTGATCTTCTTGACGTAACGGCCCTTCGAGGTCGAGGGCTTGAGCCGCAGGACCTCGTCCAGCGCGGCCTGGTAGTTCTCCACGAGCTGGTTGGCGGCGAAGCTGGCCTTGCCGATGATGAAACAGAGGTTGGCGTGGCGGTCGACGCGGAACTCGATCTTGCCGCCCTTGATGTCCGACACGGCCTTGGCCACGTCCATCGTCACGGTCCCGGTCTTCGGGTTCGGCATGAGGCCGCGCGGGCCGAGGACGCGGCCGAGCTTGCCGACCTTGCCCATCAGGTCCGGCGTCGCCACGACGGCGTCGAAGTCGAGGTAGCCGCCGGCGACCTTGTCGATGAGCTCGTCCGCGCCGACCTCGTCGGCCCCGGCGGCGGTCGCGTCGGCGGCCTTCTCGCCCGTGGCGAACACGAGGACGCGGGCGGTCTTGCCCGTGCCGTGGGGGAGGTTGACGGTACCGCGGACCATCTGGTCGGCCTTGCGGGGGTCGACGCCGAGCCGCATCGCCACCTCGACGGTCTCGTCGAACTTGGCGGAGCTCGCGGCCTTGACCTTGGCGATCGCCTCGGCGGCCGGGTAGAGCTGGTGGGGGTTGCGTTGGGCGGCAGCCGCCCGGTACGCCTTACTGCGCTTCATAGCTGTTCCTTGTCTTCTAGGCCACCGCGTGTGGTGGCTGGTCAGGTGTGGTGCGGGGATCGCGCCCCTCCCACGGGGGTTGTTCAGTTGTGTCTCATAGGTCACGCTGTGCGCCGGTCCGGCCTATTCAGACCGTCACGCGGACAGCGGGCTTACTCGGAGACCGTCACACCCATCGAGCGGGCGGAGCCCTCCACGATCTTCATCGCGGCCTCGATGTCGTTGGCGTTGAGGTCGGGGAGCTTCGTCTGGGCGATCTCGCGGACCTGGTCGCGCGTCAGGGTGCCGACCTTGTTCTTGAGCGGGTTGGACGAGCCCGACGTGATGCCGGCGGCCTTCTTGATCAGGTCCGCGGCGGGCGGGGTCTTCGTAACGAACGTGAACGAACGGTCCTCGTAGATCGTGATCTCAACCGGGATCACGGTCCCGCGGTTGGCTTCCGTCGCCGCGTTGTACTGCTTGCAGAACTCCATGATGTTGACACCATGGGGGCCGAGCGCCGTACCGACCGGCGGGGCCGGAGTGGCGGCGCCGGCGTTGAGCTCGATCTTGACGAGCGCCGCAACCTTCTTCTTGGCGGGCATGGTTCCTTGGGATTCCTTCGCTAGGAGCAAGCCGCGGACCATCCGCGGCTGGTTCTGGGCTAGATCTTTTGGACCTGGTCCAGGGGGACTTCGACGGGCGTTTCGCGGCCCATGAACTCGAACGCCACCTTGAGCCGGTGGTTCTGGGTGTCGATCTCGGTGATGGTCGCGTTGACCCCCGTGAAGGCGCCGTCGGTCAGCATGACCGAGTCGCCGATCCGGAAGTCGACCACTTCCACCTTCTTGCGCCGCTTGGGGGCAGCGCCCTCGGCGGCCGTCTGGGCGGCCAGCGCGGCCGGCAGCAGCATCTCCACGACCTCGTCCAGGGACAGCGGCACGGGGTCGTTGGCGTGGCCGACGAAGCCGGTCACGGACGGAGTGTGGCGGACGGCGGCCCACGAGTCGTCGGTCAGGTCCATCCGGACGAGGACGTAGCCCGGGATGACGGTCCGGGTCACGGTCTTCTTCTGGCCGTTGCGAATCTCGACGACGTCCTCGGTCGGGACGACCGTCTCGAAGATGTAGTCCTCCATGTTGAGGGTCTTGACGCGGGAGTCGAGGTTCGACTTGACGCGCTTCTCCATGCCGGAATACGTGTGGACGACGTACCAGTCGCCCTCCTTGCCGATCATGTCGTCGCGCAGCCGGGTGCGCACGGCCTCGGCGATGTCGTCCGAGTCGTCCAGCTTGACGCCCGGCTCGGCCTCCGCCTCCGCGTCCTCGCCGAAGTCGAGGTTGAGGGCGGTCTCGGCCTCGGGCTCCTCGTCGTCGCCGAAGTCGAGGTGGATCTCGATGTTGTCGAGGTCGGAGTTGTCAGGCTCGTCGAAGCCGAACCCCGCGGGCGTCGCGGCCGAAGCCGGTTCCTCCGGGGCCGCGGCCACCGGCTCCCCGGCGGCAGCGTCGGCCACGTCGGCCGTGGTCTCTTGGGCGTCTTCCGCCACGATGGACTCCTCCTTGGTCATGTCCTACCCGCCGAACACCTTGAGCATGAGCCGGCCGAACGCGAGGTCCAGGACGGAGACGACCACGATCATGAACAGGACGAACGCCAAGACGACGATGAAGAACTGGCGCAGTTGGCTGCCGGTCGGCCAGACGACCTTCTTCAGCTCCTGGACGACCTGGCTGACGAACAGCGCGGGGGTCGTCTTCTCCACTTCCTTGACCGCCGTCGCCTCGGCGCGGGTCCGGGTCGGGCGGTTCTTGCGCACGGCCGCGGCCTTGGCCGTCGCCGGCGGCGCCGTCACGACCGGCGCGGGCTTGGCGGTCGGCGCGGTCTTGCGGACGGGGCGGGTCGACGGCGCGTGGGCCGCTTCCTCCGTCGCCTCCTCCAACTGGTCCGCGTCGTCGATCTCGATCTCGTCCTCGTCGGCGGCGCCGTACTCGTCGGGGAACGCGTCCTCGCCGTCGTCGTCGGTCCCGAACGTATGGTCCTCGCCGAGCAGCTCGTCGAGTTCCTCCGCGTCGGTCTCGTCGGGGGCGAGAGTGTACGAACCGGGGTCGGGCAGGTCCGCGCCCAAGCGGTCGCCCGCGGGGCCTTCCGCCTCGGCCTCAGGTTCGGCCTCGGGTTCGGCCTCGGTCTCCGCTTCGGCTGCGTCGGCCACGACTTCGCCCACCGGGGCCTCGTCGGCGGCTGCCGCGGTCTCCTCGGCCGCCTCGACCACCGCCTCGGCCGCGGTCTCAGGCTCGCCGGCGGCGCTCGTGACGTCGGCGCCGGGCGCGTAGTAGCCGGGAATGTCGTCGGCGCCCGCGGCTCCGGTCGCCTCTACCTCGACCGCGTCCGCGGCCGACTCAACGGCGTCCTGCGCACCCGTGACCTCGGGTTCCCCGGAACCCGCGGGAGTGTCTTTCGCCACGACATGTCCTCACGTCTCGCAGCCTCATCCAAGGCCCTGACCTAGTAAAGGACGGCCCGAGTCGGGCCGCCCACGCCTTCCCCAGCAGGGCACGAGAGACTTGAACTCCCAACCTGCGGTTTTGGAGACCGCTGCTCTGCCAATTGAGCTAGTGCCCTTCGTGGTCCCTAGGGCTCGCCTGGAAGGCATAGTTGAGCCTAGGTCGAATGACCACGAGGGAGGAGTCTACGAGTTTTCGGCAAACTAGTCGAACCGGGGGCTGCCGCGGCCCCGTTCGACGGCCGGTCCCCGGGCCCGGCCCGGCCCGAATGGCCGCCCGCCCGGCGAGGCAGCGCCCGGACGTTGGACCGGGCAGGCAGTATAGAGGCCATGCGAGCCTTCCCCATCGCCGCCGTAGCGATCTCTGCCCTGCTCCTGGCGGGCTGCGCCCAGACCGCCGTCCCCGGCGCCACGACCCCGACGCCCAGCGTGACCCCCTCCCCCACCGTGGCCACGCTGTCGGAAAAGCCCGTCACGCTGACCGTCGGCCAGGCCGTCGACCTGTCGGGCACGCGCGGGCTCGTCAAGGCAACCGTGACCGTGGACGAAATCGAGGAGAACGCCGAGTGCGCGTCCGGCGAGGAGACGCCGGAACTCGGGCAGTTCGTGGCCGTCACGCTGTCCGCCGTCCAGGGCGCGGACAAGACGTTCGACTTCGCCACCTACACGTGGCTCGTCGTCGGGGTCGACGGGGTCGAGTCCGACGCGCGGGCCGAGGTCGTGACGGGGCGCTGCGTGGCCGCCGCCGACCGGTTGGGCACCGCCTACGACGCCTCCGGCCGGGTGACCGGCACGGTCTTGCTCGACGCGCCGGCCGCCCTGAGCCGTATCCTGGTGCGGAACACCCTGGCCACCCCCCCGGTCACCCTGACAATAGAACTACCTCCGCGATGAACACCCTGAACCTGGCACCGACCACCGTGTTCGACCTGGGCCATGTCCTGGCCGAACCGGCCAACCTGTACGAGCCGCTGGCCGACCTGCTCGGCGTGCCCGCGGCGCAGCTCCAGGACGTCTACTACATCCACCGCCACCAGTACGACATGGGCCTGCCCGACCGTGACTACTGGAGCCGCACGGTCGAGGAGCTCGGCGTGGCGGTCGACCTACCCGCCCTGCTCGACCGGCTCGTGGCGGCCGACGTGGCGGGCTGGTCGGTTATCCGGCCCGGCGCGGCCGGGATCCTGGAGGAGCTGGGCGCCCGCGGCGTGCCCGTCGCCATCCTGTCCAACGCGCCCTGCTGCTTCGTCCAGGCGTTCCAGCATCTGCCCTGGCGCACGCTCGCCCGCCAGGCGTTCTTCTCCGCCAGCCTCGGCCTGGCCAAGCCCGACCCGGCGATCTACCGCCACGTCGAGGTGGCGCTCGGCGCCGACCCCCGCTCCCTCTGGTTCGTCGACGACCGGCCGGAGAACGTGGCCGCGGCGGCGGAGCGGGGCTGGCAGGCCCACCAGTGGCGCGGGGACGCGGACACGCGCGCGTGGCTGGCCGGGGCCGGGATCCTGTAGCTACTCCAGGATGGCCCGGGCCACCGGGCCGGCGGCCGCCGAGCCGCCGCCGTTGTCGACCCAGACCGCGACCGCCCGGTCGTCGTCCGTATAGGCCACCATCCAGGCGTAGGTCGACATGGCGTCGGCGGCGCCGTACTCGGCCGTGCCGGACTTGCCGCCGACGGCCACGCCCTGGAGGATGCCGAGGAGCCCGTCGTCGACGGCCCGCCGGAGCATCGTCTGGAGCTCCCCCGCCTCGGCCGCCGTCAGCGGGGCGGCCTCGGGCGTCGGCTTGAGGCTGGCGACCATCCACGGGACGACCGTGTGGCCGGCCGCGGCCGACGCGATGACCCCGGCCATCGCGGCAGGCGACATCAGGACGCCGCCCTGGCCGATGGTCATCTGGCCTTTGACCGCCTCCGAATCCGGGATCGGCACCACCCCGTACAGGATGCCGCCGGCGTCGTAGTCCACGCCCGCGCCGAGCGAGGCGGCGGCGTCGCGCAGGTCCTCGTCGCCGAGCACCCCGGCCTGGTTGACGAACGCCGTGTTGCACGACTGGGCCAGCGCCGTCGCCAGCGAGATGACCCCGTTGTAGGCGCTGGGGAACCCCGGGTAGTTGGACACGATCGTGCCGCCGGCGGTGGCCGTGACGGAGCATTCGACCGGCGTCCCGGCCGTGTAGCCGTGGCGGAGGAGCGCCAGCGCCGTCACGATCTTGAACGTCGAGCCGGGGGCGTAGTGGTTGAGGGTGGCGTCGGGGCGGCCGTCGAGCTCGGGCGAGATGGCGGCGGCCAGGATGGCCCCGTCGGACGGCCGGACGACGACGGCGGCGGCGGGCTGGCCGACGTCGGCCAGGGCCGCGACCGCCTTGAGCTGGGTGTCGGCGTCGAAGCTGGTCTGAAGCGTGGTGCCGTCGACCGGGGCGACGTAGTGGAGGATGTTGGACCCGGCCGGCTGGCCCAGGTCATCGCCCCGCGGGCCCGCGTAGACCTCGTCGCCCGGGACCCCGCGGAGCTGCTCGTCGAAGGTCTTCTGGAGGCCCGACGCGCCCACTTGGTCGCCGGCCGCGATCAGGCCGTCCGACGCCTCGATCTCCTCCGCCGTGGCGTCGCGCAGCGTGCCGAAGATCTCGGTCAGCATCCCCGAGTAGACCGGCAGCATCGACGTCGTGGCCAGGCCGCGGGCGCCGGGGATGTCGAGGATGTCGGGCACCTCGAACTGGCGGAAGGTGGCAAAGTCGACGAACGCCTGGGGGCCGTTGGCCGCCACCTTCTCGGCGTACAGGTCCGGGTCCAGTTCCAGGCGCGTGGCCAGGGCGCGGGCCGACGCCTCCCACTCGGTGTCGGGGATGAGGGTCTTGTCGAGGCCGACGCGGACGACCGTCGTGGCCTCGACCAGGGCCTGGCCGTGGTCGCCCGCGATCCCGGCGCGCTGGGCGGAGAAGCGCAGGTGGATGAGGCGGGTGGTGGCGTCGAGGCCCGGGTGGAGGACGGTCGGCGCCCAGAGGGCCCGCCAGGCGGCGCCGTCGTAGCGGAGCTCTAGGGGGGCGTCATAGGTCCAGTCGCCGGACGGGAGGGTCCACGTGTAGTGGAGGGTGGCCTCGGCGGTGTCCTGGTCTGCCGGATAGGTCACGGCGCCCGCCGTCACGCTGGGCAGGTAGCCGTCCATCTCCTCGGTCAGTTCTTGGACCTCGGCCTTGATGGCGGTCAGGCTGCCGTCGAAGGGGGCGTCGGTCAGGCTGAGGCCCGTCAGCGCGGCGGCCACGGCAGCCACGACCGGGTCGGCGGAGGGGTGGTTCCGGGCCGGCTCCGCCGGGTCACGCGCGCAGCCGCCCAGCGCCACGGCGACCGTGACGGCGAGGGCGAGGACCGCGTGACGGAACCGAGAGAGCATGGGGCCAGGGTACGTGAGGCGGCCGCGCGGGCCGGGGACGGCCCGCCGAATCGTGAGGTAGACCTCGCCCAATGGGTTCCGGCTGGCTATGCTTTGCGACAACGAGACTGGGGTTTTGGCCGTGGCCCCCTCTGGGAACACCGGGAACACGGGCACACCGGGGACACCGCCATCCACTTCGGCCTCGTCGACTTCAGGCGGCGAAGGAACACCATGATTCCCCTGTTGAGCTGGGACTGGCCCAGGACGCCCGTCGTGGCCGGCGCCACGGTCGTCCTCGCGCTCGTGGCCCACCTCTTCGTCATCTTCATCATCAACCGGACCGTCGCCCAACTCGAGCGGTCCATCAAGAAGCGCGCCGCCTCGGCCCCGCTGCCGGGCCGGGCGGGCCGCATCCTGGCGCTGGCCCGCGGCGGGACCGCGCCGACGACGGGCTCCAACCGGGCCATCCGCCGGGTCGAGGTCATCGCCTCGCTGGCCCGCTCCGTCTGGGTCGTCGTCCTCGCCGGGCTCGTCGCCCTCGGCCTGTTCTTCGCCCTCGGCATCTCGCTGACGCCGGTCCTGACGTCGATGGGCCTGGGCGCGATGATCGTCGGCTTCGCCGCCCAGCCGATGCTGAAGGACCTCATCGCGGGCGTGTTCCTGATCGCCGAGGACCAGTACGGCATCGGCGACCAGGTCACGATCGAGGGGATCACGGGGCGCGTCGTCAAGGTGTCACTGCGGGTCACACAGATCCGAGACGGGGACGGCATGATGTGGCACGTCCGCAACGGCGACATCGAGAAGACCGCCAACGCCTCCCAGGGCCACTCGACCGTCCTCGTCGACATCCCCTTCGCCTACGGCGACGACCTGGCCAAGGCCCGGAGCGTGCTCGAGGGCGTCGTCAACGACATCGAGTCCGAGCCGAGCGTGGCGGTCCACCTGCTGGAGCCGCCGTCGCTGCTCGGCATGTCCGCCGTGACGTCGACGGCCGTGACGTTCACGATCTACGCCAAGGTCGCCGCCAACAAGCAGTTCGGCGCCACGCGGGCCATCCGCGGCATGGCGGTCGACGCGCTGGTCGACGCCGGCTTCACGATGCCGCCGTCGGCCGTGGACTGACCCCGCTGGGCCGCGATTGAAGCGTTACACTGGCTGACTCCAAGAAGCAGCGGCGTCCCGCCGCCCCCCTAACCCTCGTGAAGGAGTTCCCCATGCCAGTCCCCCAGACCGTTCCCACCCTCCAGGCCGCGCTCGTCGACCTCATCGATCTCGGCCTTCAGGCCAAGCAGGCCCACTGGAACGTCCAGGGCAAGAACTTCCGCTCCGTGCACCTCCAGCTCGACGAGGTCGTGACCGACCTGATCGCGTGGCAGGACGAGGTGGCCGAGCGGATCTCCGCCGTCGGCGGCTCGCCGGACGGCCGCGCGGCCACGGTCGCGCAGACCTCCAAGGTCGAATCCCTGCCGACCGGCTACCTCCAGGTCGAGGCCGTCGTGGCCGACTTCGCGGGCCGCCTCGAGGCCGCCGCGCGCCGTCTCGAAGCCACGCTGACCTCGCTCGACGAGGACCTGCCCAGCCAGGACATCCTCATCGGCATCGTCGCGGGCCTCGACAAGGCCGCCTGGTTCTTCCGCGCGCAGCTGGCGTAACCGCACCAACCCGGACACGGGGGCTGTCCCAGCCGGGGGGCAGCCCCCGTTCCTGCTCCCGGCTACACTCTCCGCGATGAGCAAGTTCGAGCCCACTCCGCTGCCCAAGGCTGCTCCGACCCGGGAACCGCTGCGCCCGCCGACACCCGTTGGCCGCCCCCGCAACCGCGCCGCGCTCGTGCTCCTCTCGCTGGCCGCCCTCGCGTTCGGGATCGGGACGCTGTACGCCGCCCTCGCCATCCGCCACGCCTCCGTGGCCGCGACCGGCGTCATGTTCGGCTCGGTCGACGTCGGCGGCCAGGACAAGACCCAACTGGCGGAGACGGTCGTGACGCTGGCGCAGGCGGCCCAGGTGCGCGTGACGTACGAGGACCGGTCGGTCCTGGCCGGGCTGGCCGACCTCGGCGTGACCGTCGACGTCGACGCCACGGTCGACGCCGCCCTGCGCGCCACGCCCGGGTCGCTGGTGGGCGGCCAGGCGGGCCGGTCGACCACGGCCGTGCCGTTCACGGTCACGGTCGACCAGGCGCGGCTGCGGGCGTGGACCGCGGCGCGCTTCCCGATGGACGTCGACGCCCCGGCCGCCCCCGTCATCCGCTACGACGACGCGGCCGGCGCGTTCACCGTGACCCCCGGCCACTCCGGTTGGGACTACGACTTCGCCCCCGTGCTCGCCGCCATCGCCGAGGCCGCCGCCGACCCCGGCACCACCGCGGCCGCATCGCTCCGGCTCCAACCGGCCGGCCCCGCCATCCCCGACCAGGCCGCCACGAGCGCCGCCGAGGCCGCCAACCGCCGCCTCGGGCTGACGCTCGAGTTCACGACCTCCGGCGGGGCGTCCTACACGGCCACGGCCGCCGACATCGCCGCCTGGACGCAGCTCGTGGCCGACGAGACGGCGGCCCGGGTCGACCTGCTGTACGACCCCGTCACGATCGCCGCCGGGCTGCGCGCGGTCCTGGCGCCCGCGTTCGAGCAGGCGGGCGAGCCGCGCCGCAGCGCCCAGACGGCCGACGGGCGGGACCTGGGCGAATTCGACCCGGGGACGCCCGGGGCGGCGCTAGGGGACCTGACGCAGACGGCGGTGACCGTGGCGGAGATGCTCGAGCGGGGGACGAACGTCGTCGTCACGGTGCCGTTGACGTTGAGCGCGCCGGCCACGATCGTGACGGCGCTGTCCGGGCCCGCGCCGGTCGCGGGGCAGTGGATCGACGTCGACCTGACCACCCAGGTGACGCTGCTGATGGAGGGCGACACGCTCGTCCGGGGCTTCGTCATCTCGTCCGGCAAGTCGGACACCCCGACGCCGCTCGGGACCTTCGCGGTCTACGCCAAGGTGGCGATCCAGACGATGTCGGGCTACAACGCCGACGG
>JAISTC010000170.1 GCA_031272805.1 Propionibacteriaceae bacterium
CACGGCCGTCGCCGTCGGCTGGCCCGTCAGATCGATGCCGATGACGCCGACGATCTCGGCGGTCGTCGTGACCTGGTCGCCGACGGCCGCGTTGGCGTCGACCGTGTAGGTGAGGGTCAGAGTTACTGGCCGACCCGACGCGCTCACGGGGCCCGCCGTCCAGCGGCCGGTGGCCGGGTTGAAGGTGCCATTCGGGGCGCCCGACTCGTCCCACGAGACCAGAGTGGCGTTGCCCGGCAGCGTCACGTCGATCAGCGTGCCCCAGATCGAGTAGGTGTTGCCGCAACCCAACGTCAACGTCTGCACGATGGTGTCACCTGGCTCGGCGGTGGCCGGATCGGCCGCCGCCGTCAACGTCAAGTCGACCGGCGGCACCACATGGATGCTCCCCTCCGCCCGCAGCTCGCCGTCGTCCCGGTGGCGGCCGTTGACGTCCGTGATCTCGAGCGCGACCGGCAGGTCGGTGCTCGCCGTGATCGACGGGTCGACGCTGACCGCCAGGGTGAGAGTCGCGGCCTTGGAGAGGTCGCCGATGTCCCAGAGACCCGTCACCGGGTCGTAGTCGCCCTGGGAAGCGGTCGCGTCGATCAGCGTGAGGTGGTCGGGCACTGGGTGGACTGCCCGCACTCCGGTCACGGCGCCGTCGCCGACCGGATCGACCCGAACCGTGTACTTGTAGTTCGACGCCCCGGCCGGCACCGACGCGGCGTCGGCGATCGCGGGCTTGGCGTAGCCGTCGCCGGGATTGACCAGGAGGAACGACAGCGACACCTGCATGGTGCGGTTCGCCCGCGGCCCGACGGCCTGCCCGTTGGCCCGCGTGATCGTGCCGGTAAACGTCAAGACAGCGCCGGTCTGGCCGGCCGGGACAACAAAGTCAATCCACAAGGAGACGCTCGTCGACGGGGCGAGGTCGCCGATCTGCCAGACCCCGACCGCTGGGTCGTAGCTGGTGCCGCCGCTGATGGAATAGATCGTCACGGCGGCCGGGTCCAGCCCCGCCGGCAACGGCAGGCTGAACTCCACTCCGGTCGCTGGGTCCGCCGAGTAGTTCCACACCTGGAAGTGCACCGAGGCGGCTTGGCCGGGCGAAGCTGTGAGAAGACCCGAGGCGGTCAACCCGGGCACGCTGGCTCGAGAGTAACTGATACTCAGATCGGGTTCGCCGCCCTGGTCGGCGTCCGCCAGCGGAGGCACGACGGCGAGCAGGCCGAACATGACGGCGACAGAACTGAGGCCGGCGGCCCACTTCGTGGTGACATGGGTGGAGCGTGACATGGTGGTGGTCCTTCCGCGCCCGGGCGGCCCGGCCCCGTGCCGCAACCGCCCGCTTGACCGCATTGTCCCGTCGAACCGCCCACTACGGAAGACGTGTTTTCCCTATCGGCCCCATAGCCCCCGCCTATGGGCCCCCGGCCGACGGAATAGTCCTCCACCGGCCGAGGCATCTGACGCCGCCGCCCGGGCTCCTTCGTCGCCAAGGCCGCGGCATCAGACGCCTCGGCCTCACAGCCCAGGCCGAGGTGTCAGTCGCTCTCGGCCTGGTGGGCTGCTGCTAGAACGCGTCCAGCACCGCGTCCGACATCTGGGCGCTGAGCGCCAGGCCGTGGCGGACCGGCGGGCACGTGTTCGTCAGGTGCACCCACACCAGGTCACGCGTCGGGTCGGCCCAGGCGTTGCAGACCGAGGAGCCGTTGTGGCCGAAGGCCTGGGGGTCCGAGCGCGTGCCGAGGCCGCGGTTGACTCCGGGCAGGCCGCCCAACTGGATGCCCTGGGCGTAGCGCTGGCGCTGGCGCAGCGTGACGTCGACCTCGCCGTCGCAGCTCAACTGGAGCAGGCCCGCCACGGCCGCCGCCGGCACGACCTGATGCCCGCCGGCGTCCTTCCCGCCGCGCAGGAGGACGCGGTAGAACTCGGCCAGCGACCGGGCCGTGACGTGGAGGGAGGCGGCGGGGATGACGGCGTGGCGCGTGGCGGGGCGGTTGCAGTAGGCGGGGGTGAGGACGTTGCCGGCCAGGGCCCGGAGCTGAAGGGTGCGGCGGTCTTCGCCGGGCGGCAGGCGGAGGTAGGCGTCCAGGCCCAGCGGCCCGAGGATCTCATCGGCCAGGAACTGGTCGATCGGGCGGCCGTCGACCCGCCGGACGAGCTCGCCGAGGATGAAGCCGAACGTGACGACGTGGTAGGCCACGCGCTCGCCCGCCGGCCAGCGGGGGCGCGCCTGCTCGGCGCGGCGGACCGAGCCGGCCGCGTCGGCCATCGTGACCATGTCGAGCGCCACGTGGGGGAGGGACGACGGCACGCCGGCCCGGTGCGTCAGGACGTGGCGGGCAGTGATGGCACCCTTGCCGTGGACCTCGTAGCCCGGCCAGTACTCCGCGATCGGCCGGTCGAGGTCGAGGGCGCCGCGCGCGGCCAGAAGGTGCACGGCCAACGCGGTCACGGGCTTCGTCACGGAGAACGCGAAGAACAGCGTCTCCGCGCCACAACCCTGGTAGCGCTCCAGGACAACCTCGTCCCCGCGCTGGGCCAGCAGCGCGAACGCCCCACCCCGCCGCTGGGCCAACTCGATCACGCGTTCCACGAGCCCACTGTGCCACGTTCGGCCGCCGGCCGCGCGGTTCGGGTGGTCACGCGCGACACAGTCGGGAGGTAAGGTGTCCCCCTCTGCTCGGGGCCCGGTGGTCCGGGGCGGAGGCGGAACACCGTTCCCGACAACCGACAACCGACAACCGACAACCCGAAAGAGAGTGGTTTCCCCCCAATGTGCCGACCTGTGACATGCCGCGTCTGCGGCAAGACCACCTGGGCTGGCTGCGGCCAGCACATCGCCGCCGTCAAGGCCCAGGTCCCAAAGGACCGGTGGTGTGGTGGCCAGCACACCGACACCTCACTTGTCACACACATGACTTGTCACGCGCCCGCCAGTCGCGATCTCTGACGCACCGTCGAAGACAGAAAACAACGATCCACAGTACCGGTACCGGTGTCCTGTTGTTTCTGACGGCGAAAAACAACGGTACAGCGGTACCGGTACTGTGGATCGTTGTCAGACGGTCTGGGCGACCTCTTTCGGTCCCAGCCAGATGATCTGTGAGAACTTGCCTGTCACGGGGTCCGGGCCCGGCGGCGCCGGGTCGAGTTCGTAGCTCGCCGTTACCCCCTGGGCTTCCAGGTACGCCGCCAACCCGGCGCGGACGAGGGCAAAGGCCCGGTCACGGTCGGGCGCGGCCAACCGCAGCGCGACGGCGTTGCCCGGGGCCAGCCGCAGTTGGAAATCCGTGATGCCCGTGCCCGGCACGTCCGTCACGAGCGCGCGCAGCAGGACCGGCAACAGCGTCACCGGGCCCGCCGCCGACTCGAAGACGATGCGGTCCCAACTCCGGCCCTCGACCTCGATCCAGGCCCCGCCCCGGCCGCACGGGCACGGTTCCGCGTGACGGAGGATCCGGTCCGGCACCTCGTAGCGGACGAACGGCTGGGTCAGATTGGCCAGGTTCGTCAGCCACCAGGCGTCGGCCCACTCCCCGTCCGGCACCGGCCGCCCGGATCGGTCGACGGGTTCCAGGATGAGCCAGTCGTCGTTGGCGTGGTAGCGGCCGAGCGGGCAGGCCGACGCGATCTCGCCGGCCTCGCTCGACGTGTACTGCCGCTCGACGACGCAGCCCGGCCCGAAGGCCTGCCGGATGACCGCCAGGCCGGAGTCGCTCAGGGCCTCGCCGTTGAGCGTGACGCGGACCGGCGCGATGCGGAGCCGGCCGGCCAGTTGCTCCTCGGCCAGCCGCACGACGGCGTTGGGGTAGCCGAGGAGCTCGGCGGGGCGGAAGCGGTTGAGCATGGTGGTTTGGACGGCGGCGGGGTCACGCGCGTCGGTCAGGCGGACGTAGTGGCGGACGAACGGGCGGGTCTGGGCGAGGCGGGAACTGCCGGCCCCGTGGTGGAACGGGTAGCCCGCGAACACGCACGCCAGCCGCCCGCCCGCCGTGAAGTAGCGGCCGTAGTCGCGCAGGCCCGTGAAGCGGCGGACGGCCCGGAGCGTGTTGCCGACGTGGCGGACGTGGCCGTCGTTGAGCACGACGACGACGGCGCCGGACGAGCCGGAGCTGTGGGTCACGAGGTACTCGCCGAGGTAGAGGCGGGCCTCGTTGGCGGGGTCGGCCATGAAGGCCTCGACGTCGGCCCGGGTGACGCGGCGGTCGGTCGGCCAGTCGTCGAACCGGTCCATGAGGGCGGCCTTCGTCACGCGGGGGTAGGCCGAGAGCGGCGCGGCGGGGTCGACGCCGGCCCAGAGTTCGCGGTAGAGGGGGCTGTGGGCCCTGGCGTACGCGAGGAGGTGGGCGAGGCGGGCGGCGGGGGCGGCCTGGCGCAGACGGGGGGAGTGGTCAGCCCGCCACGCGGCGAACATAGTGGCTCCCGCCACTCCCAACAGCGGCGATTTGAGTCCCATGGGCTTGGCCCCTCCCGCATCCCAACACACAGCCGGAGGAAGAACCTGGAGGAAGAACCGATCGCCATCGTAGCGAAGGTCACAAACGGACCACCGAGGGGGGTCCAGAACTTAGTCCAGGAATAGTTTCGTGATGCGGCGGGACGCGATGATGGGGCCGATGATGCCCAGGACCACGAAGTAGGCCGCGTGGGCCAGCAGGGGCCAGCCGACTGTGCCCAGCATGAGGCCGCGGATGAGTTCGACGGCGTGTTGCAGGGGGAACACTTGGACGACGGCCTGGACGGCCACCGGCAGGTCGGCCAGCGGGAAGAATGTGCCGGACAAGAGGAACATCGGCACGAGCGTGAAGCCGATCCAGTCGACCTGGCGGTAGGACGTCAGGAAGCTCGTGATGGCGAAGCCCAACGAGGCGAACCCGAACGCCACCAACGTCGCCGCCGGGATCGCCAGCACGGCCCACCACGACAGCGCCAGGTCGAACGTCTGCGCCACGATGAAGAACGCGACCGAGTACGCCAGCCCGCGCAGGAGCGCGTAGGTCAGCTCGCCCAGCGCCACGTCACGCGGGCGCAGCGGGGTCGCCAACATCCCTTTGTACGTCCCGATCTCGTGGAGCTTGAAGAACACGTTCGTGGTCGAGTCGAAGATCGCCCCGTTCATCGCGGACGTGGCCAGGAGGGCCGGGGCGATGAACGCGGGGTACGGCACGGCCAGCCCGCCCGCCGGCTGGTCGCCCATGTAGCCGCCGAGCCCCAGCCCCATCGACCAGAGGTACAGGACGGGCTCGAAGAACCCGGTCAGGACCGGCATCCAGCCGAACTGCCGCATCGCCACGAGGTCCCGGTTGAGGACCCGGAACGGCCCCGCCCACGTCCGCCGGAGCGGCGGCGGCCCGCCCACCAGGAAGCCGGGGAGCCGCTCCGACCCGGCGCCCGGCGTGACGCGCCGCGACCCCGGGTAAACAACCCTTTCCAGGACCCGCCAGACGCGGGCCAAGACCCGGTCGGCCGGGTCGGACACGGCGCGCGGCAGCCAACTGAACCAGCCCACGCCGTGAAGCTGGACGCGCGTCAGAAAGCACGTCGACCACCAGCCCAGCGCGATCAGCACGGCCAGGTACCCGACATGCCACACCATGACCCCCACCCCGGCCGGCTGCCCGAACGCCACGACGCGCCCGGTCTCGGCGGCGTGCCACAGGGGCGAGATCCAGCCGATCCAGTGCAGCCACGCGGGCAGCGCCGCCAGCGGGTAGAACGTGGCCGAGAACAGGGTCATGGGCAGGTAGATGAG
>JAISTC010000208.1 GCA_031272805.1 Propionibacteriaceae bacterium
AGGAAGAAGACGTTGCCGTAGCCGCCCGTGGCGAGCACGACGGCGTCGCCGAACCACGGCTTGATCTCGCCCGTCACCATGTTGCGGGTGACGATGCCGCGGGCCCGGCCGTCGACGACGATCAACTCGACCATCTCGTGACGGGTGTGCATGTGGACCGTGCCGGCCTCGACCTGGCGCTCCAGCGCCTGGTAGGCGCCGATCAGGAGCTGCTGGCCCGTCTGGCCGCGGGCGTAGAAGGTCCGCTGGACCTGGACGCCGCCGAACGAGCGGTTGTCCAGCAGGCCGCCGTACTCGCGGGCGAACGGGACGCCCTGGGCGACGCACTGGTCGATGATGCGCGGGCTGATCTGGGCCAGCCGGTAGACGTTGGTCTCGCGGGCCCGGTAGTCGCCGCCCTTGACCGTGTCGTAGAACAGCCGGTAGACCGAGTCGTTGTCGTTGCGGTAGTTCTTGGCTGCGTTGATGCCGCCCTGGGCGGCGATCGAGTGGGCCCGGCGCGGGGAGTCCTGGTAGCAGAACGTCTCGACGTTGTAGCCCGCCTCGCCCAGCGACGCGGCGGCGGCGCCGCCCGCCAGGCCCGTGCCGACCATGATGATCGTCAGCTTGCGCCGGTTGGAGGGGTTGACCAGGTGCGCCTCGAACTGGCGCTGCGCCCACTTCTGGTCGATCGGGACGCCGGCCGGCGCCTTCGTGTCGCAAATTTCATCGCCGACGGCCCAGTACGAGCTCGTGGCCTGATAGTCAGTGACTGCCATGGAAGTTCCTTACAGAAGGCCGAGGACCGACGCGGTCGGCGGCAGGACGAACCCGACGAAGACCAGCGTGGCCACGAAGTAGGCGAGGCCGTTGAGGATGCCCCGCGCCTTGGGGGACACGTTGGCGCCGAGGGTGGTGAACGCCGAGTAGAAGCCGTGGCGCACGTGGAAGCAGACGGCCAGCATGAACACGACGTAGAGCGCGTAGACGTACCAGTGTTCGGACGTGAACGTCGACGTGAACATCTGGTAGGGCCCGGCCTCCTGGCCGAACGCGCCGAACGTGATGGTCTTGGTCGTGAACATCAGGATGTGGAAGAGCAGCAGCGTGCCGAGCGTGATGCCGCCCCAGCGCATGAGCTTGGACGAGAAGGTCCGCTCCGGCCGGTTGGTCCGCGTGTACTTCTTCCCCTGCTTCGAACCGCGGCCGCGGATGGCGGCCTGCCAGACCTTGAGCGCGCAGTAGATGTGCAGCACGAGGGCCAGCACGACGCAGGCGCGGAAGATCCAGATGAACCAGCCGTGGGGCAGGAAGGGATAGAGGACGTCCTGTTTGAGCCACTCGGCGTAATGGTCGTACGCCTCGGCCCCCATGAACACCTTGAGATTACCGAACATGTGCATGAGCAGGAACAAGACCAAGAAGAGGCCCGTGATTGCCATCACGACCTTCTTCAGGATCAGTGAGTGAAACGCCCTCTGATGCACTGAGAGAGATGTAGTCGCCACGGGCTGTACCTTAGCAACCCGGTCGGGCCCCGCAACGCCAATCCGGGGCCATTCCGCCGATTGGGAGATTCCGGTCCACGGCCTTCGGGAAACCCGATTGGGGTCACGCTTTTCGCAAGTCGAGAATAGCGAAATTCTAGGCCAGGAGGTCGGGGCGGCGCTCCCGCGTCAGGCGTTCGGCCTCGTCACGCCGCCACTCGGCGATCTTGGCGTGGTGGCCGGAGAGGAGGATCGGGGGCACGTCCCAGCCCCGCCAACTGGCCGGTTTCGTGTACAGCGGATATTCGAGGAGGTGGTCCCATTGTGACGAATGCGACTCTTCCACCAGCGAGATCGGATTCCCGACGACGCCCGGCAGGAGCCGGACGACGGCCTCCACGATGGCCAGGGCGGCGACCTCGCCGCCGTTGAGGACGTAGTCGCCGAGGGAGACCTCGGTGGTCGGGGCGAGCGTGGCGGCGTAGGCGGGCACGCGCGCGTCGATGCCCTCGTAGCGGCCGCAGGCGAAGATCAGGCGGTCCGCGCCGGCCCAGTCGCGGGCCAGGTCCTGCGTGAACGGCACGCCGGCCGGGGTCGGGATGACGATCCGGGGCGGGGGGCCCTCGGCCAGCAGGTCGTCCAGGCACTCCCCCCACGGCTCGGGCTTCATGACCATGCCGGCGCCGCCGCCGAACGGCGTGTCGTCGACCGTGCGGTGGACGTCGTGGGTCCAGTCGCGCAGGTCGTGGACGGCCAGGTCGACGATGCCGGACTCGATCGCCTTGCCCACCAGCGACAGCCGGAGCGGCGCGAAGTAATCGGGAAAGATCGTGACCAGGTCGATGCGCATGGCAGCTCCGTTCAGTCGTCCACGTCGTCCACGTCGTCCACGTCGTCGACGTCGTCCAGCAAGCCCGCCAACTCGGCCACCACGAGCCTGCCGTTGGCCAGGTCGATGGTCGGCACGAGCGCGGCCACGAACGGCACCAGCCGCTCGCCGCCGGGCGTGTCGAGGACCAACAGATCTTGCCCCGGGGAGTGGAGGACGTCCGTGACCGCGCCGATCTCGGCGCCCGTGGCGGTCTCGGCGCGGAGCCCGACCAACTGGTGGTCGTAGAACTCCTCCGGGTCCTCGGGGGTCTCGTCGGGGTCGACCTCGACGGTCAACGTGACCCCGGCCAGCGCCTCGGCCGCGTTTCGGTCGGGGACCTCGTCGAACGCGACGAGGAGCCGACCTTGGTGGCTCCGGGCGGAGCGCACGGTCAGCTCCTCGTAGCCGGCGTCGATCTGGAGGACGCGGCCAGGGGTGAAGCGGGCGTCGGGGGTGTCCGTCAGGACGTCCACGACGACCTCGCCCCTGATGCCGTGGGCCTTGACCACCCGGCCCACGGCGACATCGGTCACGGGCTAGTGGCGCCGGCCCCCACCCCGGTTGGGGCGGCGGTCGACGTCGACGAAGTCGACGCGGACCTGTTCGCGGCCCGCCAGGGCGGCGATGACCGTACGCAGCGCCTGCGCCGTCCGGCCTTGGCGGCCGATGACCTTGCCCACGTCCTCGGGGTTAACCCGGACTTCGAGCATCCGGCCCCGGCGCAGGTTGAGGTCCTTGACGTGGACGTCGTCCGGGTTCACGACGAGACCGCGGACCAGGTGTTCCAGGGCGTCGGCAAGCATGTCAGTCCTCGGTCTTCTCGGGTGCGGCCTCAGCCGGGGCCTCGGCCTCGGCGGTCTCGGCCTGGGGCTCTTCAGCCTTGGGCGCTTCGGCCTTGGGCTCCTCCGCCTTCGGCTCGTCGGCCTTCTCGGCCTTGTCCTCGGCCTTCTTGGCCGAGCGCTTGGGCTTGGAGATGGCCTCGGCCTCGGCCTGGGCGGCGCCGACGGCCTCGTTGTAGCGGGCCAGCTTGTCGGCCTTGGCCGGCTGCGGCTCGATGCCGGACGGCGACGTGTCGCCGGAGAACTTCTGCCAGTCGCCGGAGCGCTTGAACAGGGCGATCACGGCCTCGGTCGGCTGGGCGCCGACGCCGAGCCAGTACTGGGCCCGGTCGGAGTCGACCCGGATGACCGAGGGGTCGTTCTTGGGGTGGTAGATGCCGATCTCCTCGATGGCGCGCCCGTCACGCTTGGTGCGGGAGTCCATGACGACGATGCGGTAGTGGGGCGACCGGATCTTGCCGAGTCGCTTGAGACGAATCTTGACGGCCACGTGTGTGGTTTCTCCTGTAGTTCGCGTCCGAGAACTGCCCCGGACGAGGTGGGCGGAACTGGTTGGGCGGTGGGGCCGCCGGCCGGGTTCCGGATCAGCCTGGCCCGCGACGATGAGAGGGCGTCACGCGTCAGGTCCGCGGGCGATTATACACACGCTACCCGGCCGCGTGACCGGCCACGACGTGGCCTTTGAGGATGATGGCCAGGGGGCGGCGGAGTGTGGCGAGGTCCTGGCGGGGGTCGGTCGCCAGCACGATGAGGTCGGCGGGGGCGCCGTCGTGGAGGGCGGGGCGACCGAGCCAGTCGCGCGCCCGCCAGCTGGCCGCGCCGAGCGCGAACTCCGCACCGCCGACCCGGGCCAGCGCCTCGATCTCGGCCACGAGCGTGCCGTGGGGGCGGGTGCCGCCGGCGTCCGTGCCGGCGTAGACGGGCACCCCGGCGTCGATGGCCTGGCCGACCGTCTCGTCGCGGCGGGCGTAGAGGTCGCGCAGGTGGGCGGCGTAGCGGGGGAACTTGGCCTCGCCCGCGGCGGCCAGGCCGGGGAAGATCTCGATGTTGTCGAGGGTCGGCACGAGGGGCACGCCCCGGTCGGCCATCGCCTGGATCGTGGCGCCGTCGAGGCCCGTGCCGTGTTCGATGCCGTCGATGCCCGCGGCCACGAGCTCGGCCGGCGCCTGTTCGCCGAAGCAGTGGGCCGTGACCTTGGCCCCCTCCTCGTGGGCGGCGTCAATGGCGGCGCGGGCGGTCTCCGGGTCCCACAGCGGGGTCAGGTCGCCGGCCTGCCGGTCGATCCAGTCGCCCACGAGCTTGACCCAGCCGTCGCCGCGCCGGGCCTGGGTCCTGACCTCGGCCACGAGGTCCTCCGGCTCGACCTCGGCGGCGTAGCCGCGCTGGTAGCGCTTGGTCCGGGCGATGTGGCGGCCGGCCCGGATGATGTCGGGGAACTCGTCGGACTCGTCCAGCCAGTGGGTGTCGGCGGGCGAGCCGGCGTCGCGGATGAGGAGGGTGCCGGCGTCACGGTCGGCGCGGGCCTGGTCTTCGGCCGTCGCCCGGTCGGCGGCGCCTTCTCGGACCATGCCGACGTGGCAGTGGGCGTCGACCAGGCCGGGCACGATCCAGGACTTGGCCGCCAGGGTCACGCAATCGGCCAGAGGGGTCTCGGAGATCCGGCCGTCAGCCAGCCAGAGGTCCCGCTCCTCCCCCTCGGGCAGCACCACGCCGCGGACATGCAGGAGCGGCGGCGCCCCGCCGGGAGGTGTGGGGGGAATGTGCGCGTGGGCCACCCCGCCGTGGCTGTGGAACATAGGGCCGAGGGTAGCCCATGCGGGTGCGGGGATGTGTCTGCCGGACGGCCACGGTGTCAGGCCCCGCGGCTGTCGCTCGTTCCTCGCTCCGTCGCCGCGGTGCCCGACCCCCTGGCCTCTGCCTCGCTCCGTCGCCGCGGCATCCGACACCTCGGCCTTGCCAGAACGACTAACATCTCCCAGGTTGACCTCGAGTCTTGACAGGAAGGAACCCATGCCCCAGTCCACCGCCCTTGATCCCACGGCCTTCGCCGCGCTCGGCGCCACGCTCGCCGGCGACCCGGTCGTCAAACTGGTCCAGAACGCCGTCACGACGACCGGCGTCAACCAGGTCGCGCTGAACCGCGCGGTCGTGACGACGACCGACCCGTCGTTCAGCGTGCAACTCGACCACTGGAAGGTGGCGAACCAGAAGAAGTCAGGGCGGTGCTGGCTGTTCTCCGGGCTCAACTTCCTGCGCGCCCACGTCATCGACACGCTCAAGCTCGAGGGTTTCGAGTTCTCCCAGGCGTACCTCCACTTCTTCGACAAGCTGGAGAAGGCCAACTGGTTCTTCACGTCGATGATCGAGCTGGCCGGCCGCGACCTCGACGACCGGACGGTCAAGCAGCTCCTGACCGACCCGATCGGCGACGGCGGCCAGTGGGACATGTTCGTCTCGCTCGTGCAGAAGTACGGTGTCGTGCCGCAGTACGCCATGCCGGAGTCGGAGTCGTCCAGCAACACGAAGGCGATGAACGACACCCTCAAGACCCTGCTGCGCCGCGGGGCGCGTGACCTCCGGGCCGCCGTCGCCGCCGGGCAGGACGCCGAGCCGCTGCGGGCCGCGCTGATGGAGGCCGTCTACCGCGTCCTCGCCATCCACCTCGGCACTCCCCCGACGTCGTTCACGTGGCAGTACCGGGACAAGGACCGCCACTTCACGCGGGCGGGCGAGTTCACGCCGCTGGAGTTCGCCGCCGAGGTCATCGACATCGACCTGGCGGACTACCTCGTGCTCGTCAACGACCCGCGCGCCACGTCGCCCTACCAGAAGACGTTCACGGTCGACCACCTGGGCAACGTCGTGGGCGGGCGTCAGATCCGCTACCTCAACGCCCCGGCCGAGTTCCTCATGGAGCAGGTCGTCAAGGGACTCGAGGCCGGCCGGCCGGTCTGGTTCGGCTCCGACTGCCACCCGCAGTTCGACCGCGAGCTCGGCCTCTGGTCGGGCTCCCTGTTCGAGTACGAGGCCCTCTACGGCGTCGACCTGACGATGACGAAGGCCGAGCGGATGGAGCTGGCCGAGGAGGCGATGAACCACGCGATGGTGTTCACGGGCGTCGACCTGGTCGACGGGGCGCCGCGGCGCTTCCGGGTCGAGAACTCGTGGGGCGACGAGCGGGCCGACAAGGGCTACGACACGATGAACGCGGACTGGTTCGGCGAGCACGTGTTCGAGGTGGCGGTCCGGCGTGACGCGCTGCCGGAGGCATGGCAGCAGGCGGCCGACCAGGACCCGATCGTCCTGCCCCTGTGGGACCCGATGGGCACGCTGGCCTGAGCGCCGGCCGAGGGGCCGGGGGACGAGGCTCGGCGCTACAGTCGGCGGCATGGACACGATCTCCCAACTGTTGGCGCGGAAGTCCGTCCGCCGGTTCCTCCAGAAGCCCGTACCTGAGGACGTCAAACAGACGCTCCTGGAGTGCGCGGCGGCGGCGCCGACGGCGGGCAACCAGCAGCTCTACGCCGTCGTCGACGTGACCGACCCGGCCATCAAGGCCGAGCTGGCGGACATCTGCGACCACCAGGGTTTCATCGCCGACGCGCCGATCGTGCTCGTGTTCCTGGCGGACTGCCGGCGCTGGCTCGACGCGTACGCGCTGGCGGGCTGCGCCCCGCGTGACCCCGGCCTGGGCGACTACTACATCGCGTTCTGCGACGCGTTGATCGCGGCGCAGAACGTGGTCGTCGCGGCCCACGCGCTGGGGCTCGGCTCCTGCTACATCGGCGACATCGTGGAGAACCGCGAGCGCCTGGTCGACCTGCTCGGCCTGGACGAGTTCACTGTCCCCGCCACCCTGCTCGTCCTGGGCTACCCGACCGCCCAGCAACTGCGCCGCCGCAAGCCGGCGCGCTTCCCGCTCGCCGCGGTCGTCCACACGGACCGCTACCGGCGGCTGACCCCGGACGAGCAGAAGGCGGCGTTCGCGGCCAAGGGCGAAGCGTTCGACACATTCGTGCCCCCGTTCTGCCGCCGCAAGTACGAGTCGGCCTTCATGGCCGAAATGACCCGCTCGATGCGCGCCTACCTGGCGCCGTTCCGCGGCTAAGGGCCTCAGTCCCGGCCCCGTCAGCTCATTTCTGAGGCAGCGCCGGGGAACGGGATGTGGTCGAGGTTGACGAGCGGGATGCCGTGGAACTCGGAGCGCTCCTCGCCCTCGGTCAACACGCAGGCGATCAGCACGATGTCGAAGCCGACCCGCTGACTCAAGTCGAGGAATGCGCCCATCGTGCCGCCCGTCGAGACGACGTCGTCGATGACGCAGACGCGCTTGCCCCGCAGCAGTTCGTAGCGGTCCTGGCCCAGGAAGAACTTCTGCGGCGCGTCCGTCGTGATCGACTTGACGTTGAGCTCGATCGGGTCCTTCATGTAGACCTTGAGAGACTTGCGCGCCACGATGTACTCGGCGTGGCCCAGAAGCTCGGCCAGCGACTGGTTGAGGGCGATGGCCTTGGCCTCGGCCGTGAGGAACATGTCGAACTCGATGCCGAGGGCGCGGATGCGCTCGGCCAGCATCGTCGCCGCCACCTGGTTCCAGACGGTCCGGCCCATGAGGTCGAAGGCGTAGATGTGGTTGCCGTTGGGCATCGTCACGAGGGGGAGCTCGACGCCGACATCGCCCAGATGGGCGGTCCAGGATTCGGGCCACGCTGTCATGATTCCCTCCAGTGGGTCGGGGCCGGGCTGTCGGGGCCACACTATCCCACCGGCGGCCCGTCCACCGCCGTGTGGAACGCGCACTATTCTTGAGCCCGCGCGGCCGGACCGCCGCGCCGGCCACCCAGCCGGTCACGCAAAGGAACCCGATGGCCCGACGCCCTCAGAACTCCCCCACCACCCCGGCCGACCTCGCCGGGTTGATCCGGAAGTCGATCCCCCCGATCCACCCGGCCGGCCACCCGTTCATCCTCGGCGGCCTCCTGGCCGCCGGCCTCGGCCTCCGCTGGCGCTGGGCCCGCCGCGCGGGCCTCGGGTTCGCCCTCGCCTCGGCCGCGTTCTTCCGCCATCCCCACCGGGTCACGCCAGCCGGGCCCGGCCTCGTCGTGGCCGCCGCGGACGGCGAGATCGTCCTCGTGGACGAAGCCGCCCCGCCCGCCGAGCTGGGCTGGGCGGACGCGCCGGTGCCGCGTATTTCCACGTTCCTGTCCATCCTCGACGTCCACGTCCAGCGGGCCCCGGTCTCTGGCACGGTCACGCTGTCCGCCCACACGCCGGGCCGGTTCCTGTCCGCGGACCAGGCCGAGGCGAGCGCCGTCAACGAGCGCCAATCCCTCGTCATCCGGACCGCCGCCGGGACCGAGGTCGGCGTCGTCCAGATCGCCGGCCTGGTGGCCCGCCGGATCGTCTGCGAGGTGAGCGAGGGCGCGGCCCTGGAGGCCGGCCAGACCTACGGCCTCATCCGCTTCGGCTCCCGCGTCGACCTGTACCTCCCGGCCGGGTCTGCGCCCGCGGTCCTGGTCGGCCAGCGGGCCGTCGGCGGCGAGACGATCGTGGCGAGGCTGCCGTGACCATCGGCCACCCCTCCCCCCGGACCCCCCGCCCCCTCCGGCGCCGGCCGATGCTGCGGCCGATGTCGCAGCTCCCGAACCTCGTGACCCTGTCGTCGCTGGCGTGCGGGCTGACGGCCATCCGCTTCGCCATGTCGACCGGGTCGACCTTGACCCACCGCGTGGCCCTGGTCCTCGGCCTCATGTTCGCCGCCGCCGTCCTCGACGGCCTCGACGGCCGGCTGGCCCGCCTGCTGGACGCCCAGTCGCCCATGGGCGCTCAGCTCGACTCGCTCTGCGACGCCATCAACTTCGGCGTGGCCCCGGCGCTCATCACGTACGTGCTGGTCGCGTCGACGCCGAGCGGGCCGCTGCTGACCAGTTGGGCGTGGCTCGCGGCGATGATCTACGCGGGCGCCATCGTGTTGCGCCTGGGCCGCTTCAACGTGCTCCACGAGACCCCGGAGACGTACCCCTTCGACCCGGAGTTCTTCGTCGGCGTGCCCGCGCCGGCGGCGGCGTGGCTGGCGCTCGTGCCCGTGGTCCTGGTCCAGGAGTTCGGCGACGGCTGGTGGTCCCACGCCATCACGAGTTCCGCCTGGCTCGTCGTCGTCGCCATCCTGGCCTACTCGCGGCTCCCGACCTTCACGTTCAAGACGACCCGGCTCCCCCAGTCGGCCATCCCGCTGGTCCTCCTGGCGTGCTTCGTCGTCCTGGCCGCCCTGTTCACGTTCCCGTATCTCACGATCCTCGCCCTGCTGGCGGTGTACGTGGCCCACATCCCCTTCGCGGTCAGGCAACGCCGCTTCCTCATCAGCCACCCGGCCGTCTGGACGGTCCCGAAGGCGGAACGCCGGGCGCTGCGCCGAGACCGCCGCCGAGAAGGCCGCCAATCCCGCAAACGCCAACGCCCAGTCCTGGGCCGGGTAGCGAGGCTCCGCCACCTGCGCCGGAAGCAGTAGGCAAGCCGGGCCTACGCGGCCCAACCTAGAACGCCACGCCGCACCGCAACTCGACGTTGGCGTAACTGGTGGCTTCACCGGTGCGCACGATCAGCCGGGCCCGGGCGAGGCGGGCCTTCAGCTCCTCGTGGGTCACGGCGGTCGGGTCGAGGTCACGCTGGCGTAGCCATGCCTCCACCACGGTACCCGCCGCCTCCGCCGCAAAGACGCTGTCCTCGACCACGATCTCAGCGAGAACGGCATCAAGGACTTCAGTGAAACGGGGGACCCCCAGCACGAGGGCCAGGTCGACTGTCGGCACGCCGACGGGCAGGGGCATGCCGGCGTCGACGATGAACAGCGTCTGTTGATGGCCCAAAGTGGCCAGGCCGTAAGCCAGGTCCGGGTGGAGAATGCCGTGTTTCCTCATAGTGACTCCTCGAGGACTGGCAGCACGTCGTCCCGGCCGGGGTAGGACGGCTGGGCGCCGGCGCGCTGGACGGAGTAGGCCGCCACTCGGGTAGCGTAGCGGGCCGCTGCCCCCAGCGTCTGCCCGGCAGCCAGCGACACCGCCAGGGCGCCGACGAACGCGTCGCCGGCGCCAGTCGTGTCCACCGCGGTCACAGGTATCGCGGGCAGCGCCTCAACGGGCCGGCCCTGTCCTGGAGCGATCACGGCGCCCCGGCTGCCCATCGTCAACACGACCGAGGGCACGCCCGCGGCCAGCAGTTGGGCCGCGCAGTCTGCCTCGGTGCCGGGCGCCAACGCAGACACGGTCGGTGGGCCGCCGGCCAGCAGACTGACAGCCGCGGCTGCTTCGTGTTCGTTGACGACTAGAGGGTCGGCCAGGCGCAGCACGGCCGAGTCGATCGCCCCGGCCGGTGCCAAGTTGAAGATCAACCGCCCCCGGCAGGCTGCCGCCGCGGCCTCGACGCCGTCCCGGGGAATCTCCATCTGCAGGATGACCACATCGGCCCCGGCGATGGCGGCGCGCGCCACCGCGACGGCCGCCGCGCCGACACGGCCGTTGGCTCCGGGGACGACCATGATCGAGTTATCCCCCCCGCCGTCGACCACGATGACGGCAACGCCGGTCGAGTCGTCGACCGGCGTGACCGGGTTGAGGTCGGCGCCGGCCGACCGCAACAGGTCCAAGGCCACGTCGGCGTGCGCGTCACGCCCGACCGCGCCCACCAGCGTGACGTGACCGCCCAGACGGGCGGCGGCGAGAGCCTGGTTGGCCCCCTTGCCGCCCGCCGTGACGGCCAAGGATCGGCCGGGCACCGTCTCGCCCGCCGCTGGGCGCCGGTCGACGCGGACCGTCAGGTCCACGTTGACCGAGCCCACGACGACGATCCCGCCGGACCGCACAGCGCTCATGACGTTAGCTGATGTAGTCGGAAATGTTGTCCGATGTCACGGTCACGACCGGCATCGACTGGGTGGCATCGACCGTCTCGCCCTTGAGCAGCTTGGCGATCGCATCCACGGCCGCCTTGCCCAATTCCTTGGGCTGCTGCGCCACGGTGGCGACCATCGTGCCGGACTGCACGGCCTTGAGGCCGTCGTCGGAGCCGTCGAAGCCGACCACGAAGACGGTCGTGCCGGCCTTGCTGCCGAGAGCCTGCACAGCGCCCAGGGCCATCTCGTCGTTCTCGGCGAAGATGCCGACCACGTCAGGGTTGGCCTGCATGAGGTTCGTGGTCACGTCCAGGCCCTCGGTTCGGTCGAAATCAGCTGTCTGCTTGGCCACGACCGTGATGCCCGAGTAGGTGGCGATTTGCGTCTCGAAACCGCTGCCACGGTCGCGGCTGGCCGATGTCCCGGCCGTGCCCTGCAGCCAGATGACCTTGCCCTTCTCGCCTATGGCCTTGGCCAGGGCGTCGGCCGCCTGGGCGCCGCCGGCGACATTGTCCGAGGCGATGAACGAGTCGACATCCACGCCCGTGACCCCCCGATCGACCGCCACGATCGGGAGGTTGCCGTCGAGGGCTGGCTTGACCGCGGCCGTGGCGGCATCCGAGTCAACGGGGTTGATGATGAGGGCGGCCGTCTTGGCTGTCACCGCCGTCTGGATCTGGTTGGCCTGAGTGGCGGCGTCGTCCTGGGCGTCCAGCACGTTCAGCGTGATGCCCTGGACCTCGGCCTCGGCCAGCGCGCCGTCGCGCAGGTCGACGAAGAAGGGGTTGTTGAGGGTGGATAGGGCGATCGTGACCTGCTGGTTGTCCGAGGACGTGCCGCTGGTGGAGTCACGGCCGCAGGCCGTCACGGAGAGAGTCAGGGCCAGGGCGGCGGATGCGGCCAAGGCGGTTCGGATGTTCTTGTTCACTGCGGTTTCCTTCCTGGTGGGCTGGACTCGGCCAGCCGGTGGTGGGTTAGGGGTGCGTGTTCTTGCGGCGGAGGACGTCGATGCCGACGGCCACCGCGATGACGAGGCCGATGACAACCTGCTGCCAGAAGCTGGAGACGTTGAGGATGTTGAGGCCATTGCGGATGACCGCCAGGATCAGTGCGCCGACCAGGGTGCCCGAGGCTCGGCCGGAACCCCCGGACAGGGAAGCCCCGCCGATGACGACGGCGGCGATGGCGTCCAACTCGTAGCCGCTGGCGGCCTGGGGCTGGGCCGAGTTGAGCCGGCCGGCCAGCAACATGCCGGCCAGCGCGGCGTACACGCCGGACAGGGCGAACACCGTGACGAGGATCCGCTTGACCGGCAAGCCGGCCAGGCGGGCCGCCTCTAGGTTCCCGCCGACCGCGTACATGGACCGTCCGGCGACAGTGCGGGTCAGGACGAAGGAACAGACCACGCCGCCGATAGCGAAGACGATGATCGGGACGGGGAAGCCGCCGATGTCGGAGCCGAGGAACGAGATGGCGTCCGGGGTGCCGATCGGCCGACCGTCCGACACGACCAAGGTCAGGCCGCGGGCCACCGACAACATCGCCAAAGTGCCGATGAAGGCCGGCAGCTTGCCGTACGCGATGGACACTCCGGAGACGACGCCGACGACCAGGCCGAGCACCAGGCCGGCGACCAACGCGACGGGGCCGGGCCAGCCGACGTTGGCGGACAGCCAGCAGGCGACCATGGCTGCAAAGGCCGCCACCGAGCCGACCGACAGGTCGATGCCGGCGGCCACAATGACGAAGGTCTGGCCGAAGGCCAGCAGGCCGATGGTGGAGGCCTGGACCACCACGTTGAGGACGTTGTCCGTCGTCATGAAGTGAGGCGTGGCGATCCACAGGGCGACACAGAGGATCACGAGGCCGACCAGGGCCCCGTTGTTGGCGACGAAGCGGGCCACCGGGTTGCCGCGGGCGGCGGGCCGGGCAGTGGGTGCGGTTGGGGTCAGGCTCATCGCTGGTCTCCTTCAACGACGGCGGCTTGGCGCACGGCGAGATTCATGATGTCGTCTTGACTGGCGGTCGCGGGGTCGAGTTCGCCGGCGATGGCTCCGTTGTTCATGACGTACAGCCGGTCGCTCATGCCCAGCAGTTCGGGCAGGTCTGAACTGACCATCAGGACGCCGGCGCCGTCGGCGGTGATCTCGTTGATGAACTCGTAGATCTCGACCCGGGCGCCGACATCGACGCCTCGCGTCGGCTCGTCGAGGAGCAGCACGTTCGAATCAGCCAAGGCCCACCGGGCGAACACGCATTTCTGCTGATTGCCGCCGGACAGGTCGCGGACCGGCTGGTCAACTCCGGCCATCTTCACGTTCAGACGGTCGGCCATCGCCGTGGCGCGGCGGCGCTGGCCGGCTCTGTCGGCCAGGCCGAACCGGGCGGTCCGGTACAGCGTGGCGTAGCCGATGTTGTCCGAGACCGAGGAGTCGAGCACCAACCCCTGATTCTTCCGGTCTTCCGGCACATGGCCGACCCCGCGGGCGATGGCCTGAGCGACCGAGCCCTTGGCCAACGGCAGGTCACGGACCAGCACGTGGCCCGTGGTGTAGGGATCGGCGCCGGTGATGGCTCGGACCAGCTCCGTTCGGCCGGCGCCCACGAGGCCCGCCAGGCCGACGACTTCCCCCCTGCCCACCGTCAAGTTGATGTCGCGGAGGACGTGACCGCGACCGAGGCCTTCGACCCGCAGCAGGGTCTCTTGAGGGCCTCCGTAGTCACGGCGGCGGGGATAGTGGTTCTCAATGGACCGGCCGACCATGAGACGGACCAGTTCGTCTTCCCCGGTCTGGGCGGGCACAGTGTCGATCAGGTCCCCGTCCCGCAGGACGGCGACCCGGTCGCCGATCCGCGCCACCTCTTCGAGGTGGTGGCTGATGAAGACCATCGCCACACCACGCCGTTTCAACTCGCGCATGATCGTAAACAGGACCTCGATCTCCCCGCCGGTCAGGGCGGCGGTCGGCTCGTCCAGAATGAGGATGCGGGCGTCCTGGTTGAGGGCTCTCGCGATCTCTACAAGTTGTTGCTGGGCGACTCCCAACTCCCCGACGAGGGTGTCAACGTCGAGGCCGAGTCCGATCCGGTCGAGGGCCTGCCGGGCGATGCTCCGCATGGCCGCTTTGTTGACGAGGCCGTGGCGGTTGGGCAAGCGACCCATGAGGATGTTCTCGGCCACCGATAGTTGGCCGACGACATTGAGCTCCTGGTGGATGGTGGCGATGCCGAGGGCCTCTGATTGGCGCACGTTGGACAGCCGGATGGGCTGGCCCTCGAGGAGGATCCGGCCCGTATCCGGTTCATGGATGCCGGCGATCATCTTGATCAGGGTGGACTTGCCCGCCCCGTTCTCGCCCACCAGGACAAGGACTTGGCCCGGGTAGAGATCGATGTCGACATCGCGCAGAACGTTGACCGGGCCGAAGCTCTTGCCGACGCCCCGCAGACTCATGATGGGGCTCACTCCGGACCTCCTTCGGGGCATGGCCCGACCGAGCCGCGTTGGATCAACGAACTGGGCAACACGGTCGAACCGACGACTCGGCCCGCCATCGCCTCACTGATCAAGTCGAAGGCCAGTTGGCCCATCCGGAACGGGTCGTGCGCGATCACGGTCAGAGGGGGGTCCATCAGGGCGAAGGCGGTCATGTCGTCATAGCCGATGAGGGAGAGTTCGGAACCGATGCGGACTTGTCGCTCGCGGCAGGCAAACGCCACGCCGAGGGTCATGAGGGAGTCGGCCGCGATCACGGCGGTCGGCGGGTCGGCCAGGCTGAGCAGGGCCGCGGCGCCCGCTCGGCCGCTCTCCAGACGGAAGTCGCCCTGGAACACCAGAGCGGGATGGGAGTCGAAACTGGCAGCGGCCGCAGCCGTCCGGAAAGCTGTCAGCCGCTGCCGACCCGTCGAAGTTTGCTGAGGGCCGGCGACATATCCGACGCGGCGGTGGCCCAGCCCGGCCAACAGTTCGACTGCCTCGGCGAGGCCCAGGGTGTTGTCGGACGTGACCGACGGCACGTCAACTCCGTCGATCACTCGGTCGACGAAGACGAACGGAATGCCATAGCGGTCGAGTTCGGCCAGGTGGCCGGAGCCGTCACCCTGTGGCGCGATGACTATCCCGTCGACTCTCTGTCGGACGAGGAGTTCGAGATATCGGTCCTGTTGTTCGACGGACTCGTTGGCGTTGCACAGGACCGTGCTCAGACCGGACGCGAGGGCACGCTGCTCGACGGCTTGGGCAATCTCCGCGAAGAAGGGATTGGTGATGTCGGAGACGAGGACCCCGATGGTGTCTGTCCGGCTCCGACGCAGAGACCGCGCCCGGGCGTTGGCCTGGTAGCCGAGGGAGCGGGCCGCCTGGTCGACGCGCTGACGCGACCGAGCTGATGTCGAGGGGTGGCCGTTCAGCACGCGGGACGCCGTTCCCACGGACACGCCGGCTTGGGCCGCCACATCCCGAATGGTCACTGGCCCCATGGTGGGTTCCCGCCCTCCCACATCCTCGTGGAAACGATTCCATGTAATCGTTTCCACCATCCTGGCGGACTTACCCGACCGTGTCAAGGGCCGCCTTGGCCAGGATGGCCTGCGCCAGTTTGACGCCGGCTTCGTCCACCATTTCCTCGTCGACCACGATCGCGCCGACCGCTCCGCCCGCGGCCGAGGTGGCCAGGTCGTACGCCGCCACGATGCGGCGGGCGCGCTCCAGCGCCGCCGCGGACGGCGTGTAGATGGCGTTGCCCGCGGCCACCTGGTCCGGGTGGAGCACCCACTTGCCGTCATAGCCCAGCGCCGCCGACCGCCGGGCCGACGCGATGAAGCCGTCGAGGTCGCGGATGCCGACGAAGGGGCCGTCGATCGCCTGGAGGCCGTGGGCGCGGGCGGCCAGCAGGATCGTCATCAGGACGTGGTGGAACGCGTCGGCCGGATAGCCGTCGGGCTGGGAGCCGACCGAGAGCTGGGCCATGCCGAGCGACGCCATGAAGTCGCCGGGGCCGAACACGAGGGTTTCCAGCCGGGGCGAGGCCTGGGCGATGGCGTCGGCGTGGAGGACGCCCGGCGCGTGTTCGATCTGGACCTCGAGCCCGATCCGCCCGACCGGCAGCCCGGCCGTCGCCTCGACCTGGCTCAGGAGGTAGTCGAGGGCCACGACCTGCTCCGGCCCGGCGCACTTGGGCAGGACGAGCGCGTCGATGTGGGCGCCCGCCTGGCCGACGACCTCGGCCACGTCGAGGTACGTCCACGGCGTCGTCCAGTCGTTGACGCGCACGGTCACGAGGCCCGCGCGCCAACCCTCACCGGAGTTGAGCGCGCCCACGATCCGGGCCCGCGCCTCCGCCTTGGCCGCCGGCGCGACCGCGTCCTCCAGGTCGAGGAAGACCGCGTCGACCGGCTGGGTCCGGGACTTGGCGATGAACCGGTCCGAGCTGCCGGGAACGGCCAGAATCGTGCGGCGGGGCTTGGCATTGCGCATGCAGGCCACTCTACGCGACACGCTAGGCTCACAGCGTGGCTAGCAGCGTGTTCATTTCGCGCCTCCGGGGGATGCCGGCGGTCGACTCGGGCGGGGACCCGATGGGCGAGGTGTACGACGTCGTCGTCCAGCTCCGCACCGGCGGGCGGGCGCCCCGGGTCAAGGGCATCGTCATGGAGCTGTTCGCCCGGCGGCGCGTCTACGTCCCGATGGAGCGCGTCTACGCCATCGACACGAGCCAGGTCGTCATCTCCGGCGCCGTCAACGCCCGCCGCTTCCACCGCCGCGAGGGCGAGACCCTCGTCCTCGAGGACCTGATCGACCGGCGCACGGTCCGCCGCGGCACGACCGAGCCCCGGACGATCTACGACATCTCGATGGCCCCGGGCCGGGCCGGCGAGTGGGAGATCAACCAGGCGGCCCTCGTGCCGATCGCCAAGTCCCGCTTCGGGACCAGGCCGAGCTTCACGATCGTCCGCTGGAACGAGGTCCCCGACCTCTCCCCCGACGTCCAGGACGCCAAGGACACGGCCATCTCCGACCTCCTCGACATGCACCCGGCCGACGTCGCCCGGGAGCTCCACGACATGGAGGCGTCCCGCCGCCTGGAGGTCGCCCAGGCCCTGGACGACGCCACCCTGGCCGAGGCGCTCGAGCAGCTCCCCGACGACGAGCAGGTCGCCCTCATCTCGATCCTCGACCCGGAGCGGGCGGCGGATGTGCTCGAGGAGATGGACCCGGACGACGCGGCGGACCTCGTGGCCGACCTGCCGGACGAGCAGGCGGAGATCCTCTTGCAGAACATGCGGCCCGAGGACGCCCAGGACGTGCGCGATCTCCTGCTGTACGACGAGGAGACGGCCGGCGGCATGATGACGCCGGAGCCGGTCGTCTTGGCGCCCGATGCGACCGTGGCCGACGCGCTGGCCAAGGTCCGCGACGAGGACCTGCCGCCGGCGCTGGCGGCGATGGTGTTCGTGGTCCGGCCGCCGCTGGACACGCCGACCGGCAAGTTCCTGGGCGCCGTCCACATCCAGCGCCTGCTGCGCGAGCCGCCGTCGACGATGGTGTCGGGCCTGATCGACGACGAACTGGAGCCGCTCCACGCGGACGACCACCTGGCGGTCGTCTCCCGCTACTTCGCCACGTACGACATGGTCGTGGCGCCCGTCATCGACGCCCAGTCCCGCCTGGTCGGCGCCGTCACGGTCGACGACGTCCTCGACCACATGCTCCCGGAAGACTGGCGCGGCATCCAATTGGACGAGGCCCGCTGAGCTGGGCGCGACCACCGCGTGACTACACTGAACCGATTCCACAGCACCACAGGAGGTGACCGATGGCCAGGCCACGTACTCACGTCGACGAGCGGCTCGACACCCCAGGACTCCGCCGCCGAAGTCTCCTCCCCAAACCCAAGGCCGACCCGGACCGCTTCGGCCGCTTCGCCGAGGGTTTCGCCCGCTCGATGGGGACGGCGAACTTCATCTTCTGGATGACGCTGTTCATCATCGTCTGGATCGGCCTCAACGCGATCCTGGTCAAGACCAACGGCACGGCGCCGGACCCGTGGCCGTTCATCTTCCTGACGCTCCTGCTGTCGCTCCAGGCCTCGTACGCCTCGCCGCTGATCCTCCTGGCCGCCAACCGCCAGGAGGCGCGTGACCGGATCGCGATGGACGCCGACCGCAAGCAGGCCGCCCAGTCGCGGGCCGACATGGACTACCTGGCCCGCGAGATCGCCAGCCTGCGGACCCGCATGGGCGAGATGGCGACGCGCGACTTCATCCGCTCCGAGCTGCGCGACCTCCTGGAAGAACTGGACCGCCGCGAGGTCGAACCGGCGAGCTAAGCTCTAGCCCCGTGACTGCTACCCCTGATACCGAGAATCCGCTCGCGGCGCCGGTGCGCGCCGCGCTCCAGACCGTCATCGACCCCGAGTTGCGCCGGCCGATCACCGACCTGGGCATGGTCGACGACATCCAGATCGACGGCTCCGGCTTCGTCCTCGTCAAGGTCCTGCTGACGACCGCGGGCTGCCCGCTGCGCACGCGGATCACGGCCGACGTCGAGGCCGCCGTGGACGCCGTCGAGGGGGTCACGGGCGTGGCCGTCGAGATGAGCGTCATGTCGGACGAGCAGAGGGCCGCCCTCCGCCAGACCCTCGGCGCCGGGCCGGCCCGCGAGGTCCCGTTCGCCCGGGCGGACAATCTCACGCGCGTCATCGCCATCGCCTCCGGCAAGGGCGGCGTCGGCAAGAGCTCCATCACGGTCAACCTGGCCTGCGCGCTGGCCCGCCTCGGCCACTCGGTCGGCCTGATCGACGCCGACGTCTACGGCCACTCCGTCCCCGACCTGCTCGGCGTGCCCGACGGCGACGGCCCGACCGAGATCGAGGGCATGGACATGGTCCTGCCGCTGGAAATCCAGGGGCTCAAGGTCATGTCGATCGGGATGATGAAGCCCGACCGGGACCAGGTGGTGGCGTGGCGCGGGCCGATCGTGTCGCGGGCGCTCGAACAGTTCCTGACCGACGCCTACTGGGGCGACCTCGACTTCCTCCTGATCGACCTCCCGCCGGGCACGGGCGACGTCGCCCTCTCGATGGGCCAGGCCCTACCGAACTCGGAGGTCATCGTCGTGACCACACCACAGCAGGCCGCCACGGACGTGGCCGAGCGGGCGGGCACGATGGCCGGGATCATGCACCAGAAGGTCATCGGCGTGATCGAGAACATGAGCTACCTCGATGTCGCGTGCGAGCACTGCGGCCAGCGCTCTCGGGTCGACCTGTTCGGCCGCGGCGGCGGGGCCGCGGTGGCGGCGCGGCTGACGGAGCGGCTGGGCTACGACGTGCCGCTGCTGGCGGAGGTGCCGCTGGACCAGGAGTGGCGGGCGGCCGGCGACGCCGGCACCCCGGCCGTCACGCTGGACGCCCCCCTGCCCTCGGCCGCGGCCATCCAGGGTCTGGCCGAGCGCCTGGCCGAGACCAAGAGGGGCTTGGCGGGCTTCCGCCTGAACCTCAACCCGGCATAGGCGTTGGGCCGCGCGCTGTCAGGCGCGGCCCAGCCAGGCGGCCAGTTGACGCGTCGGGCCCGCGTCGGGCGACACCTCGACCACCGGCCCGAACGCCCGGGCGTTGCGGCCCTCGGCGGGCACGGCCGCCCGCTCGAACTCCAGTGAGCGGGCCGCGACGTCGGCCGGGGCCTCGGCGTCCTGGCCCGTGGCCGCGGCGATGTCCCACCCGTGGACGAGGAACTCGCCCGTGAACAGGCCCAGGAACCGCGCCGCCGGCAGTATCCCGCCGGGGCCCGTGACTTCGAGCGCCAGTACGGCGTCGTCGGCCAGCAGGCCGGGCAGGGCAGCGGCCGCGGCGGTGAACGCCTGCCGGACGTCGTCGTCCGGCGCGTCGGCGGCCAGGGGCGGCCGCGCCGGGCTCCCGAAGCGCCCACCGACCAGGCCGGCCACGTCCGCGCAATGTTTGACCACGTCGCGCACCGTCCAGCCCGCGCATCCGGTCGGCCATGCGAATTGTTCCGCGCCGACCGCCTCGGCGCGCGCCACGGCCCAGGCCACCGCGGCCAGGAAATCGGGGCGAGGATCGATCTCAGCCATGTCTCCTCCAAGAAAAGTCCACCACCATGGTGGACATTTTGACGCTACACCTTCGCGCCCCCGGCGTGACGGCTCGGCCGGTGTCGCCGCGGGCCGCGACCGGCCCGTGTGACAGAAGGAACCGTCCCCGATGTCACGCTCACGCCACCGATGTCACGCTCACGCCACGGCCGGGCCGTGTCGGCTAGCTGTTCAGGCCGGTCTGCTCGTCGACCTGGGTGTAGCCGGCCGGGATCGCCGGCGTGAACCAGGCCGTGGTCGCCGCGGTCAGCGGGAACCACGTGAACGTCTCCGCCGAACTCTCGAACCCCTCGGCGTCCACGTGGCCGGGGGCCGTGTCGTAGTTCGACTCCGCCAACTCCTCGCTCCGCCCCGTGACGACGTGGCAATAGCGGCCGTCGTCGGTCACCTCGTCGCACGCCAGCCGGTAGGCGACCCGGAACGGCAGCCCCGTGACCGGGTCGACCCAGACGTCGAGGGCCGTGGCGGCGGCCAGGACCGCGTCGGTCAGCCACGGCGGCCGGTACAGCACCGCTTCGAGGCCCGGCGACGCCGCCCAGGCCTCCGGGGAGACGCGCAAGTGGACGGACAGGCGCCCGTCCGGGAAGGTCACGCGGCCGAGGTTCGTCACGCCCGCGAGGCCCGGGCTCGTCACGATGCCGCCGAGTTGGACGATGGCGTTGATGTGGTCGATGGCGCCTTGGCCGACATAGCCGTTGGACTGGGCGTTGCCGAGCCCGTCGATCCGCCACCACACCTGGGCCGAGTCCTTGACCACCGTCGTCGTCTCGGCCCCGGCGGCGTCCAGCGTGTCCCATTCGGTGAGCACCAGTTGGCCGTTCCAGCACGAGTTGAGGAAAAAACTCTGGCCGTCGCCCGTGTACGTGTAGTTGCTTGTGCCGCTGGCTTGGCCGGGGTCGTTGGCCTCGCGCAGGACGAAGCGGCCGGCGGCGACGTCCTCGGCCGACGGGCCGGCCGGGACCGCGAGGCTGTCGACCGGGCCGCAGGCTACGGTCGTCCAGGTTGCCACCACGGCGTCGGCGGCCACCGCTGCGCCTGCCGCCTGCGCCGGGGAGGCCCGGGTCTCGTCGGCGACGGCTGGGGCGGGAGAAGGCTCGGGGGCCACGGCGGGAGCGTTGGGCACCGCGGCGGTCGTCGGCGACGCCACGGTCCGCAGCGTCACGAGGGCGACGACCGCGGCCACGGTGGCGAGCGCGACGCCGAGCAGGGCCAGGGACAGTGTCCGGCGCCGGGAGCGGCCGGCATCGTCGCGGACGGGCCAGTCGGGGACGGAGTCGACGCCGGGTTCCGGACACTGGCGGGTGTCGCCGCCAGGTTGGAAGCCGCCGGGCGAGGGAGTGAACGACGTGGTCATGAGGCCTGCTCCTGGGTGCTGGATTGGCCTCACCCTAAGCGGTCCACCGCCGCCCCACCAGGGCCTTGGCGGAGTTCTTAGCCGGGTTTCAGCCGAACCTCCGTGGCGCTCAGCGACTTCTCAACTGGAAGCGCCAGGAGCCAGCGGCCCGACGGCTGACCGAGCGTTGTGCGACCAAGAGCGGGGTCGTGACCTGGGTGACGGCGGGGAAGCCGGAGTTCGCCCCCTGTCACGGGCGGATGGCGGCCTTCATCTGGGCCACGTACTGGCGGACTACCGGGACCGCCGCGCGGCCGTGTTCGGCCACCAGGCGCACGATGGCCGAGCCCACGATGACGCCGTCCGCCACGTCCGCCATCGCCCGCGCCTGGTCCGGCGTGGCGATGCCGAAGCCGACCGCGCAAGGGATGTCGGAGACGTGGCGCACCTGGGCCACCATCTCCGCCACGTGCTCGCCCAGGCTGGTCCGCACGCCCGTGACCCCGAGTGACGACACGACGTACAGGAACCCCTCCGCCTCGGCCGCGATCGCCGTGATCCGCTCCGCCGACGTCGGCGCGATGAGCGAGACCAACTGGAGGCCCCGCGCGTGGCAGGCGTCCAGCAGGTCGCCCTTCTCCTCGAACGGCAGGTCCGGCACGATCAGCCCGTCGAGGCCCGCCTCCGCCGCCCGGTCGAGGAAGCGGTCCTGGCCGTAGGCGAAAATCGGGTTGTAGTACGTCATGAACACCAGCGGCAGGTCGAGGTCCGCCCGCAGCCGGGCGACGAGGTCAAACAGTTGGTCGACCGTCGCCCCGCCGGCCAGTGCCCGGGCGTCGGCCGCCTCAATGACCGGCCCCTCCGCGATCGGGTCGGAGAACGGCACGCCGAGCTCGATCAGGTCGGCCCCCGCCTCCGCCATCGCCCGGACCAGCGCCTCGGTCGTCTCCAGGTCGGGGTCGCCCGCCGTCACGAATGGGATGAACGCCTTGCCGCGGGCGAATGCGGTGGCAAGGTCACGCCGGGGGTTGGTCCCACCCGCGGCGGGCCGAGATCCTTCGCTGCGCTCAGGATGACAGAGTCGGTCACTCATAGAGGTCCACCCCCTTGTAGCGGGCGATGGCCGCCACGTCCTTGTCGCCGCGCCCGGACAGCGTGACGACGATGATCTGGTCGGGCCCCATCGTCGGGGCGAGTTGCGCGGCGTAGGCCAGCGCGTGGGCCGATTCGACGGCCGGGATGATGCCCTCGGTCCGGGAGCAGAACTCGAAGGCTGCGACCGCCTCGGCGTCGGTCACGGGCACGTACTCGGCCCGGCCTTCGTCGTGGAGCCAGGCGTGCTCGGGCCCGATCCCCGGGTAGTCGAGCCCGGCGGAGATCGAGTAGACCGGCGCGATCTGGCCGTACTCGTCCTGGCAGAAATAGCTCTTCATGCCGTGGAAGACGCCGAGCCGGCCGGTAGCGATCGTGGCGGCGGTCTCGGCCGTGTCGACGCCGCGGCCGGCCGCCTCGCAGCCGATCAGCCGGACCGACGGATCGCCGATGAACTCGTGGAACGTGCCCATCGCGTTCGAGCCGCCGCCGACGCACGCCAGGACCACGTCCGGCAGCCGGCCCTCCCGCTCCAGGAGTTGGGCCTTGATCTCGCGGCCGATGACCGCCTGGAAGTCGCGGACGATGACCGGGAACGGGTGGGGGCCCATGACCGACCCGAGACAGTAGTGCGTGTCCGCCATCCGGCTGGCCCACTCGCGCATCGTCGCGTTGACGGCGTCCTTCAGCGTCATCGTGCCCGTCGTGACCGCGTGGACCTGGGCGCCCAGCAGCTCCATGCGGAAGACGTTGAGCGCCTGGCGCTCCGTGTCCTCCTTGCCCATGAAGACCTCGCACTCCATGCCGAGCAGCGCCGCCGCGGTCGCCGTGGCCACGCCGTGCTGGCCCGCGCCGGTCTCCGCAATCAGCCGGGTCTTGCCCATCTTCTGGGCCAGCAGCGCCTGGCCGAGGACGTTGTTGATCTTGTGGGAACCCGTGTGGTTCAGGTCCTCGCGCTTGAAATAGACCTTGGCGCCGCCCCACGCGGCGGTCGTCTTGGCGGCGAAGTAGAGGCGCGACGGGCGCCCGGCGTAGTCGTGGAGCAGCGCGCTCAGCTCGGCCTGGAACTCCGGATCGTCCTTGTACCGCAGGTACGCGGCTTCCAGCTCGATCACGGCGTTCATGAGGGTCTCGGGAATGTACTGGCCGCCGTGCCGGCCGAACCGCCCTGCTGGATTAGTCACAGGGAGCATGCTACTTCTCTCCCCCTGCCCCACCGATCGGTCACGACCAGGGCCAGTCACGCGCGGGGCTGGACGCCTGTGCTCTCCCGGGGTACGAGTGTGTGGGGCGCCACGACATCACGAGCGGGCAAGTCCGGGGTGTCGATCCGGGCGGCCAGGGCGGCCACCGCGTGGTCGGCGATGAAAGCGGTGTCCAAGGAGACCGTGGACAACGACGGCCGGGCGAAACGCCCCTCGTCGATGTCATCGATGCCGATCACGGCGATATCCTCCGGCACGCTCAGACCCGAGTCGAACACTGCACGGATCGCCCCCATGGCCAAGAGATCGGAATAGCAGAAGATGGCGTCCGGCGGGTCCACCCCGGCGATGAGAGCGGCGGCGGCGTGATAGCCGTCCTGGCGGCTGTAGTGGGCGGCCGGCCGAACTTGCTCGGGGGCCGCGGCCAGGCCCGCTGCGGCCAGGGCCCGCGTGAATCCCTCCGTCCGTTGCAGAGGGGTCTCAAAGTCCTCGTCTGGCTGAGTGCCGATGGCCGCCAACCGGCGGCGGCCGAGGGACAGGAGATGCGCCGTGGCGTCGAACGCAGCCTGGACGTTGTCGATGGCCACATGGTCGAAGCGGCCGTCGAACTTGTGCTCTCCCAACAGGATCAACGGGTGCCCCGGGTCGACGCCGACCAGGTCGTCGGCCGTGGCCAAGGGGCAAAAGAGGACGCCGTCAAACAGCAGGGTCCGGTCGCTGCCACGCAACAGGTCACGCTGTCGGCCACGGTCGTGACCGGTCTGGTCGACCATGACGTGGAAGCCGGCCAGGCTGGCCGCCCGGATGACCTCGCGGGCCAACTGGGAGAAGTAAGGGACGTCGATCTCCGGCACGACCAGGCCGAGGAGGCCAGTTCTGCCCGTGCGGAGGCGCCGGGCCACCGGGTTCGGGCGGTAGCCCAGCTCGTCGATGGCCCTCTGGACCCGGGCCTTCATGGTGGAGGACACGTGCGCGTAATCGGCGACCACGTTGGACACGGTGCGGATAGAGACGCCGGCGCGTTCGGCGACGTCGCGGAGAGTCGCGGCCAAGGGAACCTCCCTGGGATGTTGACGCTACTTTACAACGTTAGCAAACGGATGGTAGCCTCTTGCATACGTTGGCAAAGAAGCCTCCTAGCTCAAAGGAGCGTCATGACGCACACACCCACCCACCGATGGGCCGGACTCGCCGTCCTCGCCCTAGCCCTGAGCTCCCTGTCCGCCTGCGGGCCCGACATCACCAACGACGACTCGTCGGACGCCGCCACGACCGGCACGGCGACGACCAGCGTGACCGACGACCAGACGGCCCCCGCCGACCCGACCAAGCTCCAGGCGCCAACCGATGCCTCGCCCAGCGGCGAAATCACGATCTGGGACCGCTCCGGCGACCTGTTCGAGGTCTTCGACGCGGTCATCGCCAAGTTCAACGCCAAGTACCCCGGCATCACGGTCCACCACGAGGCGGTCGACATCTCGGCCAAACTGCAGAACACACTGATCACAGGGACGGACGTGCCGGACGGCGTGTTCCTCGACGATGCCTACGTGGCCGGCTACAAGGACTACCTCTGGGACCTGAGCGACGTGCTCGCCCCGTATGTCGACGACATTGCGCGCCAGAAGATCGATGTCAACACGGTCGCCGGCGGCATCTACGGCGTGCCCTACGACCTAGACCCCGGGCTGTTGTTCTACAACGAGACCGCGCTCGCCGAGGCAGGCATCGACGCGACCCGCATCGAAACCTATGACGACCTCCTCGCGGCGGCCCAGCAGTACCAGGAGTACCGCCCCAGCGCGAAACCGATCCATCTGGAGCAGGGCGCCTGGCTCGGCCAGCTTCAACTCGAGATGTACGCCAACCAATTCGGTACCTCGATGGCTGACCCCAACGGGCAACTCCGCCTGAACTCGCCCGCCTACCTCCAGATCCTGACCTGGCTGGACGAGGTGCAGAAGCAGGGCCTGGGTACGCGGGCCGAGTATCTGACCCCCAGCGATATCGGCGCGCTGGAAGCGCGAGACGAGGTCTTCTACCCCTGGGCCATCTGGTTCGACTTCGCGCCACAGCAGCAATTGCCTGAGACAGCCGGCGAGTGGCGGGCCATGCAGCTTCCCGCCTGGGAAGCCGGCGGCGCTCGTGGCGGGGCCATGGGCGGGTCCTCCTTCATCCTGCCCAAAGAAGGGAAGAACTCCCAGCTAGCCTGGCTGTTCTACGAGTTCCTCATGTTCGACGAAACCGGCTATGCGGCGGTCTACGGGCCGAACGACGTGTACCCGGGCGGCATCAACACGTCCATCCCGGCCTACGAGCCGGCGGCGGACCCGGCGAAACCGCTCTTCCAGCCGGTCGAAGCCCTCGGCAACCAGGACCTTTGGACCATCGCGATCGAGGCCGGCCGGGCCATCCCAGGAGGCTCGCCCACCCCGACATGGTGGGACGGCGCGGTCGAGTACCTCGGCAACAACGTCCAGAAGATGCTCGACGGGACGATGACGCCCCAGGAGGTCTTGGACCAGTCCGCCGCCGACATTCAGTCCAACCTGATCGACCGCCAGTAGCGCGTCCGGACAGACGCCAGGAGAGCCCCGTGTCCGCCACCGTTGCCCCAGTCCAGGCCCGTTCTGCGGTCCCGGCGCGGCGGTGGCGGCGCGTTCTCCGGCGCCGGTCGTGGCCATACATCTTTGTTACCCCGTTCGTCGCCGTGTTCGCGGCCTTCAGCGTCTACCCCATGGTGTTCACGCTCAGGCTGAGTTTCACGAAGTGGCGGGGTACGGGAGCAGCCCAATGGGTCGGCTGGGACAACTACACCTACCTTCTCACCAACCCGTCGTTCTGGGCTTCGCTGAAGAATTCCGCCGTCTTGTGGCTCCTCGTCGTCCCCGCGCAGATGGCCCTGGCCCTGGCCATCGCCGTCCTCCTCAACCACGCGGCACTACGGCTTAGGAACCTCTACCGCGTGGCCATCATCATCCCGTTCGTCACGCCCCTAGTCGCCGTGGCCCAAATCTGGATCGTCCTCTTCGACCAGGACTACGGCGCCGTCAACAGCGTGCTGGGCGCTCTGGGCCTGCCGCACGTCGGCTGGCTCGTCACGAGCCAGTGGGCCAAGCCGACCCTGGCTCTCCTCTTCATCTGGAAGACGACCGGCTTCATCATGATCATCCTGCTGTCCGGGCTCCAGGCGATCGACCCGGCCTACTACGAGGCCGCCGCCATCGACGGCGCGTCCCGGCTCCAGCAGGTCACGGCTATCACCCTGCCGCTGCTCCGGCGGACCCTGATGTTCGCGGTCGTGATGCAGACATTGGCAGTTTTCCAGATGTTCACGGAACCCTACGTCGTCACCAAGGGCGGCCCCTACAGTTCCACCACCACGGCGGGCCTCTATCTCTATAACCACATCAACCGGGCCGATCTCGGCACGGGCTCGGCCAACTCGTTCCTACTCGTCGTCATCGTCATGGGGCTGTCCCTCATCTTCGTCCGCCTGCTGAGGCCGAAGGACTAGTTTCATGACCGCTTCCACCCGCCACCACCGCCGCGCCGCCCTCACGGGCAGCCACCTGTTCTTGGCCACCGTCACGCTGGGGTTCCTGGCTCCTGTGGTGTGGGCGCTCGTGTCCGCGTTCAAACAGCCAGCCGCCATCATCCAGCAGCCGCTCGACCTCTTCAGTTCGGGCTTCACACTGGCCAATTACCAGCGCATGTTCGAGGACGTGCCGATCGGCCACGGTTTCCTCAACACCGCCATCGTCCTTGTGACCAAGGGCACGATCACGCTGCTGGGCGCGCCGTTGGCGGCCTTTGGTTTCGCCAAGTACCGCTTCCCTGGCCAGAACCTCTTGTTCGGCGCCGTCCTGGTCACGCTGATGCTGCCGATGATCGTCCTCATCATCCCGCTCCTGCTGGAAATGAAGGCACTCAACTGGGTCAACACCTACCAGGCCCTCATCCTGCCCGGCTCGGTCGACGCGTTCGCCATCTTCTGGATGCGCCAGGTCATCGCTGCCGTGCCCGACGAACTGCTGGACGCCGGACGAATCGACGGCTGCGGCGAGTTCGGCCTGTTCTGGCGCATTGTCCTGCCCGCCATCCGGCCCGGCCTGGCCGGCCTCGGCGTGCTGACGATCATGAACATCTACAACGACTTCGTCTGGCCTGTCGTCGTGGCCAGCTCATCAAGGATGGCCACCCTGCAGGTCGTCTTGTCGACATTGGCCCAGAACATCTCCGGCCATCGCATCTCGGCCGATTACGCCACTGTCACGGGCGAGTTGCTGGCCGCCAGCTCCGTCGCCCTCGTCCCGCTCCTCGTCCTGTTCATCGGCCTTCAGAAACACTTCATCAACGGCATCCTGGCCGGCTCCGTCAAGGGCTGACCAGGCTCCCCACGAAAGACCAGCCATGCCTCAACCACTGCCACGACCCGAGTACCCCAGGCCCGACCGCGACCGGTCGGACCGGTGGGCCTGCCTCAACGGAACCTGGTACCTGGAGCCCGAATGGGGCCCAGCCGGGCCGATTACGGTGCCGTTCGCCTGGGAGACCCGAGCCTCTGGGGTCGGCCGCAGTTGGCTCGAGCACGCAACGTACCGCCGCGAGATCGAGATCCCAGACTGGGCCCAGGCACGCGTGTTCCTCTGCTTCGGGGCCGTGTGGTACCGGGCCACGGTTTGGCTCGACGGGCAGGTCCTGGGTTCGCACGAAGGCGGTCACACCCCATTCGAGTTCGATGTCACGGACCTGGTCAATCCGGGCAGAACGGCCACCCTCACAGTGGCGGTCGACGCGCCCGCCGACAAACACGACCTACCCCACGGCAAACAACGGTCCATCCCCCGGGATGATTACGATGGAGTCTGTTTCACTCCCACCTCGGGCATCTGGCAAACGGTTTGGCTCGAGGCCCGGGGCCGGACGTACGTCAGGGACCTGCGTGTCTCCGGGGATCACCTCGACTCGTTCCACGTCGACGGCCGCCTCGCCGGCGACAGCCCGGACGGCACCTCTGTCCGCCTGACCGGGCCTGGCGTCGAGGCCACATTCGTGTCCGACGCCGCGGGCGCCTTCGCCGGTGATATCCCGGTCGCCTACCCCCGGCTCTGGTCGCCGGGGGACCCCTTCGTTTACGACCTGACCGCCACCGTCGGCCACGGCGGCGCGGCCGACCGGGTCACGGTCACCGCCGGGCTGCGGCGGGTCGAGACGCGCGGCGAACACCTGTTTCTCAACGGCGAGCGGCTCTACCTCCGCGGAGTTCTCGACCAGGGTTACTGGCCGGGCACCGGCCTCACCGCCCCCACCGACCAAGCCCTGCGCGCCGACCTGGCCCTCGCCCGGGACTTCGGCTACAACCTGGTCCGCAAGCACATCAAGCTCGAGGATCCCCGGTGGCTCGACCACGCCGACCGGCTGGGGCTGCTGACCTGGTGCGAGCCGCCAGGGCCCAGCCGCTACTCACCCGCCGCCGCGCAGGCGTTCCTCGATCAACTCCCCGACTGGGTCGCCCGGGATGTCAACCACCCCTCCGTGATCATCTGGGGCTTGTACAACGAGGAGTGGGGGCTGGACTGGGACATCCCCGGACGGCCGGAACTGGCGGCCGCGGCGCGTGACACCTTCGACCGGCTCGCCGCGCTTGATCACAGCCGTCCTATCATCGACAACTCCGGTTGGTCCCATGTGAAGACTGATCTGGTCGACTGGCACCACTACGACGACGACCCGGGCCGATGGGCCACGACCGTCGCGGCCTTGGCTGCCGGCGACGCCGACTCGTTCCCCGTGACGCTCGGCCCCGGGTTCACGGTCGAAAAAGGCCTCTACGCCGACGAGGGCCTGCCCCGGCAAGGGCTGCCGCTCCTGAACAGCGAATACGGCGGCGGCTTCGGCCACTTGGAGCGGGCCTGGCTGCTCCGCTGGCAGACTCAAGAGTTGCGCCGCCACGACCGCATCGCAGGCTATGTGTACACGGAACTCACCGACGTCGAGCACGAAGCGGTCGGTCTGGCGGACGCTTGGCGTGAGCCCAAGGACTCCGCCCAACTCGACCTCGCCGCCGTCAACGCCGACACCGTCCTCGTCGTGGACGTCACACCTGCCGCCCCTGGAGCTGACATCCCTCTCCCCGAGTCGCCGTTGGCCGTGGCCGTCCACGTCTCCCATCACGGGCGCGCACCGACCACGGGAACACTCTGCGCCGCCTGGGCGGCGGCCGGGTCGGCTCTGGGAGACGACATGACAGCCGACGTCGTGGTGCCTGTTCCCGCCGTGGCGCCGTTCGAATTGTCCCCCGCCATCACCGTCACGGTGCCACCGCCCGGCCGCCCCGCGCGCCTCCACCTCTGGCTGGAGCACCAGGGCAAGCGCCTTGCCCACACGTTTGTCGACGCAGGACCAACGCGCCAACCGGGACGTCCGGCCGCCCTCCGTGGATGACCGGGCCAAGGGTGGCGTGGGTCGAATGCCAACGTGGCCCACGCCACCCGGCCGCGGCAGCCCGGGCCCCGGACCGCACGACAAGTCCAGGTCGGCTGAGGGTCAGCCACCCGTCACGACCGTGAAGAAGTGTCCCGGAATGTACCGATGTGTACCCAATGGTGAAAGATGGTGAACGATGGTGAAAGAATGTACCTGTGAGCAATCCATTCACCCCAACGTTCGGGGTCACGCCGCCGCTGCTCGTCGGGCGCGACGCTGAGATCTCGGCCCTCAACCGCGCCTTGTCCGCCGGTCCCGGCGACCCCGCCCGCGCGATCGTCTGCACGGGCGCGCGCGGCACGGGCAAGACGGTCCTCCTTAATGCCCTGGAGGACACGGCCCGCGACTCTGGTTGGGCCGTGGTCTCCGTCACCGCCCACCCCGGGCTGGCCGACGAACTCACCCAGACCGTCCTGCCGCCGCTCTTGGCCGCGCACGGGGTAGACGAGTTCACGAGCCACGTCACTGGCGCCTCGGCCAGCGTCCTGGGCGTGGGGGCCAGCGTCTCTCGCAGCGTGACTGAGCGCTACCCCTTCACGCCGTCGCTGCGCTCCGAGTTGACCGATCTGGCCACTGCCCTGGGTCTCCGGGGCAAGGGCGTGTTCATCAGCCTCGACGAGGTCCACCGCGCCCGCCGGACGGATCTGGAACCCCTCTTCCACGCAGTCCAACATGCCTTCCGCGAAGGACTGCCCGTGGCCTTCGCCGCCGCCGGCCTCCCTGCCGCCGTGCACGCGATCCTCAACGACGACGTGTTGACGTTCCTGCGCCGGGCCCAAAGGTGGACTCTCGGCGACCTGCCCGAGCCCCTCGTGGCCGAGGCGCTCCGTGGCCCGATCGCCCTGGCCGGACGCACGATCAGCCAGGCCGCCCTTGACCTTGCGGTCGAGACGGTCCACGGCTACCCGTTCCTCATCCAGGTGGTCGGCTTCGAACTGTGGTCGGCCCAACCGGACTCCGCCGAGATCAGCCTCCGTCAAGCGCGGGCGGCCGTGCCACGGGCCATCGACGCCGCCCATCGCCTCGTCCACGACCCCGCGCTGCGCGACCTGTCGCCAGGCGATCGCGCATTCCTGACCGCGATGGCCGTCGACCCGGAGGGACCCACGACCGTGGCAGACATCGCAGAGCGCCTCAACGCGAGCCGCGGCCACGTCAACAAGTACCGGGCCCGCCTCATCGCCGCGGAAGTCATCGAACCGTCCGGCCGCGGCCAAGTCGACTTCGCGCTGCCGTTCCTCCGCGACTACCTCCGCCAGACCGCCTGACCGGCCTCGCGCAACGGCCTCCGTCGCTGTCACTCGATAAGAAGTTGCTGAGCTTCGATATGTTCTTATTGATTATCGATAAGAACGTGTCTATGATCGGCCCTATGTCCATGACTCCGCACTGGTCGGCTGACCGGTCCTTGCGACTGTCCGTTGTCTGCACGTGGGTGGCGCTGGTCGGCGCCGCCGCGGCCGGCGTGGCGGCGCCGTTCCTGCCCGAAGATTTCGGGCCGGTCAACTTCGACCGGGCGGGCTTCGTCCGCTACGCCCCGTCGATCTACCTGTGCCTCGCCATCGGGCTGGTTGCCCTGGTCGTCCTGCTGCGCCTGTTGACCGACATCGCCCGCGGCGAGGTCTTCACGCTGGCCAACGTCCGGCGCATCCGGGCCGTCTCCTGGGCCGCCGTCGCCATCGGCGTCGTCTGCGTCGTGTCCGCCCTCGCCCTCGACCACCGGGCGAGCGTCGTCCTCATCGGCCTGGCCGCCGCGTTCTGCGGGCTCGTCGCCCGCGTCATCAAGAACGTCGTCGACACCGCCCGCCTCCTCAAAGAGGACTCGGACTTCACGATCTAGGAACGCGCCATGCCCATCACCGTCAACCTCGACATCCTCCTGGCCCAGCGCCGCCTCCCCGCCGGCGAGTTGGCCGCCCGCGTCGGCATCACTCCGGCCAACCTCTCCATTCTCAAGAACCAGAAGGCCCGGGCCATCCGCTTCTCGACCCTCGAAGCCCTCTGCCGCGAGCTCGGCTGCCAGCCGGGCGACCTCCTCGAATACGACGAATACGACGCCGAAGGGGACTCCGATGACTGAGACACCCGTCGCCACCGCCACCCGCCCGGCCTACGAGTTCGACCGGCGCGACGGCGTGCTCGCCGGAGCCGTCCTCGTCGTCGCCTGGCTGGCCATCCACTGGCTCATCCCGACCGAGGTCACGGTCGTCGCCACCGACCACGTCTCGTACGTCAAGCGCCTGCCCGGGCTCGGCGCGACGGCCGCATTCGCCCTCCTCATCGCGACGGCCCTGGTCTACGCCCACGCCCGCGGCCGCCGCCCGACCCGCGGCGGCATCGTCGGCTTGGCCCTCCTGATCCTCGGCGCGCGCCCGTTCGCGCTGTTCCCCGCCACCCCGGCCAGCGGACTGCTGGCCCTGGTGGAGGCGGTCGGCCTCGTCACCTGGACCGTGTTCTGGGCGGGAGACCCGATCGCCCGGAGGGCCGACGC
>JAISTC010000002.1 GCA_031272805.1 Propionibacteriaceae bacterium
GAGGAGGCCGCTGTCGCCCTGCGCCCCCTTCCCTGGCACCCGGGCGAACCTGCTCTGTCATGCTGAGCCCCCTGTCTGTCATCCTGAGCGAACCTCCTCTGTCATCCTGAGCGCAGCGAAGGATCTCTCCGCCACGAGGTCGACACCCGGTCAAGAACACGACGACAGAAGCACCCCAGTAAACGCTGTTGACAAGCCTAAACGTGAGACGTTTATCGACTTATACGCTAAGCTCTAGATGCCTCTATGGGCCCGTCAGGCCAGCAACCCGAGTATCCGGTCCAGGTCGTCGGTGCCGGCGAACTCGATCGTGATCTTGCCCTTGCTGGCGCCGATGTCCACCTTGACCCTGGTGTCCAGTTTGTCGGACAGTTCGGCCGCGACCTCAGCCGCCCGCGGGTCGACCGCCTTCGGCTTGGCCAGGCGCGGGCTCCGGGCCGGTTCCTCGCCCAGCCGGGCCAGTTCCTCGGTCGCGCGGACGGAGAGGCCCTCGGCCACGATGCGCCCGGCCAGCTTCTCCATCTGGGCCGGGTCCTCCAGGGTGAGCAGGGCCCGGGCGTGACCGGCGCTCAACACCCCCGCCGCGACCCGCCGCTGGACCGCCGGGGGCAGCTTCAACAGCCGGATCGTGTTGGAGATCTGGGGCCGCGACCGCTTGATGCGGGCGGCCAGTTCGTCCTGCGTGATGCCGAAGTCGGTCAGGAGCTGCTGGTAGGCCGCCGCCTCTTCCAGGGGGTTGAGCTGGACGCGGTGGATGTTCTCCAGGAGGGCGTCGCGCAGGCGGTCGGATTCCTCGGTCGGCCGGACGATAGCCGGGATCGTGGCCAGGCCGGCCTTCTCGGCCGCCCGCCAGCGCCGCTCACCCATGACGAGTTCGTAGCGCCCCGCGCCGAGCGGCCGGACGACGATGGGCTGGAGGAGGCCGACCTCCTCGATCGAGCCGGCCAGCTCGTCGAGTTGGTCGGGGTCGAAGACGGTCCGGGGCTGCTCCGGGTTCGGCTCAATGGCGTCGAGCGGCAATTCGGCCAGGTACGACTGGTCGGGGAGCGGCGTGGCGGCGGGGTCGACGGGCGTGACCGCTGGGTCGACCGGGGTGGTCCGCTGGAACAGCTCGCCGAGGCCGCGGCCGAGTCCGGTGGGTTGCTTGGGTGGGTTCATGGGCGGCCTTCCTCGGGACGCTGGGCGGAGTGGACGGGAGCGGCGGGGGGGACGTAGGGACGCGTGGTGGCGCTGATCGGCCCTTCGCCCCAGATCGCCCACACCTCGAAGACGAAGTCCACGAGGGTGGGCAGGAACGGCACGAACTGCTCGGCGGCGATGAGCCGGTGGATGTCCTCCTGGGACGCCCACCGGATCGCCGCGACCTCCTCGGGCTGGAGCCGGAGCGTGGCGAGGTCGAGGCCGGGGCGGGCGGCCAGGAGGTAGAAGTCGTAGAACTCGCCGACGTGGTTGAGCGTGAAGGCCGGGCGGAGAGCGGCCAGGTCGGCCGCGTAGCCGATCTCCTCGGCCAGCTCCCGCTGGGCCGCCGCGTGACTCGTCTCCCCAGCGAGGGCGCTGCCGCCCGCGGAGAACTCCCACCGGCCCGGCCACGAGTCCTTCCAATCGACGCGGCGTTGGATCAGCATCTGGCCGCGCTCGTTGAACAGGCAGAGCTGGACCGTGACGTGGTAGTCGCCCCTCGGCGGCGTCAGGACGCGTTCCATCGTCCGGCCGACCGGGCGGCGCTCGACGTCGTAAACGTCCCAGAGTTCAGCCACGAGCGCCCCGCTCCGCGATCTCCCGGGCGATGGCCCGGTACGCCTCGGCTCCGGCCGACTGCGCGTGGTACGTCATGACGGTTTGGCCGTAGCTCGGGGCTTCGGCGATGCGCACGGACCGGGGCACGACCGTGGCCAGCGTCTGTTCGGGGAAGTGGCGCCGGACCTCGTCGGCGACCTGGGCCGAGAGGCGCGTGCGCGCGTCGTACATGGTCAGGATGACGGTCGAGAGCTGGAGGTGGTCGTTGAGGTTCTGGGTCACGAGGTCGATGGTCCGCATGAGTTGGCTGACGCCCTCGAGCGCGTAGTACTCGGTCTGGATCGGGATGAGGATCTCGGTCGCGGCGACCAGGCCGTTGAGGGTCAGGAGGCCGAGCGAGGGCGGGCAGTCGAGGATGACGTAGTCAGGCTCGTGGTCGCGGAGGTAGGCGTCGAGGGCGTCCGCCAGGCGCCGCTCCCGTCCGGCCACGGCCACGAGGTCTAGTTCGGCGGCGGCCAGGTCGATCGTGGCCGGGAGGACGAGGAGGTTGGGGGCCTCGCCGCTGGCCACGGCGTGCCAGGCGATGGCGTCACGGTCGAGCAGGACCTCGTAGGTCCCGCGGATGCCCTCGCGGTGGTCCACGCCGAGCGCGGTTGACGCATTGCCCTGCGGGTCGACGTCGATCAGCAGGACCCGGAGCCCGCCCTGCGCCAGCGCGGCGGCGATGTTGACGGCCGTCGTCGTCTTGCCTACTCCGCCCTTCTGGTTGGCGATGACGATGACGCGGGTGTGGGTCGGTCGGGGGAGCGTGGCGGTGGCGGCAGCGGTGGGTGGCGTTTCACGTGAAACATCGGGCTCGGGATCGGCGATCGGCGGGACCTCCGGGCCCTCGAACAGCTCCACCCGCGGCCGCGGCTCCGGCTCCATACCCCAGGACCACCCTTCAACATCGTGACCCCGGCAGCCTAGTCGGACCGCCCACTTTCAGCCAGCCACGATCACGCGGCCGTCCCTCCCCGCCGAACCGCAGGCAAAACAACCCTATCGCTGTCCCGGTACTTTTAGGATACCATCCTCAGCCTGCACAGGGCCCTGCGCCATCAACTGCCGCCGCCAACAACCGCCGTCCTCTCCACGAAAGTCGCCCGCCACCTTCTGTCATCCCGGCCACAGGCGCCCCGCACGCCTCGTCATCCCGGCGAACGGTCCCCACAAGCCCTGTCATCCCGGCGAAAACCGGGATCTTGGAGCCGTGGTATGCCTAAGCCAACGGAAAGATCCCGGCTTTCGCCGGGATGACAAGGGGATTGGGATGCGAAGGGGGTTGCGCCGCAAAGGGAGTTCCGCCGCCAAGGGGGGTTGCACTGACCCGAGGGTTGCACGCACAAGGGCGGTGCGCTGACAAACGGAACCCCTGTCATCCTGAGCGCAGCGGAGGATCTCTCCTTGGCCGCACGTTGTCGCCCACCGCGTGTCCCCACAAGCAGGACCCCGAGCGGCCACGGTGTCAGGCCCGCTGGCTGTCGCTCGTTCCTCGCTCCGTAGCCAGCGCGCCCGACCCCATGGCCTGATTCCCGACCCCAGAGCCTGATTCCCGCGCCCGGAACGACCAACGTGGGCTTGCCCGCGCCGGGCCGCAGCAACGAACCGAAGCCGACCATGGTTCTGGACTGTCCCGCTGACTGAGGCGCGCGGTTGCGGCGGCCGCGCCGCCCGCAGCGCCGCCGCCGACCAACCCAACCACGAACCGACGGGTCGGCGGCCGAGGACGGCGCGGGCGCCGCGACCGCACGCCGGACACCAACACCACCGGCCAACCGGCACCCACCCACAGACTCGCCCCTAGCGTGACCCCAGCATGACCCCACGCGGCCGAGCAGAACCCCCAGCGGCCACGGTGTCAGGCCCGCTAGCTGTCGCTCGTTCCTCGCTCCGTAGCCAGCGCGCCCGACCCCATGGCCCGCGCTACTGCCTTGTCACCCTGATTACTGTGGCTGCGGCTGGGTGGAGGATGTCGGCGGTCAGGCGCCACTTGGCCAGGGACGCGGCGGCGGCCGCGATTTCCGCCTTTGCCTTGTCGCCTTTCAGCGCCAAGAGCATGCCCTCGGGGAAGAGGTGGCGGGTCCAGCCGACCAGGCGGTCCAGGGGCGCGACGGCGCGGGCCACGACGACGTCGGCGGTCAACTTGGCGTCTTCCGCCCGGGCCCGCACGACCGTGACCTGGCCTTCCAAGCCCAGGTCGGCCACCGTTTCCTCCAGGAACACGCTGCGCCGCAGCATCGGTTCCAGGAGGATGACGTCGAGGTCGGGCCGGGCGAGGGCCAAGGGGAGGCCGGGGAGGCCCGCGCCGCTGCCGACGTCGATGACGCGGCAGCCCATCCCGATGAGCGGGGACAGCGCGGCGGAGTTGGCGACGTGGCGGGACCAGATCCGATCGGCCTCGGCCGGCCCGATCAAGCCGCGCTCGACGCCGACCGTGGCGAGCCGCCCGGCGTACCGCTCGGCCAACCCCGCGCGGTCGCCGAACAGGGCGGTGGCGGACGACTCGGGGGGCAACGGCGCCGCTACTTCAGCTTGATGACGACGTGGCGCTTGGGCTCTTCGCCCTCGGACTCGCTGGTCAGCCCGGCGGCCGCGACAACGTCGTGGACGATCTTGCGCTCGAACGGGTTCATCGCCGCCAGCGGCTGGGGCTCGCCCGTCGCCTTGACCTCGGCGATGGCGGCCGTGGCCAGCTCCTGGAGCTCCTTGCGGCGCTTGTCACGGTGGCCGGCGACGTCGAGCATGAGGCGCGAGCGGCGGCCCGTCTTTGTCATGACCGCGAGGCGTGACAGCTCCTGCAGCGCCTCCAGGACCGAGCCGTCACGGCCGACGAGACGGTCGCCCGTCGTGACGATGGACACGTGGGCGCGGCCGGCCTCGACGTATGTGTCGATGTCGCCGTCCAGGTCCGCGATGTCCAAGAGTTCTTCGAGGTAGTCAGCGGCGATTTCGCCCTCCGCCTCGATCGGGTCGTCGATCTCGTCGTCGCCGAGGTCGTCGTCGGCGTCACTGACCTCTGCGACCGTGACGGTCTCCTCAACCGTGTCGGCCAAGGTGTCCGTGGCTTCCTGTTCGCTCATCATTTCTCCTTGGGTGCCGGGGCCGCCCGGGGCTGGCGGCCGGGGAAAACTACTTCTTCGGTCCCTTGCGCTCGGCGCGGGACTGCTTCTTCGGCTGCTGCCGCTGGATCTGCTGGCGCTGGACGCCGTTGCCACTCGACGCGGGCGGGGTCACGGTCTGGCGGCGGACGCCGGACGCGCTCGTCGTCGTCTTGGCCTCCTTGGGCGCCCGCGACAGCTTCGACCGGCGCTCCTCCTCCAGCTTGTGGGGGTCCTTGCCCTTGGCGATCATCCGTTCTTCCCAGTCGATGTACGCGGGGGTGCCCGGGGTCGGGTTGTTGCGGATGAGGATGTACTGCTGGCCGAACGTCCAGAGGTTCGAGACGACCCAGTAGATGAGGACGCCGATCTGGATGAACAGGCCCATGCCGACGTACATCAGCGGGAACAGGTACAGCATCATCTTCTGCTGCTGCGCCATCGGGCCCTGCATCGCCTCCGGCGTCATGTTCTTGCTCATCAACTGCTTCTGCGTGATGAAGAACAGCGCCGTCATCGCGATGATGAGGATGAGGCCGAGGGTCTGCGTCGCGCCCCACGGAACGACGGGCCAGAACTTGCCGGCCAGGCCGGCGCCGAACAGGTCGGCATCTTTGACCAGGTGGACGTAGTCCTCGAAGATCTTCGCCCGCGCCACGCCCTGGGACGCGCCCGCCAGGACCTGGTAAAGGGAGAAGAAGATCGGCATCTGGAGGAGCAGGGGCAGGCACGAGCTGGCCGGATTGACGCCCTCCTCCTTCATGAGCTTCTGGGTCTCGACGCCGAGCCGCTCGCGGTCGGAGCCGTACTTGTCCTGCAGCGCCTTCATCTTGGGCTGGATGAGCTGCATCCGGCGCGACGAGTTGATCTGGCGCACGAACAGGGGGATGAGGAGGACGCGGACGAGGACGACGAGGCTGATGATCGCCAGGGTCCAGGTCACGCCGTTGGCGCCGGACCCCGTGACGTGGCTCCACAGGCGGTAGGCCCAGAGCAGGATGAAGGAGATGGCGACGCGGATCGGCTGGAGGAGCGCCGAGAACCAGTCGCCGATGCCGAGCGGCACGAGGGAGAACAACGTCACGAGAGGGACACCTTTCCGGCAGCGCAGGTGGCCGCGCGCGCCGCTTTGATCTCCGCCAGCTCCACCGCCCAGGCGGCCGCCTTCGGCGTGCCGGGCACGGGGTCATAGCCGCCCGAGGACCAGGGGTGGCAGCGGGCCAGGCGGCGGAGGATCAGCCACGAGCCCTTGAGCGCGCCGTGCACCTGGAGCGCTTCCAGGCCGTAGGCGGAGCAGGACGGGTAGAACTTGCAGACATTGCCGTAGGCCGGCGAGATGACGGCCCGCCAGGCCTTGACGAAGCCGATGAGAAGCCACTTCATGAGGCCACCACCCCCGGGAGGAGCCGGCGCCGTGCCGGCCGCTGGGCCCAGAATGCCACGCGGGCCGCCTGCCGGGCCTCCGGGATGGCCCCGGCTGCCGCCGGATTGGCCCCCGGGGCGACCCCGACGGCCCAGCGCCAGACGGACGCGAAGTCGGCGGCGAGCCGGTCCGGCTCGGTCGCGGCTTTGGGGAGGGCGCGGATGACGAGGTCCGCGCGCAATTCGTTTTGCGCATCGTGGTCCCGGAGTTGGGCGGCCACGAGGTGGCGGAGGCGGCGCTTGACGCGGTTGCGGGTCACGGCGTTACCGACGGCTTTGGAGACGGTGAAGCCCACCCGGGCGGGTTGCCCCGTCGGGTGGACGTAGAGCACCAGGCTGGGCCGGCCGGTCCGCTGGCCGCCGCGGGTGGTGGCAGCGAAGTCGGCCGAATGGCGAAGCCGCTTCTCAGCCGGCAGCATGGTCGGCTCAGGCGGATAGGATCGCGCGGCCCTTGCGCCGGCGGGCGGACAGGATCGCGCGCCCGGCGCGGGTCCTCATGCGGGTGCGGAAGCCGTGTGTCCGGCTCCGGCGCCGATTGCTCGGCTGGTAGGTACGCTTGCTCACGCTCAAGCTCCCGAATCGCTCGTAATGGTTCATCCCGGCGGCAGGCCGTCGGGGGAAATGGCCGGGGGCTCCCGGCCAACGACTGGCTAACGATACGCCAGCGCGGGGCATCGGGCAAACCGCGGGAGGTCGGCGCTGAGTTGCGGCGGCCGCGGTGTCAGGTGCCGCCGCCCGGGCTCGTTCCTCGCCAAGGCGGCGGCGCCTGACACCTCGGCCTGGGCCGGCACCGCGTGGGCCGGCACCGCGGCCTGGGCTGACACCTCTGCTTGGGGGCGTCAATGCGACACGCCGGGTGGGTGTCGATTCGTCGCCTCACGGTTTGCGCTGGGCTGTGGGGCCGCACTAGCGTGTGCGGAGTCCCGGATGGCGGTACCGGGGCCCTGCCATCGCCTCCACAGGCTGTGGATAACCCTGTGGATAAGATGGTGCACAATTGGCTGACCCCGGGTGCAGGAAGGATCGCTGTGACCGAATCTCCTCCCGCCACACCGGATTGGTCCGTCGCCCTCCTCTGGGATTCGATCCTCAGCCACCTCGACCCGCCGACCCGCGCCTTGGTCGCCACCTGCAAGCCCCTCGCCGTCGGCGGCCAGTACCTCCACGTCGCCGCGCCCAACGACTTCACCCGCGACCGCATCGAACAGCGCCTCCACGAGCGAATCGAGGAGGTCGCCGCCGCCCAGGCCGGGCGTGACCTGAAACTGCGCGTCTCGATCGACCCCTCTCTCCAGGAGGGCGTCCTGCGCACGCCCGCGCCCAGCGTGACGCCGCCCGTGACGCCGGACCCGGCGGCCGACGTGACCGTCAAGCCGCCGAATGGCCTGGT
>JAISTC010000008.1 GCA_031272805.1 Propionibacteriaceae bacterium
TCGCATTCGGTGCAGCGCAGGACTTCGTCCGGGGGGGCGGCGACGTAGCGGTTGTAGTCGGCCGTGGTCGCTTCCAGGCCGCAGGCCGTACAGCGGCGGCCCTGGAGTTCGGCCGCGCCGATGCCCCGGTAGCGGGAACGCACCTTGTCGTACAGTGTCACGAGGTCCGCCGGCAAGTCCTGCACGATGGCCTCGCGCTGGGCCCGGTGGCCCTTCATCTCCGCCCGCGCCTCGGCCATGAGCGCGTCGCGCTCCTCGACGGCCGAGCGCAGCCCGGCCTCCGCCGCCTGCGCGGCGTCGGCTGTCGCCGTGCCCCGCTCCTCGGCGGCCTCCAGCGCCTCCATCGCCTCCAGCTCGACGTCTTCGAGCGTGGCGATCCGGGTCTTGAGGTGGGCCACCTCGTCGATCATGCCGGTCAGCGCCTTGGCGTCGAGCGAACCGTCGTGGATGCGCTTCTCGTTGCGCGCCAGCCGCTCCTTGACAGGCACGACGTCGGCCTCCGCCTTGGCCCGCGCCGCTTCCGCGTCGCTCAGCGCCGTCTCGGCCGCGATGTGGTCGTCCAGGCTGGCCTGGCGCTGCTCGGCCAGGTGCTTGATGACCTCGTGGATGGGGAGGGTCTGGACCCGGTGCTCCAACTGGGCAATCGACGTGTCGACCGCCTGGAGTGCCAGAAGCCGCCGCTGGCTCGCCGGATCCGCCTTCATCAAGACCTCCCTCAGAGAACGTCCTCTCATCCTATCCGGACTCGCGCGTCCGCCAGTTCCCTTGTCGCCCGTCCGCCCCGGGCATAGCATGGGGCCACCCTTGACCGCCTCGGCCCGCTCTACCGCCGCGGGCCCCCCAGAAAGGGACCACCATGGACCTCGCCGACCTCACCGGCAAACTCAGCGGCTGGATCTGGAACAACGGCATGGTCTAGGGCTCGCTCGCCCTCGGCCTGTTCTTCACGATCCGCTTCGGCGCCCCGCAGATCACGCGGGTGAAGGACATGGTCTACTACCTCTCCCACGGCCACAAGTCGGACGCCGGCACGAGCTCGTTCCAGTCCTTCGCCATGGCCCTGGCCGGCCGGATCGGGACGGGCGCCATCGCCGGCGTGGCCACGGCCATCTTCTACGGCGGGCCGGGCGCGGTCTTCTGGATGTGGATGATCGGCCTGCTCGGCGCCGCCACGGCGTTCTGCGAGTCGACGCTGGGCCAGATCTACAAGGAGCGGGTCAAGGGCGAGTACCGCGGCGGCCCGGCCTTCTACATCTCGAAGGGCCTGCCCAAGTGGGCGTCCTGGCTCGGCCCGCTGTTCGCCGTCCTGGCCTGTATCTCGAAGGGCTTCTGCGAGGGCCCGGTCCAGTCCCACGCCATCTCGTCGGCCATGAACGAGGCGTTCGGCATCCCGATGGTGGCGTCGGGCATCGCCGTGGCCGTCCTGCTGGCCTTCATCATCCTGGGCGGGATGCGCCGCATCGCCACGTTCGCCCAGTTCGTCGTGCCGTTCATGACGGTCGCCTACGTCATCGTCATGGTCATCGTCCTCGGCGCCAACATCGGCCAGGTCCCGGCCATGTTCGGCCTCATCTTCCAGAACGCCTTCGCCCTCGACCCGCTGATCGGCGGCATCTTCGGCTACACGGTCCTCTGGGGCGTCAAGCGCGGCGTCTACTCGTCGGAGGCGGGCCTCGGCACGGGCGCCCAGGCCGCCGCCGCCGCCGAGGTCTCCCACCCGGTCAAGCAGGGCCTGGCCCAGGCGTTCTCGGTCTACTGCGACATCCTCCTGGCCGCGACCTCGACGGCGCTGATGATCCTCGTGACCGACTGCTTCAACGTCGTCAAGCCCAAGGTGTCCGAGGCCGTCGACGGCTGGCTGACCCAGACCGACAACTTCTTCGTCCTCAACCTCCCCGGCGTCGAGCCCGGCCCCAACTACCCCCAGGCGGCCGTCAACTCGGTCCTGCCCGGCTTCGGTGGCAAGTTCGTCGCCGTCGCCCTGCTGTTCTTCGCGTTCACGACGATCGTGTCCTTCGCCTTCTACGCCGACACGAACGTGGCGTTCCTGTTCAAGGAGTCACGCTGGTACTCGGTGGCGCAGTACGGCATCAAGATTGTGCTCATCGGCATGGTCGTCTTCGGCTCCGTCCGCAGCAACGATGTCGTCTGGAACCTGGCCGACATCGGCGTCGGCCTCAACGTCTGGGTCAACCTCATCGGGATCACGTTGTTGTCGGGCGTCGTCGCCAAGGCCATGAAGGACTTCACGCGGCAGCGCAAGCTCGGCCTCGACCCCGTGTTCGACCCGGATGAGGCGGGGATCCGGGGCGCGGAGCTGTGGAAGGCGATCGTGGCCGAGAAGTACCAGGATCAGGCCGCGGCCAACGCGGCCCGGCGCGAGTTGGGCTGAGCCGGGGGCCGGGCCCGCCCGCACCGCCTGATTGCCCGCGTCCGACACGCGGGACCCGAGTTGACGAAAGCACCGTCTGCCAGTACCTTTTTCGTTGAAACCAGTCGGATCGTGTTAACTCCGAGATCCACTCCCTTAGAAGGTGCCAATGACGACCACCTGCCCTTGGTCCGGAGGGTCCGCGTGACCAGCCCATCGCCCGCCGTCCTCGCGCTCATGAAGGGCCGCGCGCTCGTGACCAGGGAAGAGGTGGCGCCCGACGGCCGGACGGTGACCCGGGCGACGCCCGACTCGTGGGATCGTTTTTATCGCGACCGCTACGCCCACGACCGGGTTGTGACGACCACACATGGGGTCAATTGCACGGGTTCGTGTTCCTGGCGCGTCTTCGTCAAGGACGGGCTGATCGCCTGGGAACATCAGTTCACGGACTACCCGACGACGGGGCCCGACTCGCCCGAGTACGAGCCGCGCGGCTGCCCGCGCGGCGCCAGCTTCTCCTGGTACGAGTACTCGCCCGGCCGCGTCCGCCACCCCTACGTCCGCGGCGTCCTGCTCGAGGCTTACCGGGCCGAGCGGGCGCAAGGCAAGGACCCGGTCGAGGCCTGGGGTGCGATCGTCTCCGACCCGGCCCGGGCCCGCGCCTACAAGTCCCAGCGGGGCAAGGGCGGCTTCGTCCGCGCCACGTGGCAGGAGGCCCAGGAAATCCAGGCGGCCGCCCACGTCTACACGGCGAAAACCTTCGGCCCCGACCGCTGCCTCGGCTTCACGCCGATCCCGGCGATGTCGATGGTGTCGTTCTGCGCCGGCACCCGCTTCCTGTCGCTGTTCGGCGGCACGCTGCTGTCGTTCTACGACTGGTATTGCGACCTGCCGCCCGCGTCGCCGCAGGTGTGGGGCGACCAGACGGACGTGCCGGAATCGGCCGACTGGTACAACGCGGGCTACCTGATCCTGTGGGGGGCGAATGTCCCCGTGACGCGGACGCCCGACGCCCACTTCCTGACCGAGGTCCGCTACAAGGGGACCAAGGTCGTCGCCATCAGCCCGGACTACGCCGAGAACGTCAAGTTCGCCGACGACTGGCTGGCACCCCAGCCCGGGACGGACGGCGCGCTGGCCCAGGCGATGGGCCACGTCATCCTGACCGAGTTCTTCCGCGACCGGGTCACGCCGTACTTCGACAACTACGTCCGCCGCTTCACCGACCTGCCCTTCCTCGTCACGCTGGACGGGGTCACGCGGGACGCCGGGTCGGCGGCGCGGCCGGGCAAGTTCCTGACCGCGGACCAGGTCCCCGGCCTGGCGGCCGAGGCCAACGCCGCGTTCAAGCCGCTCCTGTTTGACCGGGCGACCGGCCAGGCCGTCGTCCCGCCCGGCACGCTGGGCGACCGCTGGGGCGACGCGGGCCTGGGGAAGTGGAACCTCGACCTCGGCGCCATCGACCCCGCACTCACCGTCGAGGGGCTCCCCGGCGCCGAGCCGGTGGCCGTCCAACTGCCCCGCTTCGACCGGCCGGAGGACGGCGACCGCGGCGGCCTGATGGCGCGCGGCGTCCCGGCCATCGAGGTCGGCGGCCACCGCGTGACGACGGTCTACGACCTGCTCCTGGCGGCCTACGGCGTGGCCCGGCCCGGGCTGCCGGGGGAGTGGCCGACGGGCTACGACGACCCGACGGGCGTCGGCACCCCCGCCTGGGCCGAGGCCCAGACGGGCGTCAAGGCGGCCACGATCGCCCGGATCGCCCGCGAGTTCGCCCGCAACGCCGAGGTCACGCGGGGCCGCTCGATGATCATCCTGGGCGCGGGCACGAACCACTACTTCCACTCCGACACGATCTACCGGACCTTCATCGCGCTGTTGGTCCTGACCGGCTGCCAGGGCGTCAACGGCGGCGGCTGGGCCCACTACGTCGGCCAGGAGAAGGCCCGGCCGATCACGGGCCAGCAACACATCGGCTTCGCCCTCGACTGGGCCCGCCCGCCCCGCCACCAGGCGTCGACGGCGTTCTGGTACCTCCACGCGGACCAGTGGCGCTACGACTCGTTCACGGCCGCCGACATCGCGTCCCCGGCCGGGCCGGGAACGCTCGCCCGGACCATCCCCGACTGCGTCGCCCAGGCCGTCCGCTCCGGCTGGACGCCCGGCCACCCCGGCTTCAACCGCAACCCGCTCGACCTGGCCGACGAGGCCAAGGCCGCCGGCATGGAGCCGGGCCCGTACATCGTCAGCCAGTTGCGGGCGGGGACACTCCGCTTCGCCGTCGAGGACCCCGACGACCCGGCCAACTTCCCGCGCGTCCTGACGCTCTGGCGGGCCAACCTGCTCGGCAACTCCGCCAAGGGCTCCGAATACTTCCTGCGCCACCTCCTGGGAACCGACTCCGCCGTGACGGCGCCGGAACTGCCGCCCGAGCGGCGGCCCGCCGACGTCGTCTGGCGCGACCAGCCCGGGGTCGGGAAACTGGACCTGGTCACGACCGTCGACTTCCGCATGACCGGCTCGGCCCTCCTGTCGGACATCGTGCTGCCGGCCGCCACCTGGTACGAGAAGTACGACATCTCGACGACCGACATGCACCCGTTCGTCCACGCCTTCAACCCCGCCATCGCGCCGCCGTGGGAGGCCCGGACCGACTTCCAGGTCTTTACCGCGCTGGCGGACCAGGTGTCGGCGCTGGCCAAGGACCACCTCGGGACGAGGACCGACGTCACGCCCGTGCCCCTGTTGACCGACACGCCCGACGAGCTGGCGCAGCCGCACGGCGTGGCCAAGGACTGGAAGAAGGGGGAGTGCGAGCCGATTCCGGGGGTCACGATGCCCAAGCTGGCCGTCGCCCAACGCGACTACACGGCGCTGGGGCTGAAGATGCGGACCCTCGGCCCGCTCATCGCCCAGCTCGGCACGACGACCAAGGGCGTCACGGTCCCCGGCGACGACCCCATCGCCGTCCTGGCCCAGCGCAATGGCCGCGACGCCGAGGGTCGCGTCCGCCTCGACACGGACGTCAAGCTGGCCGACGCCATCCTGGCCCTGTCGGGCGCGACCAACGGGCCGGTCGCCGTGGCCGGGTTCCAGGCCTTGGAACGGCGCACCGGCCAGAAACTCGCCGACCTCGTCGGCGACAACGCCGACCGCCGGATCGCCTTCGCCGATACCCAGAACGGCCCCGTCCCCGTCTTCACGACCCCCGAGTGGTCGGGCGTCGAGACCGGCGGCCGCCGCTACTCGCCGTTCACGATCAACGTCGAGCGGCTCCGCCCCTGGTCGACGCTGACCGGCCGCCAGCACTTCTACGTCGACCACGACTGGATGGCCGAGCTGGGGGAGCTGCTGCCGGTCTTCCGGCCGCCGCTGGCCATGCGGTCCTACGTGCCGGACGAGCCGCCCCAGGGGGGCGGCGTCGCCGTGCGCGTCCGCTATCTCACCCCCCACGACAAGTGGGCCATCCACTCGTCCTACCTCGACAACCCCTACATGCTGGCCCTGTCGCGCGGCGGCCCCACGATCTGGCTGTCGGAGGCGGACGCCGCCGCCATCGGGGCGGCCGACAACGACTGGGTCGAGGCCGAGAACCCCCACGGCGTCGTCGCGGCCCGGGCCGTCGTCAGCCAGCGGCTCCCCGCCGGAACGATCTTCATGTACCACTCGAAGGACCGCAACGTCGACGTGCCCCTGACCGAGGCCAACGGCCGCCGCGGCGGCATCCACAACGCCCTGACCCGGCTCTACGTCAAGCCGACCCACCTGGCCGGCGGCTACGCCCAGTTGACGTACGGCTTCAACTACTACGGCGCGACCGGCAACCAGCGTGACGAAGTCACGTACGTCCGGCGCCGGTCCCAGGAGGTGACCTACTGATGCGCGTCCGGGCCCAGATGGCGATGGTGATGAACCTCGACAAGTGCATCGGCTGCTCGACCTGTTCCGTCACCTGCAAGCAGACGTGGACCAACCGCGACGGCGTCGAGTACGCCTGGTTCAACAACGTCGAGACCAAGCCGGGGATCGGCTACCCCCAGCGCTGGGAGGACCAGGGCCGGTGGAAGGGCGGCTGGACCGTCGACGGCTCCGGGCGGCTGCGGCTGCGGGCCGGCGGCCGGCTGCGCAAACTGGCCACGATCTTCGCCAACCCCGACCTGCCGTCGCTGGACGACTACTACGAGCCCGCCACGTACGACTTCGACACGCTGCTGACCGCCCCGGCCGCCGACCGGATGCCGGTCGCCCGGCCGCTGTCGGCGATCACGGGCCGGCCGATGGCGATCGAGTGGGGCCCGAACTGGGACGACGACCTGGGCGGCTCGGCGCTCTACGCGGCCACCGACCCGAACCTGGCCGGCTTGACCGACCAGGTCCAGCGGAGCTTCGAGACGACGTTCATGTTCCACCTGCCCCGGCTCTGCGAGCACTGCCTCAACCCGGCCTGCGTGGCGGCCTGCCCGTCCGGCGCGCTGTACAAGCGCGAACGTGACGGGATCGTCCTGGTCAACCAGGACAAGTGCCGCGGCTGGCGGATGTGCGTGTCGGCCTGCCCGTACAAGAAGGTCTACATCAACCGGGTCACGGCCAAGGCCGAGAAGTGTACGTTCTGCTTCCCCCGGATCGAGGCCGGGCTGCCGACCGTCTGCGCCGAGACGTGCGTCGGGCGGCTCCGCTACCTCGGGCTGGTCCTGTACGACCTCGACCGGGTCGAGGCGGCGGCCGCCGCCCCGGAGGCCGAGCTGGTCGACGCCCAGCGGCAGGTCTTCCTCGACCCCTCCGACCCGGCGGTCATCGCCCAGGCGGCGGCCGACGGGATCCCGCCGGACTGGCTGGCGGCCGCCCAGGCGTCGCCCGTCTACGCCTTGGCGCTGCGCCACCGCGTCGCCCTGCCGCTCCACCCGGAGTACCGGACGCTGCCGATGGTCTGGTACATCCCGCCGCTGTCGCCCGTCCTCGACGCCACGACGGCGCTGGGCGGCGACAACACGTCGGCCGACGACGTCTTCCACGCCGTCACGGAGTTGCGCATCCCGCTCGGCTACCTGGCCTCCCTGTTCACGGCCGGGGACACCGGCCTCGTGGCCGGCGTCCTCATGAAGCTGGCCGCCGTCCGCGCCCACATGAGGGCCGTCACGACGGGGGCGGGGGCGCCGGACGACCCGGCGGCCGCCGGGGCGACGGGCCCGGAGTTGGAGGCGCTGTACCGGCTCTTGGCCGTGGCCAAGATGAGGGACCGCTACGTCGTCCCGCCCGCCCACAAGGAAGAAGCCGCCGAACTGGCCGCCTGGGCCTCCGGCTGCCCGTTGGACCGCGCACCGCTGGCGGTGGCGTGATGGCCGCCCACCGCCCGACCCCCGGCCGCCGCGACCTCCTCGCCGTGGCCAGCCTCCTGCTCCAGTACCCCGACGACGCGGCCTGCGGCCAGCGTGACGCCGTCACGGCCGCTATCAGCGAGCTGCCCGACTCCAAACCGGCCGCCCAGCTCCGCCGCCTGGCCGCCTGGCGCCGCGACACGGACCCGGGCGAGCTCCGGCGCGACTACGTCGTCCGCTTCGACACGCGCCGCCGGACCTGCTTGGACGTGACGTTCGCCCTGTACGGGGACTCGCGCGAGCGCGGCCCCGCCCTCCAGGAGTTCAACTCGCTCTACCGGGCGGCCGGTTACGCGCCCGCGGACGGCGAACTGCCGGATTTCCTGCCTTTGGTCCTGCAGTTCGCCGCCCTCGCGCCGGCACCGGCCGCCGCCCGGGCGCTCGCCCTGGCCCGCCCCGGCGTGGCCGCGGCGGCCGCCGCCCTGGCCAAGCAGGGCTCGCCCTACGCCGACGGCCTGGCTGCCGTCCTCGGGCTGATCGACGACGCGGCCGACGCCGACGCCGCCGACGACACCGGCGACATCGAAGGAGGAGCCGAATGAGCGTGGTCCTGTTCGGCGTGTGGCCGTACATCGCCCTGGCCGTCTGCGTGGTCGGCCACGTCTGGCGCTGGCGCTCCGACCAGTTCGGCTGGACGTCGCGCACGAGCGAGCTGATGGAGAAGCGCTGGCTGGCGCTCGGTTCGCCCCTGTTCCACTTCGGCGCCCTGTTCGTCATCCTCGGCCACGCCGTCGGCCTCCTCGTGCCCGCGTCGGCGACCGCCGCGCTGGGCATCCCCGAGACCGTCTACCACACGCTGGCCCTCGTCATCGGGCTGATCGCCGGCATCGTGTTCTTCGCCGGGGCCGTCATCCTGGGCCTGCGCCGCTACGTCACGAAGGCCCGCTTCCGCTTGATCACGCGCCCGGCCGACGCCGCCATGTACGCCATCCTCCTGGTCGTCGCCCTGGCCGGGCTCTCCGCCACGGTCGGCCTCAACATCGTCGGCGACGGCTACGACTACCGCGAGACCGTCTCCGTCTGGTTCCGCAGCATCTTCACGCTCCAGCCCGACGTCGACGCCCTGGCGGCCGCCCCGTGGATCTTCCAGGTCCACGCCGTCGGCGCCTTCGCGCTCATCGCCATCTGGCCGTTCACCCGCCTCGTCCACGTCTGGTCGATCCCGCTCGGCTACCTCGTCCGCCCGCCCATCGTCTACCACGCGCCCCGGCCATGACCACGCTGACCCTGCCCCTCCCGCCGACGCTGACCCACGCCGACGCCGCCGGCCACGTCCACATGGTCGACGTGTCGGACAAGGCCGTCACGCGGCGGGTGGCGGTGGCGCGCGGTCGGGTCGAATGCCCGGCGGCCGCCCTCCAGGCCCTGGCGACGGGGACTCTGCCCAAGGGCGACGGCCTGGCGGTGGCGCGCGTGGCGGGTATCCAGGCGGCCAAGCGGACGGGCGACCTCATCCCGCTCTGCCACCCCATCGGCATCGACGGCGTCACGGTCGAGCTCAAGTTGGCGGAGGGTGCGGTCGAGATCGAGGCGGCCGTCACGTCGACCGGCCGGACCGGCGCGGAGATGGAGGCGTTGACGGCGGTCACGGTCGCCGGGCTGACCGTCATCGACATGGTCAAAGGGTTGGGCCGGGACTTCCGGCTGACGGACGTCGCGGTCGTGGCCAAGAGCGGCGGCCGGTCGGGGACCTGGGCGGAGCCCCCGGCAGCGCCGGGGGTGGCGGCCGGGCACTCGGCCGCCGCCCCCGCCGCCCCCTTCGCCGCGGGCTATGTCATCGTCTCCGACCGCTGCGCCGCCGGGACGGCCGTCGACCGCGTCGGCCCGCTGCTGGCGGCCGGGCTGGGCCGCCTCGGCGCGGCGTCGGTGGCGGCCGGGCTCGTGGCCGACGACCCCGAGGCCATCCGGGCCGCCGTCCAGGCCCACCTGGCGGCCGGCTGCCGCGTCGTCGTGACCAGTGGCGGGACCGGCCTGGGCCCGCGTGACCGGACCCCCGAAGCCCTCGCCCCCCTCATCGCCACCCCCGTCCCCGGCCTGGCGGAGGCTCTCCGCGCGCGCGGCCGGGTCGCCACCCCGGCCGCTGCCCTCGGCCGGACCGTGGCCGGGCTGGCCCCGGCGCCCGGCGGCCCACCCGCCCTGGTCCTGGCGCTGCCGGGCGCCGCCGCCGCCGTGACGGACGCCCTCGACTACCTCGGCGGCGTCCTGTCCCACCTGCTCGACCAGGTCGACGGCCTCGACCACGGGTCCGCCTCCTACGGCGGTGGACGATGACCGCCCGCCTGATGCCCGCCGTCGTCGGCCCCGCGCCGATCGACCCGGCCGCCCTCGACGCGGCCGTCCGGTCGGCGGCCGCCGGCGCGGTCGTGACGTTTGCCGGGACCGTGCGCGACCACGATGGCGGCCGGACGGTGACGGCTCTCGTCTACGAGGCCCATCCCGACGCCGCCGCCTGGCTCGACCGCCTGCTGGCCGAGTGGGCCGCCGCCCACCCGGACTGCCTGGCGGCGGCCGCCGCCCACCGAACGGGCGCGCTGGCCATCGGCGAGGTTGCGTTCGCGGCCAGTGTGGCGGCCGCCCACCGGGCCGAGGCGTTCGCCGGCTGCGCCGACCTGGTCGACCGCGTCAAGGCGGGCCTGCCGGTCTGGAAGGACCAGGCGTTCGCCGACGGGACCAGGCAGTGGGTGAACGCGCCATGACCGCCGTGACCGCCGTGACCGCCGCGCCCGCCGTGGCCGCGCTGACCGATGGCTACGGCCGCCGCGCCCGGGACCTCCGCCTGTCGCTGACCGACCGCTGCTCGCTGCGCTGCTCCTACTGCCTCCCGGCCGAGGGCGTGACGTGGCTGAAGCGGTCCCAGCTCCTGCGGGCGGACGAGATCGTCCGGCTGGCCGGGATCCTCGTCGGCCAGGGCATCGAGCGCGTCCGCCTGACCGGCGGCGAGCCGCTCGTCCGCGCCGATGTCGTCGACATCGTGGCCGGGCTGGCGGCTCTCACGCCGCGCCCGGAGCTGGCGCTGACGACGAATGGCGTGGCCCTGGCCCGGCTGGCCGGGCCGCTGGCGGCCGCCGGCCTCCAGCGCGTCAACATCTCCCTCGACACGGTCGACCGCGGCCGCTACCGCGCCGTCACGCGGCGCGACCGGCTGGGCGACGTCCTGGCGGGCATCGACGCGGCGGTGGCGGCCGGGCTGCGGCCGGTCAAGCTCAACGCGGTCCTGCTCCGCGGCGTCAACGACGCCGACGCCGCCACGCTCCTCGACTTCGCCGTCGCCCGCGGCTGCGAGCTCCGCTTCATCGAGCAGATGCCCCTGGGGGCGGCCGGGGGCTGGAGCCGGGCGGCGCTCGTGACGGCCTCGGAAGTGCTCTCGCTCCTCGGGCGGGACCACGAGTTGACGCCCCTGCCGGACCGGGGCGCCGCGCCCGCCGCGCGCTGGCTGGTCGACGGCGGCCCGGCGGCCGTCGGCGTCATCGCCGCCGTCACCGAACCCTTCTGCGCCGACTGCGAGCGGCTCCGCCTGACGGCGGACGGCCAGCTCCGGACATGCCTGTTCGCGGGGACGGAGACCGACCTCCGGACCCCGCTGCGCGCGGGCGCCGACGACGCCCGGCTCGCGGAGTTGATGGTCGCCGCGGTCCGGGCGAAGCCCGCGGGCCACGGCATCGGGCGGCCGGAGTTTTGCCCGCCGGCCCGCCCGATGTCGGCCATCGGCGGTTGAGAGAGGGGTTGACCATGGCGGTGGAGTTCGACGCGGTCGTGTTGGCGGGCGGGCGGTCCCGGCGCCTCGGCGGCGTGGACAAGGCGGCCCTCGTCGGGCCGGACGGGCGCAGCGCCCTGGGCCGCGCCGTGGCCGCCTGCCGGGGTGCTGGGAGGATGGCCGTCGTGGGCGACCAGGCGGGCCGCCTGCTGCCTTGGCCGGGCGTGCTCTGGACGCGCGAGGAGCCGCCCTTCGGCGGTCCGGCTCGGGGCATCGCCGCCGGGCTGGCCGTCCTCGGGGAGGCGGGGCCGCCCTGGGTCCTGGTCCTGGCCTGCGACCTGCCGGAGGCGGCGGCGGGCGTGGCGCGGTTGGTGGCGGTGGCGGCCGCCGGGGTCGAGGCGGGGTCGTCGGTCGTCGGCGTCACGCCGGACGGGCGGCCGCAGTGGCTGCTGGGTCTGTACGACCGGGCGGCACTCGTCACGGCCTGTGCGCAGTTGCCCGGGGGTGGGTCAGGCGAGTCGGTGCGCGGCCTCGTCGGCGCCTTGCCGCTGCAGTGGGTCACGCTGCCGTTCGCGGCCGCCGCCGACCTCGACACGTGGACCTCGGTTCGGGCCCTGGGTTTCCAGCGGCCCCAAGCACGGCAACGGAAGGAGTCGGTTCATGGGTGAGTTCGATGTCGTGGAGGACTGGCTGGCGTACCTGCGCGGCGTCCTCGACCTCGAGGGGTTGGAGGCGGTCGACGTCGGCCACCTGCTGGGGGCCGTGCGGGCGATCGCGCACGGCGTGACGCATCCGGCCGGGCCGGTGGCGGCCTTCGCCGCCGGCTACGCCGCGGCCCGGTCCGGGGGCGGGTCGATAGCGGTCACGGCCGCCATCGACACGGCGGCGGCCGCCGCGGAGAGCTTCGCCGGCAGCCATGACTGAGGGGTTGGCGATCCGCTACTTCGGCGCGGCCAAACAGGCGGCCGGTGCGGCGGTGGACACGGCGGCGGCCGCCCCGCTGGCGGCGGTCGCCGCCGAACTGGCCGCCCGCCGCGGCCAGGCCCTGGCGGCCGTGCTGGGGTACGCCACATTCCTGGTCGACGGCCACCGGGCCGAGCGCGACAACCCCGCCGTGTTACCCCCAGGCACAACGGTAGACATCCTGCCCCCCTTCGCCGGCGGCTGACGGAGGCCCAGGCCGAGGTGTCCACCCAGGCCGAGGTGTCAGGCGCCCTGGCCCTGGCGACGAACACGTCATCCTGCGCGGAGGCGCGCCAGCGCCGGAGTCGCAGGACCGGGCGAGGGCACGTGATACCGCGGCCGACCCCACACAACCCCCTTGTCATCCCAAACCCCTTGTCATCCCGGCGAAAGCCGGGATCTTTCGGTACAGCGAGGCAATCCACAGCTCCAAGATCCCGGCTTTCGCCGGGATGACAGGGGCGGGGACGGCC
>JAISTC010000047.1 GCA_031272805.1 Propionibacteriaceae bacterium
AGCTACACCGTGTTCGGGCATCTGGACGCCGCGTCGCTCAAGGTGATCGCCGACATCGCCGCGGCCGGCGAGTCGACCGGCCAAGGCGACGGCAAGCCGAACCAGGCCGTGGAGATCCTCGGGTACTCCATGGGCTGAGATGCCTAGGCCGAGGTGTCAGGCGCCCCGGCCCTGGCGAGGAACGAGCCCAGGCGGGGGCACCTGATACCGCGGCCGCCTGGGATGACTCCTCCGGCCGAGGTATCAGACACCGCCGCCCGGGCTCGTTCCTCGCCAGGGCCGCGGTATCTGACACCTCGGCCTCACACCGGCCTGGTCAGTGCTTCTAAGAACGCCTCCGGCTGGTCCGCGTGGATCCAGTGGCCCGCGCCCTGGATCGTGACCAGGTCGTAGTGCGGGAACAGCTCGCGCATCGTCGCGTAGCTGGCCGGCGTCACGTACGTCGACTCCGCGCCGGCCAGCCACAGGACCGGGCCCTCGTACGGCGTGACGGGGCGCGGGTCGGGCCAGTCGAGGACCAAGTCGAGGTCGCGGGCCAGGACCGGCAGGTTGAAGCGCCAGCGGCCGCCGCCCGGCGTCGACTGGAAACCCGTCATCAGGAAGTCGCGGATGCGCGGGTCGTGGATCGACGTGGCGAGCGCGGCCGTGGCGGTGGCCCGGTCCCGCATCGCCTCGTCCTTCAGGTTCAGCAGCGTGGCGGCGTAGCGCGCGAACTCGGGCACGGGCGTGGGTGCGGGCGCGACGTCGACGACGACGAGCCGGCCGACCAGCTCCGGGTAGGCCAGGGCCGTCAGCATGGCCGCCCGGCCGCCCATCGAGTGGCCGACCAAGGTGAGGTCGTCGGAGTCCGCGGCGGCCAGCGTGGCGGCGATGGCGTCGGCCATGGCGGGGTAGCTGAAGCGGTCGGTGTGGGGCGACTGGCCGTGGTTGGGCAGGTCGATGAGGAGGCTGGCGGCGGGCCGGAGCGCCCGGGCGATGCTGGTCCAGTTGCGGCCGCGGCCGAACAGCCCGTGGCAGAAGGCGTAGCGGATGGGGCCCTCGCCGACGCGGGTCGTATAGAGGCCGGTCACGGGCGGCGCTCCCAGCAGAGCCTGTGCCAGTGGCGGCGGTCGTCGACGGCCCGCTCCGAGCCCGGCGTCGGCGCCTCCGGCCAGACCACGAGGTGGGGCGTGCCGGGCGCGATCGGGTGGTTGCAGCCGGGGCAGAGGTAGCGCTTGGCCGCCCGCGCGCCCGGCATCGTCTGGACGATCCAGCGGCCGTCCGCCTTGAACGCCGCCCGCGGGTAGGCGGAGAGCAGGGGGCGGGGCGGGGCGAGATGCTTCGAGGGCCGACGGGTCATGCTGCCCGATCCTAATGGACTAACCTGGCCGGGGAAGTCCGGAAGGGAGTGCGATGAGCCGAGCCTACGAGGATCCCGCCGAGGAGCGGCCGCGGCGGGGCGGGACCGTCGTCGGCGTCGTCGTCGGCCTCGCGGTCGGGCTCGCGCTCGTGGCCGTCGTCGTCTGGTGGTTCATCCTGCGGCCGCACCTGGAAGAATCGGAGAGCGGGCCCAACGCCGTCGCCTGGGACTACCTCAACGCGCTGGCCAAGGGCGACTCGGCGGCGGCCCTCGGCCTGGCCGCGGCGCCGCCGACCGACGCCACGTACCTGACCGACGCCGTCCTCCGGGCCAACCCCCTGATCGACGGCATCGTCGTCGAGGAAACCGGCCAGGACGGCGACCAGGCCTACGCGCTCGTGACGTACCGGGTCGGCGGCCAATCGGTCAGCACGAAGCTCAACCTGGTCCGCCAAGCCGGGCAGTGGCTCGTCAATTACGCCTACGGCGGCGTCACGCTGCCCGCCGCCAGCGCGGACATCGGGCTCAGCCTGGACGGCATCCCGCTCGACGGCAAGACGCGCGCTGAGCTGTTCCCCGGCACCTACCACCTGGAGGTGGCGGAGTCCTACCTGACCCTCTCCCAGACTGACTTCTCGATCGCCGCGCCCGGCCAGATCGTGACGCTCGACAACCTGGCCGTCGCCCTGTCGGACGGCGTGCAGGAGACGCTGCGCCAGGCGGCGGCCGCCCAGTTGGCGGCGTGCGTGGCGACGACCGACTTCAAGCCGGCCGACGAGGCCTGCGGCTTCGGGCTGCGCGCCGCCGACGGGACGACGTCCGACGAGTTCGCCTGGAGTGTCACGGGCGGGAGCCTGGACGGCGTGACCTTCGCCTTGTCGGCGGGCGATCCGAAGCGGGCCGAGGCTCAGATCGAGGTCACGCTCCACGGCGAGGGGCTGGGCAACGACGGCGGCATGTACCAGGGGGACCAGACGCTGACCCAGGTCAGCGCCGACCTGACCGACCCGGCCCAGCCCGTCATCACGTTCGCGCGGTGACCTCGTGCGCCTGATCATCGCCCGCTGCCAGGTCGACTACGCCGGCCGCCTGACCGCCCACCTGCCGCTGGCCACGCGCCTCATCCTCGTCAAGGCCGACGGGTCGATCCAGATTCACGCGGACGACAAGGCGTACAAGCCGCTCAACTGGATGAGCGCGCCGTGCGTCGTGACGACGGGGCCGCCGACGCCGGACCACGGGCTGCCCGACGAGATCACTGAGGTCTGGCGCGTCCGCAACGGCGCCGGCGACGAGCTGCAGATCGCCATCGCCGAGGTCCTGGACGAGATGAGCCACGAGCTCGGCGTCGAACCGGGGCTGCGCAAGGACGGCGTCGAGAAGCACCTCCAGGAGCTGCTGGCGGCCAACCCGGGGGCGATGCGCGCGGACCTGGCGCTGGTCCAGCGGGAGTACCTGACGGCCATCGGGCCGGTCGATCTCCTGTGCCGGGCGGGCGACGGCGCGTATGTGGCGGTCGAGGTCAAGCGGCGCGGCGAGCTCGACGGGGTCGAGCAGCTGACGCGCTACCTGGAGGTGATGCGCCGCGACCCGCTGTTGGGGCGGGTCGAGGGCATGTTCGTGGCCCAGCAGATCAAGCCGCAGGCGCGCGTCGTGGCGACGGACCGGGGCATCGAATGCGTGGTCGTGGACTACGACGAGCTCAGAGGCATCGACCACTCGGACGAGCGGTTGTTCTAGCTACTCCGCGGGCTCCGTGAACTCCGGCTGGTCGCCCGAGGGGCGGGACTGCGGAGTCGGCGTCGGCTGGCTGACCGGGCGCTGCGGCTGGCCTTGGGGCTGCGACGGGCCGCCCTGCGGGCCCTGGGGCGCGCCTTGCGGACGCTGGACCGGGGCACCTTGCGGGCGCTCCTGCGGCGCGCCCGTCGGCCGCTCGCCCTGCGGGCCGGCCGGCCGCTGCGGGGCGCCTTGCGGACGCTGGGCCGGAGCGCCCTGGGGCCGCTGCGCCGGGGCCTGGCCCTGGGGCCGGACGCCGGCGGTCGGCGCGATCTGGCGCGGCCGACTCGGAGTCTCCTGGTCGTCGAGGGCGCTGAAGGTGATCTCGGGCAGCTCGCCCCAGTTCTCCTCGGGGAACTGCGTGGCGGCGGCGGCGCCGATGCCGAACAGCGTCCCCAACTGCTGCGTGATGGCGCGCTTGCGCTGCTGCAGCGCCGTGATGTCGGCCTGGAGCTTGGTCTTGCGGCGGGTCGCCTCGGAGCTGACCTTCTCCTGGAGGTCCGTGATCTCGCGGCGGGCGGCGCTGAGGAGCTGCTCGGCCTCGGCCTGGCCCTCCAGGCGGATGCGCTCGGCCTCGTCGAGGGCTTCCTTGCGGACCCGGGCGGCGTGGTTCGTCTCCTCGAGCAGCTTGGCGGACGCCGCCTCCTGCTTGCTGGCGATCTCGGCCAGCGACGTGGCCCGAGTGTCATTGGCCTCGGCGATGGCTTTGTGGGCCTCGGCCACAAGTTGGTCACGCTCGGCCTGGGCCGCCAACTTCAACTCGGTGGCGGCCTTCTCGGCGGCCTGCTTGATGCGCTCGGCCTCCTGCTGGGCGTCGGCCACGATCTTCTTGGCCTCCTCCTCGGCGGCCGTCCGGCGTGACTCGGCGTTCTTCGTGGCGGACGCGACGGCCGCCTCGGCCTCGGACCGGGCCCGGTCGAGCAGGGACTGGAGCTCGGCGGTCTGCTTCTCGCGCTCGGAGCGCAGGTTCGCCAGCGTGGTCTTCTTCAGGGCGTCGACCTCGGACTGGCCGGTCGAGCGGAGGTCGGCGACGACCTCGCGGGCCTCGTCGGTAATCCGCTGGGCCTCCATCGACGCCTCGGACACGATCTCGTCCGCCTTGGCCTGGGAGGCCTGGAGGATCTGGGCGGCGTGGCCGGAGAGTTTGTCGACGTCCGCGCCCTTGGGCGCCTCGGCGGGGGCGGCCTGAGCGGCGGCCGCGGCGGCGGCGATCGCGTCGGCGGCCTCCTGCTGGGCCGACTCGAGGGCGTGGCGGAGGTCCACGACCTGGCGCTCGAGCTTGCGGACCGTCGTGTCGACGGACGTCTTGTCGTAGCCGCGCATCTGCGTGGGGAACGTGCCCGCGGAGGTGGCGTTGTCCTCAAAGAGGTCCTCGAAGATGCTGAGGCCCGCGTCCGCTTCGTCCGTGCTCATAAAAACTCCTGGAATCTTTCGATGTGCGCAGCAGCCCGGCGAACGCCTGGGCGCGGTTCCCCAGCTTAGCAGCGAATACGCGCCTGTCGTGTGGGACGCACGGGCCGCGTGACAAGGTGGGGGATATGGCAACGGCCGAGGCATCAGGCCCCCTCGCCCGGGCTCGTTCCTCGCCAGGGCCAGGGGGCCCGACACCTCGGCCTGGGGACTAGTGCTCGGTCTTCTCGACGATCTCGATCAGGAGGCCGCCGCTGGACTTCGGGTGGACGAACTGGATCTTGGAGCCGGCCGTGCCGGTCTTCGGGGTGTCGTACAGGAGCCGGACGCCGCGCTCGCGCAGCGTCGCGCTGGCCGCCTCGATGTCGTCGACGCGGTAGCAGACCTGCTGGATGCCGCCCCGGCCGCCGTTGTTGGCGATGAACTTGCCGATCGTGGACTCGGGCGTCAGCGGCGCCAGGAGCTGGACCTGCGCGTTCTCGGGGAGCTGGTCGCCCGTGCCGAGCATGGCCTCCTCGACGCCCTGCTCCGCGTTGACCTCACGGTGGAGGAGGCGCCAGCCGAACACCTCCGTGTGGAGCTTGATGGCGTCGTCGAGGTTGAGGACGGCGTAGCCGACGTGGTCGATGCAGCGGAAGATGGAATCACTCATGCCCGGTAGCTTAACCTCCTCCGCCCGGCGCGCCGTACGGGCAAGCGGCCCTCCGTGGGGCAGGATGAACTTACGCTTCCCCTGCGAAGGAGTCACCCATGCCTGGTTGGGCCAAGAAAGTCATCGTGACGTTGGTCGTCGCCTTCGTGCTGTTCTTCATCGTGGCCCGGCCCGACGATGCCGCCGCGGTCGTGCGCTGGGTCGCCGACGCGGGCCAGTCCGTCGTCAAGTTCTTCCAGTCGATCGCCACGGGCGGCAAGGAGTAGCCATGGGCGAGCGGCCCAGTCTCCTCGCCCCCGACGTGACGCGGTACCTCCTGTCCGACGAGGGGGAGGAGGTCATCGACGAGGTCGTCAAGCATCCCGTCACGATCGTGCGGCCCGTCCTGACCGTCGTGGTGGGCGCGCTGGTAATGGTGTTGTCGGGGCTGGCCGGCCCGGTGTGGTGGCTGGTCCTGGCGTTCGGGCTCGGGCTGTGCGGGGCCGGCCTCTACCAGTACCACGCCCGCTACATGGACCGCTTCGTCATCACGAACATGCGCGTCTTCCGCGTCCACGGCATCTTCACCCGCCAGGTCGCGACCATGCCGCTGACCCGCATCCTCGACATCTCCGTGCGCCAGTCCTGGCTCGGCATGCTCCTCAACTACGGCCACTTCACCTTCGAGTCCGCGGCCCAGGACCAGGGCCTGCGCGAGATCACGTACGTCGGCCGGCCGCGCCAACGTGACCTGACGATCCAGGGCGTGATCCAGAGAGCCGGCATCAGGGCGGTCTCCACGACGGCCTGACCGGGCCCGTCAGCTCAATCGGGCTGGCGCAGGGTCACGTGGGCCACGCCCAGGGCGGCGTAGACGCGTTCGGCCCGGGCGTCCAGGGTGAGGAGCGCGATGCCCGCTTCGGCGGCGGCCGCGCCCACAAGCGCGTCGTAGACGCTGCCGCCGCCGATGTCGGCTTGGGCCAGTTCCGCCGGCAGGCGGGCGGCCCGCGGAGCGGACAGGTAGGCGTTGGCGGTGAAATTGTCGTCGATCAGGGCGGCGGCGTCGGCGGGCGACACCTTGAGGTTGGGGGTGCGGGTGAGGACGGCATAGGTCTCGAAGAGGGCGTGGCCGGACAGTCCCAGCGTCTTGCCCTCGCAATACGCTTCCACGAGGTCGTGGGCGCGGTGGTCCGGCGAGAGCAGGGCGACGGCGCAGCTCGTGTCGAGCAGGAGGTCAGCGCTGGGCATGGAAGCGTGCCTCCCGGACGGTGTCCACGTCGAGGGGCTGGCCGACGGTCGGCAGCCGGAGTTTGCCCTGGGCGTTGCGAACAGGGGTCCGGGCGGGGGCGGTCAGTGTGACGGCGCCGTCGACCAGCCGCACGTCGACTTCGTCAACCAGGCCGGCGGCTTGCCTCATGGACTTGGGAATGACAATCCGACCGGCGCGATCAATGGTAATAGTCATACCATCTAAATTACCATCTGGCATGGTGAAAGAGCGCGGCCGCGCGACCAGGCGTCACGCCACTGCGGCCCGCCGGCGGGTTAGTCGATCACGAGTTCGCCCATGAGGTCCCAGCCGGGCTTGCCGGGGATCAGCTGGGAGACGATGCTGGGGGTCTTGGTCAGCAGGGGCCTCATGGCGGCGAGGCCCTGGGCGAAGTGGTCGGAGCCGACGTGGGCGGCCCCGGCGTCGTCCTGGAAGGCCTCGACGAGCACGAATGTGTTGGGCTCCTCCGCCGAGGTGTACCACTCGAACCACAGGTTGCCCGGTTCGGCGCGAGTGGCCAGGGTGAACTCGCGGGTCGCGTCGAGCCACTGGTCGGCGGCCTCGGGCTTGACGGAGTACTTGACAACAATGAAGATCATGGCGGCATCCTGCCACATCGGTGGCGCGCCGCCGGAGGCACCGGGCCTGACCGGCCAGGGGCGGACGGCTACTCCCATTGGTTCCCCTGGTTGTCAGGCCGGCGGAAGGCGGGGTCTTCTGAGCCGTCAAGATCCCGGCTTTCGCCGGGATGACAAGGGGGGTGGGATGGCGAGGGGGGAGGGGATGACAGAGGGGATGACTCCAGGGGCGGCCACGGTGTCGGGCCCCGTGGCTGTCGCTCGTTCCTCGCTCCGTAGCCACGGTGCCCGACCCCCTGGCCAAACGGTGCCCGACACCCTGGCCGAGCGGGGCCTGACAGGTCGGGCTTAGTCGCCCTGGCAGGGGTTGGAGGTGTGTTGCAGGTCGGCCACGATGTAGTCCGCGCCGCGGCGCTCGATGTAGATGACCGTGTCCGTGCGGCGCAGTTCGTCCGGGCCCCAGACCGAGCGGTTTTCGCTGTCGACCATGTCCGCCTGGCTCGTGTCGAAGCAGGCGCCGGCCATGTACGTCGTGATCGAGCCCTCCTGAGGCACGATCAGGTCGATGATGATGGCGACGTCGCCGACCTGGCGCAGCCCCGCGTCGTGGCTGGCCTTGAGCTGGTTGTACGCGCGCTCCTTCTCCGGGTCGAGGGCGACGTCGGCGATCGTCACGGGGTCCGCCGAGAGGTCCTGCGCGATGCGGTTGAACTCCGCCAGGTACCGCGTGACCGCGTCCTGGACGCCCTGCTCGTAGTTGTCCTCGGGCGCGGCGGCGGTCGAGGCCGCGGCCTCGGGCGTCGGGCTGGCGGCCGGGCTGGGGGACGGGCTCGGCGTCGGAGTGGCGGTCACGGCCGCCACCGCCGTCCGGGAGGCGGTCGGCGTCGGGCTCGGGCTGGCCTCGGGCGTGTTCTGGGCACACGCCGCCAGCCCCAGGGCCACGCCCGCGCCGAGCGCGAGGGCGGCGTGACGGGTCAGCCGTGGCATATCCGACTCCTACTCGTTGCGTCTTGCGGGCCACGCGCCGCGCGGGCCCGGCCGGGGGTGCGTCCCAGACTAGCCCAGGACGGCGTCGACGACCTTGCGGGCCTCCGCTTGGACCTCGGCCAGGTGCTCCGGGCCCAGCAGGGATTCGGCGTAGATCTTGTACACGTTCTCCGTGCCGGACGGGCGGGCCGCGAACCAGGCGTCCCGCGTCGTGACCTTGAGGCCGCCGATGGCGGCGCCGTTGCCGGGGGCGGCCGTCAGCTTGGCCTCGATCGGCTCGCCCGCCAGCTCGGTCGCCGTGACGTCGGCCGGCGACAGCGCGGCCAGCTTGGCCTTCTGCTCGCGCGTCGCCGGGGCGTCGACGCGGGCGTAGGCGGCGGCGCCGTACTTGTCGGCCAGGTGGGCGTAGAGCTGGGACGGCGTCTCGCCCGTGACGGCCAGGATCTCCGAGGCCAGCAGGTCGAGGAGGAGGCCGTCCTTGTCGGTCGTCCAGGTCTCGCCGTTGAGCGTCAGGAAGGAGGCCCCGGCCGACTCCTCGCCGCCGAAGCCGAGGTCGCCGGAGATGAGACCCGGGACGAACCACTTGAAGCCGACCGGCACCTCGACCAGCCGCCGGCCGAGTTCGGCGGCGACCTTGTCGATGATCGAGCTGGACACGAGGGTCTTGCCGATGCCCGCCGTCGGCGACCAGCCGGGCCGGTGGGAGAACAGGTACTGGATGGCCACGGCCAGGTAGTGGTTGGGGTTGAGCAGGCCCGCGTCCGGCGTGACGATGCCATGCCGGTCGGAGTCGGCGTCGTTGCCGGTCGCGAGGTCGAACTTGTCGCGGTTGGCGACGAGCGAGGCCATGGCGTAGGGGCTCGAGCAGTCCATCCGGATCTTGCCGTCGTGGTCCAGGGTCATGAAGGGCCAGCGCGGGTCGACCCGGTCGTTGACGACCGTCAGGTTGAGGCCGGACGTCTCGGCCAGGTACTGCCAGTACTGGACGGACGCGCCGCCCATCGGGTCCGCGCCGATGCGGACGCCCGCCTGGGCGATGGCCGCCAGGTTGACCGCGTTCTTGAGGTCCTCGCAGTAGGCGGTCCGGTAGTCCCAGCGCTGGACGGGGCTGAGGTCGGCGCTCCGGGCGATGGCCCCGGGGTTGGCCAGCAACTCGTTGGCGCGGGCGGCGATCCACTTCGTGGCGTCCGTGTCGGCGGGGCCGCCGTTGGGCGGGTTGTACTTGAAGCCGCCGTCACGCGGGGGGTTGTGGGACGGCGTCACGACGATGCCGTCGGCCAGATCCGTCGAACGGCCCTGGTTGTGGACGATGATGGCGCGCGACAGGGCGGGTGTCGGCGTGTACTCGTCCTCGCGCTCGGCCCGGACGTCGACGCCGTTGGCGACGAGCACCTGGAGGGCGGTGGTCCACGCGGGCAGGGACAGGCCGTGGGTGTCCTTGGCGATGTAGAGGGGGCCGGTCGTGCCCTGGGCGGCGCGGTATTCGACGATGGCCTGTGTAATGGCGAGGATGTGGGCCTCGTTGAAGGCGCCGTCGAAGGCGGAGCCGCGGTGGCCCGACGTGCCGAACACGACCTGCTGGTCGGGGTTGGCGGGGTCGGGGGCGATGTCGTAGTAGGCCGCCAGGAGGGCGTCGACGTCGATCAGGTCTTCTGGTTGGGCGGGTAGGCCGGCACGGGGATGAGTCATGGCCCCTATCTTTCCCCACGTCTCCGGGCCGGGCAATGCAAGAATGTCCCCCATGACTGATCCAGCTTCAACTCCCTCGGCCGGTCCCACCTCGTTGCGCGGGGCGGTCGACCTGTCCCAGGTGGCGCGGTCGGCCGCGCCCGCGCCGGGCGGGGTGTACGTGACCGAGCTGACGGAGGCCAACTTCGAGGCGACACTCCGGCAATCCGCCCGCTTCCCCATCGTGGTCGAGTTCTACTCCCCGCGTGACCCCGGGGGCGCGGCGCTGTCGGCGGACCTGCGCGACCTGGCCAACGCGGCGGGCGGCGCCTGGCTGCTGGCCCGGCTCAACGTCGACGAGTCGGCCCAGGCCGCGGCGGCGCTCCAAATCCGGGCCGTGCCCACGGTCGTCGGCGTCCTGGCCGGGCAGATGGTGCCGCTGTGGCAGGGCACGCTGGCCAAGGAGGACGCCGCCCGCTACGTCCAGGAGCTGTTGAAGGTGGCGGCGGCCAACGGGCTGCTGGGCAAGGCCGACCCGGTCGTGCCCGAGACGGCCGAGGAGGCCGCGGCCGACCCGCGCTACGAGGCGGCCTACTCCGCGATGGAGCGGGGCGACTTCGCCCAGGCCGAGGCCGAGTTCGACCAACTCTTGGCGGCCGCGCCGAACGACGCCGCCGCCCGCGTCGGCAAGGCCCAGGCCGGGCTCTTGGCGCGCATCGGGGACCCGACCCCCGCGGCGGTGGCGGCGGCCCAGGCGGCGGCCGACGCGCCGGGGGCGCCCGTTGCGGCGGTGCTGGCGGCGGCCGACTTCGAGGTCGCCCTAGGCGACGCGGAGAAGGGCTTCGCTCGGCTCATCGCGGCCATCGCCGCCACGGCGGGCGACGAGCGTGACACGCTGCGCCAGCGGCTCCTGGCGCTGTTCGACACCCAGCCGGCCGGCGACCCCGTGGTCTTGCGCGCGCGCCGCAACCTGGCGACCGCGCTGTACTGAGGTTCCCCGGCCGCGGTATCAGGTTCCCTGGCCCGGGCTCGTTCCTCGCCAAAGCCAGGGAGCCTGACACCTCGGCCTGGATACCTTGTCGGGAAGCCTTCGGGTACGCAAGGATGGGGGGTGGGAGGTGCCATGACTGACTCCACGAATTCTGGTCCCGCCGACTCCGCCCCCCTCGACCCCGACGTGACCGCGCCTGTACCAGCGACCGACAACCCAGCGCCCGACGTGACGGCGCCCGACGTGGCGCCGCCTGACGTGGCGCCGCCGGAACCGGTCGCGCCCGACGTGACGCCGCCCGATGTGCCTGCGGACAGCGTGACGCCGCCACCACCACCGCCGGACGGGCCGGCTGGCTGGCCGGACTTCCAGACCGCCTACCAACCGACCGTGCCACTGCCCCCCGTCGCCGTGGCGCCCCCGTATCAGGGCGCGCCGCCCTACCCGGGGGCCGTGCCGCCGTACCCGGACTTCGCGGCCCCGTACCCGGGGGCCGTGCCGCCCTATCAGGGCGCTGTGCCCCTGGCCCAGACGGCCCCGCCGACCCCTCCCAAGAAGCGGCGGACCGGCCCGGTCATCGCCATCGCCGCCGCGGTGGTCGTGGCCGTCGCGGCGGCCCTGGTCCTCGTCTGGTACTACCGCTTCACGGTCGACGACTTCGAGTACACGATCCGCGGCGGCGCCAGCGGCCAGATGGCGTCCGGACAATCCTGGACCGTCCAGGTGGTGACGACGCCGGCGACCGTCCTGTTCGACAAGGTGACGTGGTCGAGTTCCGACCCGTCGGTCGCCGAGGTCGCCGTCGACGGCTCGAAGGTCCTCGCCGTCGGCGCGGGCCAGGCCACCATCACGGGGACGAGCCGGATCCGCCACGTCACCCACAGCTACACGGTCGACGTCTACGTCGAAGTCGAGTCGGTCGACCTGGGGCCGGACCTGACGCTGACGTTCCCGGAGACCCACCAGCTCACCGCCACGGTCAGCCCGGCCGACGCGACCGACCCCAGCGTGACGTACTACGACAACGACCCGGTCGCGTTCACGGTGTCGGACGACGGCCTCATCACCACCCAGTACGTCAACATCGCGTCGCTGACCCAGGAAGTGGGCGTGATGACGGCGAACGGGCGGACCGACACGGTCGCTGTGACCGTCCTCAACCCCTACACGTACGACTGGGACGACGAGACCGTCGACCTGGCCGGCACCTACACCTGCTGGCCGAAGGAGTTCACGACAGCCCCGCATCTGACGGGCCTGACCCTGACCTACACCATCGCGGCGGAGGGGACCCTGGATTACGACATGGCCCTCCTGACCGCCGCCACGTGGGACGTCTGGGTCTACTCGGAGGCGGGCGGCTGGACCGTGGTGGGGACGATGACCCTCGACGCCAACGGCGTCGGCGTGGCGGCCGTGACGTTCCCGGCGACGGATGTGCTCAAGGTCGTGACCGCGCCGGACCACGCGCTCGGTTTGGCCTACACGTGGTCGGCCTCGTTCGCGCTGAGCGACCTGGTCTTCGCCTGAACGGCGGTCCGGCGGCCCGTCAGTGGGACTGGTTCTTGAACTGAATGGCGGCCACGAGGAACAGGACCGGCACCACCAGGCCGAGGAAGGACGTCGGGCCGACCTGGGCGATCGCCAGGTTGAAGATGAGGACGAGGACGGCCAGGGCCACGAGGATGGCGCCGAGCGTCACGAGGAGGGGGGCCTTGGCGGGGTTCCGCGCGTTCTTGACGCCCCGGACACCCGCCACCAGGGCCACGACCGCGAAGACGAGGGCGAGCACGGCCAGCCCGTAGACGGCTCCCACAGAGATGTCCAGGCCCCAGGCCAGGGTGGACGCCGTGTTGAAGTAGACGATGGACGTGATGACGTTGAGGGAGCCGCCCACGATCAGGAGGATCGACATGACGAACGTGAACGTGTGGCGCGGGGTGGCCGCGAACGTGGGCTGGTAGGCGTTCGGGTTGGCTACCTGGTACGGATTCGGGTTGGCGAGCTGGTAAGGGTTGGCCGGGGGAGCGTAGGCCGCCTGGTACGGGCCCGGGCCGGCCGCCTGGTAGGGGTTCTGGGCCGGCGGGGCGTAGGCGGCCGGCGGCGTGGACACGGCGGGCGGCGCGGCAGGGGCGGGAGCGGGCGCGGCCGCGGCCGCCAGCCGTTGGGCGGCGGCCGCTTGGGCGCGGGCGTCGCCGTGCTGGCCGATCCACGTCACGAGGGCGGGCCAGGCGGCGGGATGCGCCGCCACCTCCGCCCCGAGGCTGGGCTGGGCTTGGACGATGGCGGACAACTCGGCGGCCGGGAGGCCCGGCTGGGCGAGGGCGGCGCGGGCGGCGGTGAGATCGGACCAGTCGGACATGGGCGTTCCTTTGCGGTGAGAGTCAGGCTGAGTGGGGGCAGCCCCATTCTGGCGGATGCCGCGCCGCTCCGGCAACGCGGCGCGGGTGTAGAGTCCCGCTATTGGAAGCGGTTGCAGGACTCCGGAGGATGCCATGGCTTCGACTGTTTACTTCACCCCTGAGATTTCGCCGGCCAGCCTGGTGGCCGTCTACGAGAAGCTGGGGCGGCCGGCCCTGGGGCGCGTGGCCGTCAAGGTGTCGACCGGGGAGCCCGGGCCGCGCGGCGGCAACTGGCTCCAGCCCGCCCTGATCAAGGACCTGGTCGAGCGCGTCGGGGCCACGATCGTCGAGTGCAACACGGCCTACGAGGGCCACCGCTTCAAGTCCGCCGACCACCTCCAAGTCGCCGCCGACCACGGCTTCACGGCCATCGCCCCGGTTGACATCATGGACGCCGAGGGCACGATGGACCTCCCGACCCGCCCCGGCGGCCACCTCGACCGCGACATCGTCGGCGCCCACCTCAAGAACTACGACTTCCTCATCGTCCTCTCCCACTTCAAGGGCCACGGCATGGGCGGCTTCGGCGGCGCGCTCAAGAACGCGTCGATCGGCTGCGCCAGCTCCGCCGGCAAGCTCTACATCCACTCGGCCGGGCTCTCCACGACGGAGTGGGCGGGGGAGGGCTCGACCCACGACGGCTTCCTGGAGTCGATGGCCGAGGCCGCCACGGCCGTGACCGATTTCTTCGGCGACCGCATCCTGTTCATCAACGTGGCCAACAACATCTCCGTCGACTGCGACTGTGACGGCAACGCCGCGCCCGCCACGATGGCCGACCTCGGCATCCTCGCCTCGACCGACCCCGTGGCCCTGGACAAGGCCACGGCCGACCTCGTCTACGCCGCGCCCGACTCGGCCGAGGTCGTTGAGCGCATCGAGTCCCGCAACGGCCTCCACACGATCGCCCGCGCCGAGGAACTGGGGTTGGGCAGCCAAGAGTACGAACTCGTCACGCTGTGAGCCCGGTCACGCTGTAGGCCGGCGCGGCTGACCCACGGGGGATGGCTCGGACCGTCCGCCAGGCCCGGCCCGAACCATCCCCCCTGGTCACCGCCCGTCGGGACACCGTCAGGCTCACCCAGGAAGCTGCACTGTTCCGCACTTGCGTGTCCGCAGTTGCAAGTTGGTGCATTCGATTGCGACCTTTGCTCCCATGCGACTGGGTGCGGGCTGGTCGGTTGTGGCACAGCCACCCACCACGAGTGACAACGCCGTCTCCGGTGCGTGCTCCCATTCCGCTGGTGTTCCCCGAGCATTAGTCGCAATCGATTGCAGACCGAGCATAGCCACTGGGGGTAGGGTGAGTCCAGTCACGCGGGCAGTGGCATAGGCCACAACCCGCCGGCAAGGTCTGTTGGGGGGGATCAGGACCATGGCCCAGAAGCCGGAGACGGCCGCCGCGCCGGATGGCGGCGACCCCGGGAACGCGGGCGCCCCCGACCAGCCCGAGCCCACGCTCGGCACCCTCGCCCAGATTGCCGCGATGGCCGGCGTCCACCCGTCGACCGCCTCCCGGGTCCTGCGCCAATCCGAGCCCGCGCGCGGCTGGAGCGCCGCCGCGCTCCGCGTCCTCGAGGCCGCCGAGCAACTCGGCTACCGCAGCAACCTGCTGGCGGCGGGCCTCCGCAACCGCCGGACCCGCACGATCGGCCTCGTCCTGCCGCGCCTCCAGGACTACGTCGTCGCGGCGCTGTGCCAGGCCATCGAGTCGACCGCCCGGCTCGGCGGCTACCACGTCCTCCTGACGACGCCGCCGGACGACATGACCGCCCAGATGGACTCCGTCGAATTGCTGCTGTCACGCCGGGTCGACGGCATCATCATGACCGGCCTCCACCGGGAGGAGTCGGTCTTCGAGGAGCGCCTGGCGGCCCTCCCCGTGCCCGTCGTGGCGGCCAACCGGCGGGACGGCGCCGCGCTCGCGTCGGTCGCGTGCGACGACCTGGAGGGCGGGCGCCTGGCCACGGAACATCTCCTCAGCCTGGGTCACGAGCGGATCGGCATCGTCGCCGGGCCCCGCCACGCGGCGTCGGCCTGGGACCGGCTGACAGGCTACCGCGAGGCGCTGGCCGCCCACGATCTCGCCGCGGACGAATCCCTCGTCGTCCACACGCAGTTCGACGTCGGCGGCGGTGTCCTCGGCGGCCACACGCTCTTGTCCCTGGCCGAGCCGCCGACCGCCATCTTCGCGGTCAACGACACGGCCGCTGTCGGCGTGATGGCGGCGGCCTACCAACGGGGGCTGCACGTGCCCGACGACCTGTCCCTGGTCGGCTTCAACGACATCCCCCTGTCCGCCCACCTGCCCATCCCCCTGACGAGCGTCCGCTCGGACCTGGGCCAGATGGGCGCCCTGGCGGTCCACGAACTGCTCCGCGCCATCGACGGCGGCGAGGCCAGGTCGCAGACCCTGCCCGTGGCCCTGGTCGTGCGCTCGACGACCAAGGCTCGCTAGGCGAGACAGGCCAGCCTCTGCCGGCCGCGGTATCAGGTGCCGCTGGCCGCGCTCGCTGGCGCTCGCTGCCGCGGCGCCTGACACCTCGGCCTGCCCCCTTCGGTTTTCAGAAGGGACGAGCCGGCCTGTAAGCCGGATTCTGTGCCCTTGCGGGCGGTGACCATCCATCTGCGACGCCTGTTGCCAGGCGCCTTGGCCTTGCGGCCTGCGGCCTACCCGTCGGCTCGGGCGAGCAGCCCTCGAGCGCCGACGCAGCCCCGAAGGGCCTTCTTGGCCTTGCTCCCGGTGGGGTTTGCCTAGCCGGCCTGGTCACCCAGGCCGCTGGTGGTCTCTTACACCACCCTTTCACCCTTACCCCCCGCGAGGGAGGGCGGTCTGCTCTCTGTGGCACTGTCCCGTGGGTCGCCCCAGGTGGGTGTTGCCCACCACCGTGCTCTGCGGAGTCCGGACTTTCCTCAGGCCTTGCGGCCCGCGGTCACCCGGCCGGCTCGTCCAACAGCGCAGTCTAGCCGCCCTCCCTGGGAGCCGTTTGTTAGGCTGTGCCAGGCGCGGGCGGGCGCCCGCGTGCCAGCCGACATTCGAGGAACTCTGGGCTCATGGACACACCCGCCACCACTGCCACTCCCACGACCGTCACGCCGCCTGCGCGCCGGGCGGAACGGCGCGCCGCCGCGCCGGACATCGACTACCTGGCCGAGCTGGACCGCCTGACCGGCCTGTACCCGGCGAGCGCGGGGGCCGACCGGGACGACCTGATCGACCAGCTCGCCCGGACCACCGCCGGCCTGGCCGCCGCCAAGACGCCCGCCGACAAGCGCCTGGCGGCGGAACCGGAGTTGCTCGACGCCCCGTTCAGCCCGGCGGCCCTCGTGGCCCTGGCCGCCGAGTTCCGGCCCGGCAGCACGCTGGAGGAGCCGGTCGTGACCAAGCTCTGGGCCGTCATGGAGGCGGGCGGCGACGGCGCCGCGCTGGTCCAGCGCTTCCTCTGGGGCCTCCCCATCGGCCGCAAGCGGATCTTCCTCCGCGCCGTCGACCAATTCCTCTCCGCCCGCTACCCGATGTTCGCCGGGCTGTCGGAATCGTGGCCGGCGTCCAACGGCGTCGGCCCCGTCGTCCGTGACGCCTGGGACCGCTCGAATGACTTCGGCCTCGTCAACACGGGCTACCTCGGCTACCTCGACCTCGGCTACAGCCTGCGCGACGTCGAGCTGATCGTCTGGCTGGAGGCGATGCGCGACAACCAGTGCCCGGAGCACTACTGCGAGCTCGGCAAGTGCCTGCCCGGGACGACGACGCTGTTCGGCGGCTGCCCCGTCCAAATCCACATCACGCGGATGTTCGAACTCCTCGGCCAAGGCCGCTTCGACCAGGCCCTCGAGCTGCTCGAAGAGTGCAACCCGCTGCCCGACGTGACGGGGCGGGTGTGCCCGCAGGAGCTCCAGTGCCAGGGCGCGTGCATCCACAAACTGCCCATGTCGATCGGCCAGATCGAATGGTTCCTGCCCGAGTGGGACAAACTTGCCCACCCCGGTGCCGCCCTCGACCGCCTGCGCGGCCGTCCGGATCCGTGGGCCACCGCCGCCAAGCCGCCGGTCGCCATCGTCGGCTCCGGCCCCTCCGGCCTGATCAACGCCTACCTTCTCGCCCGGGCCGGCTTCCCGGTGACGGTCTTCGAGGCCTTCCACGAGCTGGGCGGCGTCCTGCGCTACGGCATTCCGCAGTTCCGGTTGCCGAACGAGTTGATCGACGACGTGGTCGAGAAGTGCCGGTTGCTGGGCGCCCGCTTCGTCACGTCGTTCGTCGTCGGCAAGACGGCCTCCCTCCAAGACCTGGTCGACGCCGGGTTCTGGCGCGTGTTCGTGGGCACGGGCGCGGGGCTGCCGCGCTTCCTCGACGTGCCGGGCGAGCACCTGCTCGGCGTCATGTCGGCCAACGAGTTCCTGACCCGCGTCAACCTCATGGGCGCGGCCCTGCCGGACCACGCCACCCCGCTCCCCGCCATCCAGGGCAAGCGCGTCCTCGTCGTCGGCGGCGGCAACACGGCCATGGACGCGGCCCGGACGGCCCGGCGGCTGGGCGGCGCCGTCACCCTCGTCTACCGGCGGACGCAGGCGGAGATGCCCGCGCGCGCCGAGGAGCTGGAACACGCCCTCGAAGAGGGCGTGGAGCTGACGCCGCTGCGGTCGCCGGTCGAGTTCCGGGGCGACCCGGAATCCGGTTTCGTCACGCTGGCCGTGGTCGAGCGGATGGAGCTGGGGGAGCCCGACGCGTCGGGGCGGCGGTCGCCGCAGCCGACGGGCGAGCTGGACGAGGTCCCGGCCGACCTCGTCATCATGGCGCTGGGCAACGCCGCCAACCCGATCCTGAAGGACTCGGAACCGCGCCTCCTGACCGGCCGGGGCGGCGCGTTCACGCTGCGCGAGGGCTCGCAGGAGACGAGCCTCGACGGCGTCTACTCGGGCGGCGACGCCGCCCGGGGCGGCTCGACGGCGATCCGCGCGGCCGGCGACGGGCGGTCCGCCGCGTTCGAGATCCTGGCGGCGGGGGAGGGCGCGGCCGTGGCCGATGTCGCCGCGCGCGTGACGCAAGCGCTGGCGTTCACGGAGTCCGCCGCCACGGCCAATGTCATCACGGCCAAGCGCAACCTGAGCCCGGGGATCGAGGAGCTGTGGGTCAAGGCCCCGGCCATCGCCCGGTCGGCGCGGGCGGGCCAGTTCGTCCGGGTCTTGGCGGACCCGGCCGGCGAGTTGATCCCGTTGACGCTGGCGGACTGGGACGCGGACGCGGGCACGATCTGCCTCGTCGTCCAGGGCGTCGGCGCGACGTCGCGGCGGATCAACGCCATGGCCGTCGGCGACGTGTTCGCCGGCATCGCCGGGCCCCTCGGCCGGCCCTCGGAGATCGGCGACTTCGACCGCAGCCGGACCGTCGTCTTCACGGCCGGCGGCCTCGGCCTCCCGCCCGTCTACCCGATCGCGCGCGAACACCTCCGGCGCGGCAACCACGTGACCCTGATCGCCGGGTTCCGGACCCAGGACCTGGTGTTCTGGACCGGGGCGGGCGAGTTCGTGCCGCGGCTGCAGGCCGAGTTCGGCGACCTCCTCGATGTCGTCTACGCGACCGACGACGGCTCGTTCGGCGTCCACGGCTTCGTCACGACGCCGCTGGAGGCCATGCTCAAGGAGGGCCGGCCGATCGCGGAGGTCGTCGCCATCGGGCCGCCGCTGATGATGCGCGCGGTCGGCGAGCTGACCCGGACCTTCGGCGTCAAGACCGTGGTGTCGGTCAACGCCATCATGGTCGACGCGACGGGCATGTGCGGCGCCTGCATGGTCCCGGTCGAGGACAACGGCCGCCTGGTGCGGCGCCACGCCTGCCTCGACGGCCCCGAGTTCGACGCCCACACGATCGACTGGGCCAAGTTCCTGCCCAGGTTCAAGCAGTTCAAGGCGCAGGAGCAGGCGGCGCTGGCCGCCTAGGCCAGGGCCAATTGCTGGGCCAAACCTGACGCGCGCAGCGCTGGGTGGGTCACGGCGTGGGCTACGGCCGCCCTGGTCCCGATCAGGCGGACCTGCGTCTTCGCCCTGGTCACGGCCGTGTAGAGCAGTTCGCGCGTGAGCAGCGCGGCGGTCGGCTCGGGCACGATGACGGAGACGGCCTCGAACTGGCTGCCCTGGGCCTTGTGGATCGTCGTGGCGTGGATCGGCTCCAGCCCGTCGAGCTCGGCCGGGCCGAGCAGGCGGAGCCCGGCGGCCGTCGCCAGGGCCACGCGGGGGCGGCCGCGGACCGGCACGACGACGCCCGTGTCGCCGTTGAAGACGCCCAGGACCTCGTCGTTGCGCGTGACCTGGACCGGTAGGCCGGGATGCCAGGGGCCGCCGTGGCCGTAGCCGGGCAGCGCCTGGGCCAGCCAGGCGGCGACGGCGCGGTGCCAGCGGGCGACGCCGAACGGTCCCTGGCGGTGGGCGCAGAGGAGCCGGTGGGCGTCGGCGGCGTCCAGCGCCGCCGGCAGCGCGGCCTCGTCGTTGTCCGCCTCCCACTCGGTCAGCGCCGCCCGGACCGCCTCCGCCTGGGCTATGGCGGCCGCCCGGAGCGTCGGCAGGTGGCGCTCGGCGCCCGGCTGGGCCAGGTCGGCGGGGACGAACTCGATGGCCGGGTCGCCGCCGTCGAGGAGGCTGAGGACCGCGTCGGCGTTGCCCGTCCGGATGGCCGCAGCCAGGTCGGTCAGCGCCCCGGAGAAGCGGTAGTTCTTGTCCAGGCGCGTGAACGGCACGGCGCCGGGGCGGGCCACGAGGTCCGCCAGGACCGCGCCGGACTCGACCGACGCCAACTGGTCGGGGTCGCCGACGAGGACGAGCCGGGCCGCGGCGGGGACGGCGTCGAGGAGGAGGCGCATGTGGTGGAGCGACACCATCGACGTCTCGTCCACGATGACGAGGTCGGCGGCCAGCGGGTTGGCGGGCCCGTGGTCGACCGCGCCCCAGGGCTTGACGCCGAGGAGGCGGTGGAGCGTCGCGGCCGGGGGGATGGCGTCCGCCAAGGCCTGGAGGCCCGCGGCGGCCAGGTTCTCGCGCACGGCCGTGTCCAGGCGGGCCGCCGCCTTGCCGGTCGGCGCGGCCAGCGCGATGCGGGGCGGCTGGGCCGGGTCGGCCAGCGCGGCCACCAGCCGGGCCACGGTCGTCGTCTTGCCCGTGCCCGGGCCGCCGCCGATAACAGACAGCGAGTGCGCGCGGGCCGTGGCGATGGCCTGAGCCCCTCTGTCATCCTGAGCGGAGCGAAGGATCTCTTGCCCGGAGAGATCCTTCGCTTCGCTCAGGATGACAGAGCGAGGGGGGATGACAGTTGTGCGTCGGCGGATGGCGGCCGCGACCGCGGCCTGGTCGTCCCAGCTCCGTTCCAGGTAGAGCAGGTTGTCCACCAGGCGCAGCGGGCGGCCCTCTGCCGGGCCTGTGCCCAGCGTGACGAGGGGGGAGCGGGCCCGGGGGTCGGCCACGGTGTCGGGCCCGCTGGCTGTCGCTCGTAGAACTCGCTCCGTAGCCACCGTGCCCGACCCCATGGCCCCAGCGGTCGCCGGGAGGTGGCGCACGTCGAGGCAGACGGAGCCTGCCCGGTTGGCGGCCAGGGTCAGGGCCAGGGCCAGGATGACCGCTTCGTCCGCCTCGCCGTGGAGGTAGGCGATGTGGCGGGCGATTTGGGCGTCGGACCACGTCAACTCGCCCGCCTCGGCGGAGGGGGCGAGGGCGCCGGTGGCGGCCAGGGAGGCCTGGCCGGGGTCGAGCGGGGTCACGGCCACCTCCCGGCGAGGAGCGCGTCGAGGTCGGCGATGAGCGCGGCGGGCGGGCGCCAGGCGAACACGCCGGTCGGGTCCCCGTCCACCACGGGCGTCTCCGGCCCGGCCAGGCCGCGGACGAACAGGTAGGCGATGCCGCCGAGGTGGCGGGCCGGGTCGTAGCCGGGCTGGCGCCAGCGGAGGAAGCGGTGGAGCGCGACGGAATAGAGCAGCGCCTGGAGCGGGTAGTGCGACGCCATCATCGCCTCGGCCAGGCGGGCCGGCGTGTAGAGCGCGAGAGTGGCGGGCTCGTCGGGCGGGGCCAGGCGGTTCGTCTTGTAGTCCACGACGACGTAGCGGACGGCCTCTGGGCCGGCGCCCCGCAGGCGGAGCACGACGTCGATCGAGCCGGTCAGGAAGCCGTGGAGCACGGTGTCGGGCACGCCGTCACGCAGGCGCTCGGGATACGCCGCCAGCGGGTCGCCGGGCCTGAGGTGGCGGGCGAGGACGGCGGCGAACTCGTGGAGCGTCGGCGCCCGGCCCGTCACGGCCAGCGGCAGCTCGAAGTCCAGTTCCGCCAGGCGGTCGGTCAGCCCGATGTCGCGCAGCGAGCGGCCATCCGCGATCGGGCCGAGGGGGGTCACCAGACCCGGTTGCAGCGCGGCGACCAGGTCCGCCACGGGCAGGTCCAGGCCCGAGCGGGCCACCGTCGGCGCGGCTACCTGGGCGATACCGGCCGGGTCCGACGGGTCCGCGTACTCGAACACCGCGTGGACCAGCGAGCCGAACGCCGCGCCCGCGGGCAGGTCGGACATCGGGGAGAGGGCGGTCAGGGGGAGTGTGCCGTCGGCCACGCTGCCTGAC
>JAISTC010000074.1 GCA_031272805.1 Propionibacteriaceae bacterium
CATGTCTCTCGCTGTGCGGGTCAATGCCTGGTATCGCGCCCATGCCCGGGAACTGCCGTGGCGGGAGGAACCGGCGCCGACGCCGTGGGAGGCCCTTGTTCTTGAGGTCATGTTGCAGCAGACGCCGGTGGCGCGGGTGTTGGGGCCGTGGCGGGAGTGGGTCACGCGGTGGCCGACGCCCGCGGCCATGGCCGCCGCCGATCCGGGCGACGTCATCCGGGCCTGGGGGCGGCTCGGCTACCCGCGGCGGGCCTTGCGGCTGCGGGAGGCGGCGCAGGCCATCGTGGACCGACATGGCGGCGTGGTCCCGTCGACGGTTGAGGCACTGGCCGCGCTCCCGGGGATCGGGCCGTACACGTCGGCCGCCGTCGCCGCCTTCACCTTCGGCCGCCGCGTGGTCGTCCTCGACACGAATGTGCGCCGCGTCCTCGCCCGGGCGCTCGGCGGCGAGGCCCTGCCGCCACCCTCGCCCAGGGCGGCTGAATGGGCCCGCGCGGAGGCGGCTCTCCCGGCGGACGTGGCGGAGTCCGTGACGTGGAACATGGCGGCGATGGAATTGGGGGCGCTGGTCTGCACGGCCCGCTCCCCCGCCTGCGGCGACTGCCCCATCGCCGGGGACTGCGCGTGGCGCCGGGCCGGGTATCCACCCGACCCCCACTCAGCCGCCCGCAAACCCCAGGCGTGGACGGGCTCCGACCGCCAGGCGCGGGGCGCCCTCATGGCCGCTCTCCGCGACAGCCCCAGCGGCCTCGCCGAGACCGCGCTGCTGGCGCGCTGGCCGGACGAAGCGCAGGCGCGGCGCGCGCTCGAGTCCCTGATCGCCGACGGCCTGGCCCGCCGCACCGCCGCCCACGTGACGCTGCCGTGACAGTGCTGTGACTTGTCCCCAGGCGCCTCAGCACGCGCCCCATCCGCTAGTCTGCCTCCATGGCTTACGACCGTATTCTGGCCAATCCGGACGTCATGGGCGGCGTCCCGACGATCCGGGGCCTGCGGCTGCCCGTGGCCACGATTGTCGCCATGGTGGCCGACGGCCTGACCACCGATGAGATCATCGCCGACCTGCCCGATCTCACTCGCGCCGACATCCAGGAAGCCCTCCGCTTCGCCGCCGACGCCGTCCTGGAGCGGCAGCTCCCCGTGTTGCGGGCAGCATGAGGCTGCTCCTCGACAACAACCTGTCCGTCCGCCTGCCCGGCCTCCTCGCCGAGTTGGGCTGGGTCGCCGAACACGTCCGCGACCTCGGCCTGGCGGCGGCCCCCGACACGGCAGTGCTGGAAGCGGCCCGGCTCCGCAGGGCCGTTCTGGTCAGTGCCGACACTGATTTCGGAGAACTGCTCGCCCGGACCCACGCCGCGGCGCCGTCGGTCGTCCTCCTTCGGCGACTGGGAGGGCGGCGGGCCGAAGACATGGCGGCGCTCTTGACGGCCAACTTGCAGGGACCGGTGCGGGACGATCTGGAGGCGGGCGCGATCATCGTGCTGGGACCCGACCGGCTCAGGGTACGGCGCCTGCCCTTGTGGTGACGGCACCAGGCAGGACGCTCAGACATGGGAAAACCCGCCCCTGGGGGCGGGTTTGCGCTGGTGGATCCGGGGTCGGTCCTTAGCGGGTGACCTTGCCGGCCTTGATGCACGCCGTGCAGACGTGGAGCCGCTGGGGCGTCCCGTCGATGACTGCGCGGACCCGCTGGATGTTCGGATTCCACCGGCGCAGGGTCTTCTTCTTCGACCAGGGCACATTGTGGCCGAAGCCAGGGCCCTTGGCGCAGATGTCGCAGACGGCAGCCATCGCATTCTCCTCCAGTATCGGGCCACCCAGGCCCGGACAACTCGCAAGAGAATACACGCCCGCCGAGCCGGGGACCAATCCGGCCGGGCCGATTCTTCAGTAGCGGTACTTTTCGATCGGGTCGGGGCCGAAGGTGAACTTGCGGGCCGATATGCGGTCCGGCTCGATCCGGACGAAGACCGTCTTGACCGTCGGCACCCACGGCTTGAGGCGCAACGCCTCCGCCCGGGCCAACTCGGCCGGATCGGTGATCGGGGCGGCCTCGCCGTGGAGGATGACGGAGTAGCCGTGGTCGACGTCCCAGGTGTCGGCCTCGAACGTGACCCGGCCGTGCTGGAGCAGGCCGTCGAGCTTCGTCCCCTCGGCGGTGCGGATGACGATCGACTCGCCGTCGACCGCGTAGTTGACCGGGAAAATCTCCGGCTCGGAGCCCGCGATGACGACGAGGCGGCCGACCTGCTGGCCGGCCAGGAGGTCCCAGGCGCGGACGTCCGAGAGGATCGTCACCGGGGAGACGGTATCTGCCATGCGGCGAATCCTATATCGGTGTGCCAGTCTTGAGCCATGACGAGGATCGTGGCGGGCCGTTGGGCCTCACGCCGCCTCGCCGTCCCCGCCGCCGGGACGCGTCCGACCTCCGACCGGGTCCGGGAGGCGGTCTTCGCCCATCTGGCCGCCGCACTGGGCCGGGGCGACGCCGGCCCGGCGGAACAGTTGGCGGGCCTCGCCTT